>CAZINI010000035.1:0-32796 GCA_964540575.1 uncultured Ruminococcus sp.
AGCGTTTGAAGGACGGTAAGTATCGTCTTGAAGAATTGCAGAAGCTTATTCCGTCCATTTATGAGGACAAGGTGCTTGGGAAGATTCCCGAAGATGTTTGCGTTAATTTGCTGGAAAAATATCAGTCGGAACAGAAAGCATTATCAATAGAAGTGGAAAAGCTTGAAGCAAAGCTGTCAGCTGCAAAACAGGACGAGGAAGATGTTGAGGAGTTTATCCGCCGTTTGAAGAAGTACACAGACGTTCGGGAGCTTACCCGAGAAATGGCTTTGGAGCTTATTGAGTACATTACTGTCGATGCTTATGCTGCCGACAGACCTAGGGATATTCATATTTACTACAAGCTGTTGGACAAGCCGCTGCCGCATAAGAGGTATATTGAGGTTGACAAGGGTGCTGTGGAAGGGGATAAATGATATTTTATGAGAATAGCTGTCTGTTGCGGCTTCGGAACAGACAGCTATTTTTTCGGGTGTGATAAATGACGTAGAATGTGGGTTTGTGGGTATTTGCTTGGGTGTGCCCATATGCGATATTGAATACAATGAACATTTATAATCATCTGACGGAGAAAACTTCAAAAGAAGGTACAGCAATTTTAAACAATATGTTTTGACGAAATAAAAGCACGGGCATTCTCGTGCTTTTATTTTTTTGCAAACATTTTAGATGTAATAGGGGGCAGCATTAAAGATAAAGTAGCCGGTACGATATACGAGAAAATGGTTAATCATTTTTTGTTTTAATCTTATTTGCCTTTTCCCATATTTCATCTGAATATTTGCGTAAGTTATAATTATTTAAAAGAAAATCTGCGATTGGAGAATATTTATGGTTATCATGCTCTCCTGGGCTGTAACATTTGGTTTGGGGCTTCGGGTTAAATCTGGCGTGATAACGGAACAATTCAAGAGTTTTAAAGCGTACAAGGTGTATTGCTTGAATATAATCAAAATAATGAATATGCCCGAGGATAACATAGTAGTGCTTGCCCTCAGCTTGTTTCTTTTCATAATAAGTTTTAAAAACGGGGTCATTCATCCAGATGATCCTCGCAACCTGAAACAATGCGTATCTTAAATATCTCGAGCCTTTTTTTGAAGGCATTAAATGTTTGGCTTTGTACTTTCCTGATTCGTAAACCGTAACATCAATACCGCTGAATGAAATAAGATTTTCAGCTGTATGGAAACGTTCAGCGTCACCGATCTCGCCTGCAATCAGTCCTGCAGTGGTGTAGCCTATTCCGGGAACGGTAAGCAGATTAGGGCACAGCTCGTCCACCAATTTCTTTATATAGGCATCATATTTTTCAATTCTGCACTGAATGTGCTCCATGTTCTCAATAGCGTCCAAAAGCTCAAAAGCATAGCAGTCATCAGAAATGCCGACAGAATGCTTTGCAGCATCGATAATATCATCTGCAGTGCATTTACAACGTCCATGTAACAGGGAAGCAACTTTGGAAGCATGAGCCTTAGCAAGCTTTTGAGGAGTACCGTATTCCTTGATTATTGCAATAACGGAAGCACCGTAAATATTGCTGAAAAAAGATTTGAGTTCAGGAAAAATGAGCTGAACAAGGTTGTTTACAACAATTTTTGCTTTTCTGAGTTTCTCAACAATAAAAAATCTTTTTCTGGATAGTGACTTTAGCGTTTGTTTGTGGTATAATGTAGGTGTATAGGGCAAGAATTTGTCCGAGTGATCTATCATATACTTACAAATGGTCTGCGAGTCAAGGTTGTCGTTTTTAGGAGAATGCACTTTGCTAGCTTTGCGAGCCATATTGGTTAAAATCGGGTTGATCATCATTACCTGATAATCATAAGCAACGAGAAAGGCAATGATGTTAGTGTGGTAGATACCGGTAGATTCAAGCTCTATACGTATATCTGAATCACCGATAGCTCCACTGAAGGCTTGAATGTCTGTGTGGAGCTTTTTGTATCCATGCTCGCTGTTGGGAATACTGACAGAAGATGTGCTGAACACAGTATTTGTTTCCTTATGGATCATGAAATAATCATGCTTCTGAGAAGCGACATCAATACCGACGATAATCATAAAAATCCTCCTGCAATAGTAAACCCCGGTGCTTTCTGCATAACTTTTCCTATGTAACCTGGTTCTTTATTACCGGTCGCAAAGCGCCGTAACCAACTAATAACCACACTCAGGAAAAGCCCGCAGCCAAAACCTCCTTAAACCGGTCAGCGTATGCTGCCGTAGGTGAAAGACATGAAATGGACTACGGGGTTTCCTTAAAGTTACCGGATGGGTTTATCGCTTTGGTTTTCCAAAGGGCGAACCTCATCCAACGGGGATATCCCCCTTTTCTAAAACTCACACAGCCGCTCAGGTCGCTCCCCAGCGTTGCCCTATCCTCCTGTGTGGTAAAAGCACTTTTGATTATATCACACTTTTTATTATTATGAAAGGTTTGTGTAATTAAATCTTTGGCTGGGGGGATGATTTAATTATACCAGGTTTTAAATGAAGAAAATCAATCTTGACGATTTGAACGAAGAGTCTATTTATGATGCGTTTGAGGTCAGCGGCAAAGAATCTGAAGCGTTGAACGACAGTTATCTGGAATTGTACGAGCTTATCGGAAGGGACGCTATGCTCAAGCTGTTTAAGTATTTCCGTGGTGACAAGATCGATTGTCCAATGAGGTTGTACCGTTCAGATTACATAGCTGATCTGGTGAATCAGACTACGGATAGGCGTGAACGAGCAAAAATTGCACGTGCCGGAGGGTATACTATTAAGTTCATTGAAGGCATCTCAGCAAACGCAGGAATGAATACGATCCCGATGGAGAGTAACCGTTTTTTGTGTATGTATTGATCTACAAAAAATACTGGGGAGGAATTGTTATGACAATATTATGGGCAATAAAAAAGCAATGTGGGACATGCGAGTACTGGGACGGCCCGAGAGAGACTCAGAGTGATCCGAGAGTCGTTAGATGTGATAACGCCCAAGTAATGGGTACCTGTAATGGAATGGGTCACAATAGAGGAAGGCAGGTTCAGGCAGGGCTTCATTGTGGTGGGAAATGCTGGCGCTGTTGGCATTGTTTGAGGGAACGATAAAAAGCTAAAAGCCGTATGATCTTGCGAATTTACTCCTCATAAATTACGTCATAATTCATTTGGTTAGCAAAACATATCAGTCAAAAACATACTGTATTATCAAACGGAATTTGTGATCCCGGTACTGCTTAATTGCGGTATCGGGATTTTTATTTTCAAAGTCCTGCCTCAAGAATCTGCTCTGAAAATGGGAATTTGGCAGTGAGGTAAATCAGAATTTAATTTAACAGTTCCAATATCTTCCACAACAGTATTGATATGCTATTTCATTCATCACCTTTAAGATACATCTGTCCACTTTATTAAAACATCAAATAGTTCATCAAAAGACGAAGCCATGTAGTCGATTTTATACTCTTTCATTGCTTCTTCGATATTGCCATTCGGCATGAACCAACAGCTGGTGAGATTTGCATTCTTTGCGCCAAGCATATCAGATGTAAGCGAATCACCAATAACAATGAAACTCTCGTTTGGTTCATTAATGGTTTCTGTTACAATATCAAAATATTCACGAGAGGGTTTTGCACTCCCCATTGATTCACTTACGAAAACTCTGCTTATATAATCCATTAATCCTGTGGAAGCAATTCGTCCTAAGGCATTTCTCGATATACCATTTGTGATGACATATATCTTCACATCAGCTACATTATCAATGACCTTTTTTAGAAAATCCATCACACCGTCCATTAATACTCCATTGTGCGACATACAATCAATGAAATCATCGTTTATCTTCAAAAGGTTAATTCCACTGGTATCACACCCACACGCTTCAAACAGGAGTTTGAAGCGTGTTTCAAACAACTCTGTTTTGGAGATGTTTTCTTTTTCAAATTCAATCCACAGTTTTTTATTGATTTGTTTGAAATAATCATAATTCTTTTCTGTAAAGCTCTGACCATTTGCCTCCATTACAGCCCTCAATGCAAGATGCTCAGAAGCGTGAAAATCAAGTAAAGTTTGATCAAGGTCAAACAATAAATTATGGTGCATAATCCGTATCTCCTTGCTCAATATAGTTCAATTTTAATTAAACTTTACAAATTCCGATATATCGAGCAGTTTTATCTGCCCGATTTATTCCATTATACCCCCAATTGCAAATATAGTCAAGAACGATCATAACAAATCCGCTGTTTTTATCGCAAATCTCCCAAGAGTAATTATATATCCTATATATAGAATCGGAAATAGTATAAACCGATTTATTATGCGAAAGGAGATTGAAATTATGAGAACTATCAAATTCATAATCGCAGCCGTAGGTATAACTATTGCGATAAGAAAGGCGGTGATCCGAAAATGTTCAAGACGGAAAAGTATCTGACGTGCGGGGTAAATGAAACTATTCCAATTGTGCTCCAGCTGATAATGTGGAAAATGGTAGCGGATATTCCCATTGAAAAGGACTATCTTCAAATATTCAGACTGAGCGATGAGAACGGCATTCAGACCATAGTCCACGAGCAGGAACAGCCCGCGTATAGGAATTCTCTAAGCTTTGAATGGAGCGAACCTATAAATCAGAAAATCTACGTCATAGACGACGACGACCACTGTACAATGCTGTTAGCAGAAGAATATTGATCAAAATCCCATAGGTGCCAAACGGTGCCTATGGGATAATTTTATTTATGGAGGAAAAGAAAAATGAGCGTAATATGTTCCTACTGCGGACGCAGTCTTGATGATGAAATTTACTCTATGGGTGATGTCATAATGTGCGAGGACTGCTATGATTCAAACACCCGCACTTGCGATTGCTGTGGTGAAAGAATTTGGAACGGTGACGATGAAGGCGACGACGATATTATCCTCTGCCGTCATTGCCGTGATAATCATTACACCACTTGCGAGGATTGCGGAAGGCTTATCCACGACGATGATGCGTATTACATTGATGAAGATTCAGATTATCCCTATTGCCACAGCTGCTATACCAATCACAAGCGAAAATATATCCATAGTTATTCTTACAAGCCCGAGCCTGTTTTTCACGGTGACGGCAATATGTATATGGGCGTTGAACTTGAAATTGACGGTGCAGGCTGTGATGATGACAATGCCGAAAAGCTCTGCGATATTGCAGACAAATCTCAGCTGTACATCAAAACAGACGGCAGCCTTGACGAGGGAATGGAGCTTGTAACGCACCCCATGACACTTGAATATCATCTGAAAAATATGCCTTGGAGGGAAATCACCTCCAAGGCTGTTTCTTTAGGCTATCGTTCACACAAGACAAGTACTTGCGGACTTCATGTGCACGTCAACAGAAAAGCATTCGGCAGTGACCGTTCCGAACAGGACGAAGTCATTTCAAGGATACTGTTCTTTATCGAACGATTTTGGCAAGAGATGCTGAGATTTTCCAGAAGAACCGAGTATCAGATAAACCGTTGGGCTGCAAGGTATGGCATCAAGGATAACCCCAAGCAGGTTATGGATAATGCAAAGTCTACAGGCAAAGGAAGATATGCTTGCATTAACCTGTGTAACTATTACACAATTGAGTTCAGGATTTTCAGAGGGACACTCAAGTACAATACCCTGATAGCAACGCTTCAAATGGTCAACCGCATTTGTGAAGCAGCGATAAGTTTTAATGATGAGGAAATGACTTCCTTGTCATGGCCCGAATTTGTATCTGCAATAACCGAGCCTGAGCTTATTCAGTATCTGAAAGAAAGAAGGCTTTATGTAAACGAGCCTGTATCGGAAACGGAGGAATTTTAATGTGCAGTTTATTTGGAATTATCGACTACAAACATAATTTGCCCGCATTTATGAGGAGATCAATATTGCATATTCTTTCTCAGGAATGTGAGGTGCGTGGGACAGATGCAACGGGAATAGCTTATGTTTCCAATGACGGACTTCATGTCTACAAGCGTCCCGTGAAGGCTTCAAAGTTCAAGTTCTATGTACCGTTTGAGAGCAGGGTGGTTATAGGTCACACACGAATGACAACGAAAGGCAATCAGCAGATAAATTACAACAATCACCCGTTCTTTGGAAAAACAAAAAGCGGGAGATTTGCTCTTGCTCATAATGGTGTGCTGTATAATGATGAGATTCTCAGAAAGACAATGCAGCTGCCGAATACGTCTATAGAAACGGACAGCTACATAGCCGTTCAGCTGCTTGAACATTACAACGACATCAGCTTTGACAGCATTGCAAAAATGTCCGAAACGGTAAGCGGTTCGTTCTGCTTCTCAATACTTACGGACAAAAATGAGGTCTATCTTGTAAAAGGCAGCAATCCGCTTGCAATCTATGATTGTGATGGTTATTATGTGTACGCAAGCACTTCCGATATTCTTAATAAGGCGTTGAAAAAAATGCGTATCAAAAAGAAAGAAAAGATAGAAATCAAGTCGGGTGAAATTCTGAAAATATCCTCTGACGGAAGAATTGAGAGAGGCACGTTTAACAATGATGACTATGATTATCCTTACTATCCTTACCGTGGGAAATATTTTGATTACGGCTTTGATGATGACGAAAACGAGCTGGACGCACTTATTATGTATGCGGGATATTTCGGTATCGATGAAAGCGACATAATGATTCTTATCGACCTTGGATATGATGCGTTGGAAATCGAGGAGCTTATGTATGACCCTGTTATGCTTCGTGAGATCGTCAGCGAATGCAGGGAAATGATGGCTTGTGAGTTGATGGGATGATGGATGCACGGTACTGACGCTCTTGGCAGTATCGGGTTTGTCATTTTTTCTGTGAAATGTCCGTTTAGACTGTACTTGAAACGGACAATCGAAAAGTATCCGTTTTAAGTCGGTTTCCCACCAAAACGGACCTCCGCTAAAAATTGACACCTTAAACGGAAAGAAAGTCTAAGAAGCAGCTCGACCAAAAGCTTTGGGACGAGCTGTATGTCAAGTGGCAAGATGATAAGATCATGGACGGCAATTTTTTGCAAAATATAAGAAAAAGCTGAAAAAGACTTGAAAAAAATGTCGAAGTATAATACAATAAATATTATACTGTTATATTTCGGGGAGGAATCAGCATGAACTTTTTAGAAGAGAGAATTGTTAAGGACGGTATCGTAAAAGAGGGGAATGTCTTAAAGGTTGACAGCTTTCTTAATCATCAGATGGATATTGATCTGTTTAACCTGATGGGCAAGGAATTTAAAAAGAGATTTGCAGGAAAGCCAATAAACAAGATACTGACCATTGAGGCTTCCGGAATTGGTATTGCCTGCGTCGCTGCAATGCATTTCGGCGTTCCTGTTGTATTTGCGAAAAAGTCAAAGAGCATAAATATTGAGGGTGATATGTATATTGCCGAGGTAGAATCCTTTACGCATAAATGCAAAAATCAGGTAATTGTATCAAAGAAGTTCATCGGGAAAGACGACCATGTGCTTATCATAGATGATTTTCTTGCAAACGGCTGTGCACTGCAGGGACTTATTTCAATTGTAAATCAGGCAGGCGGTACTGTTGAAGGAATAGGCATTGCCATTGAAAAGGGATTTCAGGTCGGAGGACATCTTATCAGGAATCTCGGCTATCAGCTTGAATCACTTGCCATAGTTGACGCTATGGACGCTTCAACAGGAAACATAACCTTCAGAGAACAATAAAGAGGTAATACATATGGAAAAGGTCAATACAGGAACAGATGTGATCTACAGCCTTGATGAAAAGATAAGCATTTTTAAGGCAATACCTTTCGGCTTGCAGCATATTCTTGCAATGTTTGTTGCAAATATCACACCTATAATCATTGTTGCAGGAGTATGCGGTCTTACTGCACAGGATACGGCTATGGTCATTCAGAGTGCAATGGTGATTGCGGGGATCGGTACATTCATTCAGCTGTTCCCGATCTGGCGGGTAGGCTCAAAGCTGCCGATAGTAATGGGCATTAGCTTTACATTTGTATCGCTCGCCTGCGTGATCGGTTCCCAGTATGGTTATGGTACAATATTGGGAGCAGTCCTTATAGGCGGTATTGTGGAAGGAATACTCGGCTTGTTTGCGAAATACTGGATAAAGATAGTTGCTCCTATCGTGGCAGCTACCGTAGTAACTGCTATCGGTTTTTCTCTGCTTTCTGTGGGAGCGGCATCATTCGGCGGCGGAACGGGGGCTGAGGATTTCGGTTCGGCTCAGAACTGGATACTCGGAACGGTTACTCTTGCAGGCTGTCTGATATTCAACATATTTGCAAAAGGATACCTGAAACAGCTTTCGGTACTGTTCGGACTTATTCTGGGGTATATAGTTGCATTGTTTATGGGTATGGTGGATTTTTCGGCATTTAACGATGTGCAGATAATCGCACTTCCTCATCTCCTTCCTTTTAAGCTTGAATTCAATGCAAGTGCAATAATCGGATTTATTCTTATCTTTCTTGTATCTGCCACAGAAACTATCGGAGATACATCTGCTCTTGCTTCATCCGGACTTGGCAGAGATGTTACCGAGAAGGAGACAGCAGGTTCCATTGCGTGTGATGGTTTCGTCAGCTCTATATCTTCACTTTTCGGATGTATGCCTATTACATCATTCAGCCAGAATGTAGGGCTTGTAGCTATGACAAAGGTTGTTAACCGTTATGCCATAGCCACAGGTGCAGGTATTATGGTGCTTGCAGGTTTTTTCCCTGCGGTCGGAGCTCTTCTTGCAACGCTTCCCAATGCTGTTCTCGGCGGCTGTACAATTATGATGTTCGGCACCATCGTCGTAAGTGGACTTCAGATGATAGGCAAATGCGGATTTACACAGAGAAATATCACCATTGCAGCTTTATCTCTCAGCGTAGGACTTGGTTTCACACAATGCCCTGAGATGTTCGATATATTCCCCGATATGGTGAAAACGGTATTTGCGGAGAACTGCGTTGCTGTGGTTTTTGTAACTGCAATACTTCTCAATATTTTCCTGCCAAGGAATATGGAAACGGGCCGTAATGATCAACAAACGGACGCTTAATAAAAACCGGCTGTAAATCTTATTTCCACGGAAATTCAACGTTGCTTCTTTGCCCGGAAGTTTGCAGAGATCAAGATAGCTGTCGTTAAGAGTATCATCTTCGTGTCCTTTAACGCCAAGAGCTTCATAAAACGGGAAGTACTCCTGCACGATTACATACGGTTATGGTGGGATAAGATAACGCCCGATAACTGCCCCTTGGTTTGGGCAGTTATCGGGTATTTTTCTTCGTTTTTCGGTATCTTTTTATTGTGTCCATCTACACATTCGGGGTATATAAGGCTGGCATATCATGAGAAGATATTTTGGTTGCGTATTTTTCAACAAAATTGGTGGCATAAATTGTGAAATTTGTATAGATATATTGCACAATTCGTCACTAGCAATTTTGTGTATAATTTATTTTCTGGGGCTATTATTTTTAGAAAGTCCGAAAAATCGTCATTTACGGCGTGCAGCTTGCTCCATTGTCCCTGAATCTGGACATTGGCAGACTTGACTAATTCGACGAATTGTGATATAATTTTTTAGATAATTATGCACAAAATGGTACTAAAATTGCCGGGATCATAAACAGAGCATTACTTAGAAAGGAACTACAAATATGCCCATACACAACAAACTCGTTCGTGATAAAATACCCGAAATTATCGAAAACACAGGTAAAACAGCATATTGTCACATCCTTACCGAAGATGAATACATTGCCGAGCTTGATAAAAAGCTGAATGAGGAATGTGCCGAATATCAGGCGGACAAGAGTCTTGAAGAACTTGCAGATATGCTTGAAGTCATGTATGCAATTGCAGAGGCAAGAGGATATTCCGGTTCCGAGCTTGAACATGTTCGTGCCGAAAAAGCTGAGAAGCGTGGCGGATTCAAGGACAGGATCTTTCTTGAAAGGGTAGATGAATAGTATGGCAGGTCAAGCATTACATTCGGCATCGGGAAGCAGTGCGGAAGACCTGTTTATTGAGCTTTTCAGCGAAACCTTTGGTGCGGAAAAGGCCGGCTATCTGTATACACAGTATCATTTTTACGACATTTATCAAAATGACAGATTTGCTGATTTCTACATTGAGAACGGCTCACAGAAAATTGCTGTCGAGATAGATGATGAAGCCAGCCACAATCCAAGGCTTGTTTCGCAGAATAAATTCTACGATGACCTTCTCAAACAAAACAGCATGATACATCTTGGCTGGGACGTTTATCGCTGGGCTGTACGTCAAATGCAGATTCAGCCGGATACGGTGAAGGACGAGCTTCGTGTTTTTCTTGGTAATACTCCCATGTTTCGTGAGGTTGCGGATTATCTTCCGTCACAGAAGGGAAAAGCCATTGACGGAAAGGGCAAGGAAAGTTTGCTTGTGTTTGATTTTGTGGATAATGCAAGTCAGTACAATATGCCATATTCAATGCACAGACTTTTCAAGCTGAGTGAGTACAAGCCCGGCAAGCTGGTTCTCGGAACGAAACAGCAGAAGGCTGCCGATGACAAACTGTATGCAAGAGGGGAAAAGCCCGATGCGATAATTGATTTCCCTGTAAGTGCCACCGATTATGAAGCTGTGGACGTATTCAACTGGCAGGAAGAAGCTGCGGGAATGATATCGCAGATGGAATTTATCCGCCGTGTTGATGCTGCGTCCGAAACGGTGGAGAGATATATTCGTGAGGGAGAAATAATCCCCGATCTGATCGTTCCCATAAGCGAGCATAGGACATTCAAGTATTTCACGGAAGAAACGCTTGAAAAGACTGCCGAGAAATTCGGTTGGCAGCTCATTAATGATGAGAACCGTAAAGAGCTGTTTATGGAAATGATACGTCAGATGGATATGAGTTATTCGTATAAGCCCGTGCTTATTAAGGCTATCCTTGCAAATGCAGATGCAAAGGGCAGGATAAAGCTTGATGATATAGTTGCTTATTTCAAAAATTACTATGAGGGCAGGCGAAACAGCGGATTGGTTGTGGAGAAGCCAAACAGTATTTTTGCAAAGGGTGGCTACACTGACAAGGACGCTCAGAGGAATATCCTTTCCAACCCCTTCAAGCGTTTCGAGGATATGCAGATGCTTCGTCACACAAAGACTTTGGGCATTGTTGAGGTGGAACCGACTGTCTGGAAGAATCTTTCCGATGGAGATAAGGAAGATATTCTGCGTATCTGCGAGGAGAAGCTGGAGAGCTATTATAGGCGGTTTGCGGGGAAATGAATGTTGCAAAAGTGATAAATGAATACAAGTGACAGCAATTCTATGACATAATTTTCACTATTGACTTTTTTGAGTAAAAATATTGCAAAATATCGAATTATGGTATATAATATAAGATACTAAACACCCATTAATCACGGGAATCTCTCGAAGTAAAAAATCATAAACGCAAATTTTTTACTCCGATTTCTTCTCCGTGATTTAAATGGTGTTTAGTATAAAACGATATTAGGGCGTGATAGAGTGAGAAAAATAGTGTTCATTGATACGGAGGTTGATATTGACAGCGGCAGAGTAGGTGACTTTGGTGCAGTCGATTCGGACGAAAGTCAACTCCATACAAGCTCGGAAAGCTATTTTGCCGAGTTTATCAAGGGTAATGAGTTTATCTGCGGACACAATATTCTTGCTCATGACCTTAATTATATTGAGAAGGCTGTCGATAATTCGGGAATAAGCTATGCTGTGGATACGTTGACACTTTCGCCGCTTCTGTTTCCAAACCGCCCTTATCATGCCCTTTTGAAAGATGACAAGCTGCAGACCGATGAACTTAATAATCCTCTGAATGATTCACTAAAGGCAAGAGATCTTTTTTATGACGAAGTGAACGCCTTTAATGCACTTGATGATGCTCTGAAAAATATCTACTGCTCCCTGTTGTATGAGCAAAAAGAATTCTTCGGATTTTTTATGTATATGGGATATACGCCGAAGGGAGATCTGCCAACTGAAATTATCCAAAAATTCAGAGAAGATATTTGCCACAATTGCGATCTTTCTGCACTTATCAGGTCATATCCTATTGAACTTGCGTATTGTCTTGCACTCATTTCGGCAGAGGATAAATATTCCATAGTGCCGCATTGGGTACATATGAATTATCCTGCAGTGGAAAATGTAATGCGTTTGCTACGCAGCACTCCTTGCGGAAAATGTGAATACTGCTGCCGTGAGCTTGATGTTCATACAAAGCTGAAAAGCATATTCGGATATGATGATTTCCTCAGATATAACGATGAACCATTGCAGGAAAAAGCTGTAAAAGCAGCTGTCGAAAACAAATCTCTTCTTGCAGTATTTCCCACAGGCGGAGGAAAATCTATCACATTTCAGCTGCCTGCACTCATTGCGGGAGAAGTGTCAAGGGCACTTACGGTAGTTATTTCTCCGCTTCAATCGCTTATGAAGGATCAGGTGGATAATCTTGAAAGGCGAGGCATTGTTGACGCTGTTGCAATAAACGGTTTGCTTAGTCCTATTGAAAGAGCAGAGGCAATTGAACGTGTAGAGAGCGGTCTTGCGTCAATTTTGTATATTTCCCCCGAATCGCTTCGTTCAAGAACTATTGAAAGGCTGTTTTTATCACGGAATATTGCACGTTTTGTAATTGACGAAGCACATTGCTTTTCGGCGTGGGGACAGGATTTCCGTGTTGATTATCTCTATATAGGCGATTTTATCCGTGAACTTCAGGAGAAAAAGCGTCTTAATTACAAGATCCCTGTTTCGTGCTTTACGGCAACTGCAAAGCAGAAGGTCATAAGTGACATTCGGGATTATTTTAAGCAAAAGCTGGACATTGACCTTGAATTGTATGCTACATCGGCTGCCAGAAAAAATCTGCACTATTCGGTGCTGTACAAGGAAACCGATGAAGAAAAATATGTGGCAATGCGAAGCCTTATCGAACAGAAAAATTGTCCCACCATCGTTTATGTATCAAGGACAAAGCGTACACGAGAGCTTGCGGAAAAGCTTTGCAGCGACGGTTTCAAGGCACGTCCATTCAACGGAAAAATGGACAGCAGCGAAAAGCAGGAGAATCAGGAAGCATTCATTAACGATGAAGTGCAGATAATCGTTGCGACATCTGCCTTTGGAATGGGCGTTGATAAGTCAAATGTAAAGCTTGTTATTCACTATGATATTTCGGATTCGCTTGAAAATTATGTCCAGGAAGCGGGAAGGGCAGGACGTGATCAGAGCCTTTCTGCGGAGTGCTATGTGCTGTTTAATGACGGTGATCTTGACAAGCATTTCCTTCTTCTTAATCAGACAAAGCTCAGTATCAGCGAGATACAGCAGGTCTGGAAGGCTATAAAGGATCTGACAAAGTTCAGACCAAAGGTTTGCCGATCGGCACTTGAAATTGCACGTCAGGCAGGTTGGGATAATACTGCCCAGGATATAGAAACAAGAGTGAAAACAGCGGTTCAGGCTCTTGAAAATGCAGGCTATGTAAAGCGTGGAAAGAATATGCCGCAGGTGTTTGCAACAAGTATTCTGGTGCCTAATATGGCAGATGCAAGTGCGGTCATTGAAAGCTCTTATCGTATGTCGGACAGCGAGAAAACTCTTTCACGCCGCATAATGAGTATGCTCATTTCAAGCAGAAGTATTGCAAAGGCAGGAAATGACGATGCCGAGTCAAGAGTGGACTATATTTCCGATAAGCTGGGCGAGCAGAAGTCTGATGTTATACATTGTCTTGAGCTTCTTCGTCAGGAGGGCTTGCTTGCAGATTCAAAGGATCTTACTGCATATATCCGCCGTTCTGATACAAAGAACAAGTCGCTTGCGGTACTGAATAAATTTATTGCACTTGAAACGTTTCTGCTGGAGAATTTATGTCCCGAGGGTGAGTGCATTAACCTTAAAGAGCTGAATGAAAAGGCGTTGGAATCAGGCGTAAAGTCGTCAACTGTCAATGGCATCAAAACGATTTTTTACTATTGGACAATAAAGAATTATGTTCAAAAAACGCTTGATTCTGCTTTAGGAAAGATAAGCTTTCTGCCCGGGATAGATTTTTTAAAGCTAAAGGAAAAACGCAAGGGCTGTACGGATATTGCAAAATTTATTGTAAGCTTTCTGTACGATCGTGCAGCGGAGGATAAATCGGAAAAGGAAGAGGTACTTGTGCTTTTTTCTGTACTGGAGTTAAAAAAGGCATATGATAATGCAAAGCTGACAGATGTTTCTCCCGATGACATTGAGGAAGCTTTGCTTTATCTTTCAAAGATAGATTCAATGCGGCTGGAAGGCGGATTTTTTGTCCTTTACAGCGGTATGGAAATTACTCGTATTGAGCTTGATAATAAGATAAAGTATAAAAAAGAGGACTATAAGCAGCTGAATGAGTTCTACAAACAGAAAATTCAGCAGATACATATTGTGGGCGAATATGCAAAAAAGATGGAACGTGACTATGATGCTGCACAGCAGTTTGTAAGCGACTATTTTCAGCTTGATTACAAGAAGTTTCTCAGTAAATATTTTGCGGGAGATCGTGCTGATGAGATAGAACGCAACGTTACACCCGAAAAGTATAGCAAGCTTTTCGACGAGCTTTCCGAAACGCAAAGGGCAATACTGAATGACAATTCTTCTCAGTATATTGTTGTAACAGCAGGACCGGGAAGCGGCAAGACAAGAGTGCTGGTGCATAAGCTTGCATCATTGTTGCTTCTGGAAGATGTTAAGCATGAGCAGCTGCTTATGGTGACTTTCTCTCGTGCTGCGGCAACGGAATTTAAGCAAAGGCTATATTCGCTTATCGGAAATGCCGCAAGCTTTGTTGAGATAAAGACCTTCCATTCCTATTGCTTTGATCTTCTCGGAAAGATGGGCAGTTTGGAGGAATCGGAAAATGTTGTCAGAGATGCTGCGGAGATGATAAAAAACGGAGATGTTGAGCTTGGCAGGATAACCAAAACGGTATTAGTTATTGACGAAGCACAGGATATGGACGAAAACGAATTTGCACTTATCGAAGCACTTATGGACAGAAATGAGGAAATGCGTGTCATTGCTGTGGGTGATGACGATCAGAACATTTATCAGTTCAGAGGTGCGGATTCAAGGTATCTGAGATCATTTATCACGGAGCGTGGAGCGGTCAAGTATGAGTTGCTCGAAAATTACAGAAGCTGTGCAAATATCGTTGAACTTGCAAATCTGTTTTCCGAAACAATTACCGAGAGAATGAAAACGGCACCTGTTATTCCCGTAAACAAGGACAACGGAAATGTCAAGCTGATAAAGCATACATCAAGGAATTTAGAGGAAGCTGTTGTAAATGATTTGAAAGCATCGGCATATGGGGGAAATGTCTGTGTTTTGACAAGCAGGAACGATGAGGCTTTCCGTGTTGTTGGAATGCTTCGCAAAAACGGTATCCGTGCAAAGCTTATACAGTCGTTAGATAGCTTTGATCTTCGTGATCTTGCGGAAATACGATTCTTTTTGAAAAACATCAACGCTGAATGTGCTTCTCCCGTTGTTTCGGACGATATGTGGGAAAGTGCAAAGGACGATCTGAAAGAGCAGTACAAGGACAGCGAATGTCTTGAACTTTGCCTTAATATGCTGGAGGATTTTGAGCTTTCAAACGAGAGAAAATACAAGACGGATCTTGATATGTTCCTGCATGAATCACGGCTTGAGGATTTTTACCGTGATGAACAGGGCGTTGTTACCGTGTCTACGATTCATAAATCAAAGGGCAGAGAATTTGACAGCGTTTTTATGCTGCTTAATAATGTTAATGCCAACACGGACGAGGACCGACGCAAGCTTTATGTCGGAATGACAAGAGCAAAAACTAACTTGCATATCCATTACAACAATGGGATTTTTGATGATTTTGAGCCAAACGGTGCTAAAAAAAATAAGGACGAGCATTTCTATCAACAGCCCGAAGAGATAATATATCAGCTTTCGCACAAGGATATTTACCTTGATTTCTGCAAGGGAAAAAAGAAGCTGATACTTATGCTCAAAAGCGGTGATGAGCTATACATTCAAGGAAATATTTTGAATGCGGTATTTAATGGTAAGACCTATTCGGTAGTCCGTTTTTCAAAGAAGTTTGAGAATGATATGGCAAATTTCGCAATGCAGGGGTACTATCCGATCAGTGCTAAGATACGGTTCATAGTTGCATGGACAGCTGAGGGTGACAGTGAGGAAACGGCTTTGATCCTTCCGGAGGTTTGTTTGGGGAGGGGAGGTTAGTTTGATGCTTGAACAAGATGTTAAGTAAATGATGAACTTAAAAAATCTTATTCTTTGTCCGTACTTTTGGACAATGGATGTGGTATATTATAATTAGGGCTTTATGCATTGAGTAAAATCCATCGTTTATATATGTCAATAGACAGGAGTATGAAAATATGGTAAAAACTGAGTTAAGCTACAATCCATACCTTCGTGAAACAGTAGTAAAATTTAACGGACAGTCTCCGAGAATAAACAGTCAGATCGAAAAATATCAGGACAAAAGAATGAATGACTGGCTGGACAAGCTTCCGTCCATATTCCGTGACGAGATGAACGGGTACGGCTTTGAACTGCATTTTTCAGGTATTCAGGATGACTTCGTGCGTATACAAAAGGTGTTTGCCGACCAAAAGGTTTCGGAAAGGGATGTTGTGTTTTTCTTTAAAAACGAACTTGAATCACCTGTGAAAAAGAATAAGCGGATATCGGATATTCTTTCGTGGCTGGAGAATAACCGCAGCAGGCGATTTGATTATGATGCTTTTATGGACGAAAATAAGGAGCTGCTTGATGCTCCCTATTCGTTTATAACCATACACGGCGGAAGTATTTCCGAGATAAAGCTTTCCGATGAAATCGTTAGCGTTGAAAACATAGAAGATGTTGAGGAACTCCAGAATACCGATCTGACAAATACGCCTATACTGATGTATATAAATTCTCCCGACAATATTGAAAATAGAAGGGATCTGCAATCCATCATCTGTCGTGAGGAAATTAATTTCAGACAGCTGTTTTTCTGTATCAAATCGGGACTGAACAAGCCGCAGATAGAACGAATTATTCGTGATCTGGGCGTGAAAGAGCCAAATATTGTAGCAGGTGCCGATGACGCTGCTATTGAGGAATATTTCGAGATATATCCTGTGACGGAATACATAAAGACTGTCCTTGATATTTTCAGAGAGAAAACTGCAGAGATACAGTCCGAGCTGGATGCCGAGAACAAGAAAAGCCTGATGATCAATTCGGAAATTCACAGCAAGATAGATATTCTGGAAAATGAAATTCGCTTGCTGAAGGCGGCAGATGATCTGTTTGTGCAGAGGGATAATCTTGTTATGCCCGAAGAATATGCAGAGTCTATGGAATCATTTAAATCAAAAATCGCCGAGTGGAGAAAAAAGAAAACAAAGACCACAAACAAAGAAGAAGCACTTAAAATGGCTGTGGAATTCAATGTTTCGCTGGAGAAATTCTATGAGGAATTCGTAAGTGAGATAGATGAGGTTTCCGTCGTCAAAAGTGAAGATATCGACGAGCTGTTCAGTCAATGGTTTGCAGATACGAATGTTGAGCCCGATTACAGTCCGACCATAGATTTTAATTATGAAGCAAAAGAGTATATTACCCCAACACTTGCCGATGAATTTATGAAGCTGAAAACAGAGCAGTATGTTGATCAGAAGGGGACAATATTTGACCTGTTCAGGGCAAGCGGAGAAACGGTAGAGAAGGAACAAGTCCTCGAGGAAACATATGCTTATGAAGCGTGGAGAGAGCTTGCAGCCGAGAAATATATCCCGCTGTGTCAGCGTGTTATCGATGACTGGACAACGGCTTTAACAAAGTATTATTCCATTCTTGCAGAGGTTTATCACAAACACATTATCGAACTGATAAACGAGAAAACAGCAAAGAAGAACGAAATAGCAGGTCAGCTTTCCGAGGACGAAAGGCTGCTTCAGGAAGATAATGACTGGCTTGTAACGCTTAAAGATATGCTGCATCTGGCAGAAAGAGGGTAAGTTTGAAAATCAAAGATTTTCAAACTACGAGTTTTGTTTCTTCGGCTGTCGCCTCGATTTGCTAACGCAAACCACAAAACTCAGAAAGGAATGGTCTTAAAAATGAATGAAATAGTCGAATACAGCACAGGTACCGTGGAAGAAATGACCATAGACAATCGTCTGGAAATTATTGATGAAGGAATAAGAAAGAAGTATCTTGCACGTCTTAGCGAAATGGAGATCGCTCCTGTTGGAAGCATACCTTCACTTGAAGACGATCTTATCAATAATGTCAGATTGTATCGCATAACGGAAATGGTTTATCAAAAGGGCGAATCCGTTACGGATAAATTCACCACGGTGTTTAACACATTATCTACATACAATGCCTCTGTTTTCATAATTATTGATTCCGATGGAAATGAAACGAATTTCTATCTCGGCGTAAGAAGCAACGACATTGCAGATGATGTTTCCAAGCGTTCAATGGTAACCCTTGGCGATACGCTGAAAAATACGTTAGTCGGAAATTTTCCCGGTGTGAAAATAGCCGATGTTGACAGAATGAGAATAGGCAAAATATCCGAAAAGATACTGAATCAGAGCAATGTTGCATCGGTAAGCGTTGTAGGCAACGGTAAAAATTCCGAACAGGCAAATGAGAAGTTTGTCCAGGGACTTGAAAAACTGGCTCTTGCTATGTATGGAAGGCAGTACACAGGCATAATCATTGCTCAGAATCAGTCACCGCAGGCAGTTCAGATGATGAGAAAGGATTATCAGGATCTTTATACAAAGCTATCTCCTCTGGCAAGAGTGCAGTCCACTGACAGTTCTTCGGAGTCAAGCTCACGGGCAAGATCATTTGCCGAGATGAGCGGAAAACAAAAGGCTGCTATGATAACAGGTGCAGTCGTTTCATTGGCAGGTGTTGTGGGCGGTGCTGTTATCGGAAACGGTGTTCAAGGAGTTGGCGTGACAGGAGGTTCAATGTTCGGCGGACAGGTCGCTGGTCAGCTGAATGGCTTTATAAATTCTCTTGCACCCAATGAGCAGATCTCAAAGTCTACCTCAAATTCCATATCAACTACTGCCGAAAACAAAACCGTTGTTGATCTGCTGGCACTGATAGATGAAAATCTAAAGCGGACAGATGAGTTTGACAGCTATGGAATGTGGGACGTTGCGGGATATTTCATTTCCGACGATATGTCAGCTGCTGAGATTGCCGCAAGCAATTATCGTTCTCTTATGAACGGCGAAAAATCGGGACGTGAAGTGTCTGCCATCAACTCATGGCGAAAGAGCAATTCTGAAATATTGGGCAGCTTCAGCGATCTGGCAACTTATCTGTCACGCTTTACACACCCGCAGTTTGTTTATGGCGGAAATGTTCGTGTTAATGCGGCAACCTCCGTAAGCGGAAAGATGCTTGGTCTGCATATGGGGCTTCCCAGGGCGACTGTTCCCGGACTTCCTGTTATCGAGCATGCGGAATTCGGAAAGGAAGTAAACTCATACAGGCTGTTCCGCAAAAATGAATCTGTCAATCCCGAGGACAGAATGACTCTCGGACGTGTATTTGACCTTGGACAGATAAGAAATAAGATAGTTGAGCTTGACAACAGAAGCTTGAATATGCACACCTTTATTACGGGTTCAACAGGCTCGGGAAAGAGCAATGCTGTTTATCAGATGCTTTCCGAGCTGCATCAGGACGACATTCCGTTTCTGGTCATTGAGCCTGCAAAGGGTGAGTACAAGGACGTATTCGGCAATTGGGACGATGTAAATGTTTATTCGACTAATCCGAAAATAGCGGATCTTATCAATCTGAATCCTTTCAAGTTTCCGAGGTCAATTCACGTTCTGGAGCATGTTGACGGGCTTGTTGAAATTTTCGGCGTTTGCTGGCCTATGTATGATGCTATGCCCGCATTTTTTAAGGACGCAATACTGCGTTCATATGAATCTGTTGGCTGGGATCTTGGTTCGTCTACGTTTGAGGGAGAGGAGATAGAATATCCCGATTTTGAGATACTTTCGGAGCAGCTGACAATGCTTATTGATAATTCCGATTATGCGTCCGATATAAAATCAAATTACAGAGGAGCACTTTTAACAAGAGTAAAATCTCTGACAGTTGGACTTAACAAGTTTATCTTTACGTCCGACCAGACACCCTATGAAAAGCTGTTTGACGAGAATTGTATCATCGACATTTCAAGAGTGAAATCTACGGAAACCAAAGCCTTGCTTATGGGACTTATTGTTTATATTCTGAATGAATATCGTGTTGACACAAAGACGGGAAATAACAACGGTCTAAAGCATATTACGGTGCTGGAAGAAGCACATAATCTTCTGAAAAACACAAGTCAGGGCGGCGGTTCCGAGCTTATCGGAAAGTCGGTTGAAATGCTGACAAACACTATTGCCGAGATAAGAACTTATGGTGAAGGCTTTATAATTGTGGATCAGTCGCCGTCATCGGTTGATATTGCCGCAATAAAGAACACAAACACAAAGATCGTTCTCAGAACTCCCGAAGCAAATGACCGTGAAGCCGTTGGACGTTCCATCGGTCTGACGGAGGATCAGGTAAATGAGATAGCAAAGCTGCCCGGCGGTGTTGCTGTTGTCTATCAGAATGACTGGATTAATCCTGTGCTGACTTTGATAAATAAGGCGGATGTGGTGGATTCGCCGTATAAGCCTGAGAAATCTATTGCTATTCCGACCGAAAAATCTGCAAGAACAAAGATAATCAGAGTTCTTATGCAGCCATGGATAAACGGAGGAAAATATTCATTAAAGCAGCTGAACGAAGCCTTGAAGGTCATAGAAGTTAGTAGAGCGACTAAGAAGCGAATATCGGCAGTTTTTGATGATTACATTTTCTTTAATCATCAGGTAATATGGCGTGAGGAGGATATTCCAAAGCTTAGAGATTGGGTAAAGGAATTGTTTAAGATCAGCGAGTCATTCCTTATGAATATCGCTCGTCCCGATGAACTGGAGAAATATGTTTCTTCAAAAACAAGCAGAATGACAGGCGAGGAAATCAAGAAAATATGTTACTTGATCACTTTTGTTCAGGAGGATAACAGTAATGATGTTGGATAGTATTGAACAAAGTTCATTAAAACTTGATAACTTTGAATATGATTCAAAGATGCGTGAGCTGAATAAGTCTTTTGATACATCATTTGAAGCTGTAAACGGATTTTTTGATAAGCTATCACCGACAGCCGATAAAAGTATCTCAAATTGGTTAGGAATTTCCGTCAGCGATGTTTCATCTGAAAACAGGGCTTCTATCTATCAAGGCATAAGGGATATGTTTACAGGAGTTGGAGAAGGTGATTCAAAGACACTTGGAATTGATGAGATCAGCAGCTGGAAAATCAATCCCGAATATAAGCACTCAAACATTAAGCAGCATGCGGGTTATGCGGCAGAGGTCATATCTACCACAAAAGAAAATATGCTTGCCGAATTGAAGGGAACGGGAAGAGTAACTGTCAGAACCGATGATCTTGCAAAAACAAATCCCGACTGTGGGTTTAAAGTAAATGATCCATATGTTGATAAGGTGCGATATTACAGCGATGGCAGTGTTGAAAAAATACAAACTAAATTTGTCGGAAAAAACCCAGAGGAATGTCTTAAAAAGCTCGCTTCCTCAAAATATGAAAAATATCGTGATACTTCTAAAGTAGATAAAATAGAGATACCTAAAGATTACTATAACAGCATAAAGAAGGAGTTGCTTCCCGAAAAAATCAGTAAGCTTGAGAAGCAAGTCTCAAAAGCTGAGTCATTGGGGAAAACAGATGTAGTTGAAACCAAGCAAGCCGAATTAGCAAAATATAAGCAGATAGGTAGCATGATTGAGCAAAGTATTGTAACATCAAAGGAGGCTGAGTTGGCGGTTTCACACCCTAAAACATACAAAGCTATGGCGTTAGCACCTGATGTTGCTTTATCGGGAAATTCGGAAGGTTTGAAAACCGGAAAGCAAGCTGCAATGATGACATTAGCAGTATCATCTGTTGATAATGTTTCCAAAATTATAGATGGAGAAATTGGTGTCGATGAAGCAGTAGCTAATATTGTTAGCGAAACAGGTACTGCCGCGATAATAGGATACGGAACCGGGTTTGCTGAAGGTGCAATGAAAACAGTAATGAAAAAAAGTTCAAGTACTGTTATAAGAAAAATCGGTAATTCTTGCCTTCCTGCTGCAACTGTGTCGTTTGGTGTAGAATCCTACGAAGACATTGCATCGTTTGCAAGAGGAGAAATTGACGGTGGGGAATTAGCTTATAATTTAGGTGAAAATGCTGCAAAAATTGCAGGTGGTTATGTTGGAAGCAAAGTAGGCAAGTATGTGGGTGCGGAACTGATTGGTGATGCTGTCGGCTGTGCCATTGCGGTTGAAGCCTATCACACAGCTGTTGAACTTGGAGCGGAGGGTGCCGAAATTATCGCCGAAAAGGCGCAGGAGCTTGCTTCAAGTGTAGTTGACACCGTTTCCGAGGTCGTTCCCGAGGCACTCAGCGATGTCAAGAATGCATTTGCCGAATTTGCCTCAAATGTTAATTTGCCGTTCTCTCTGGGATAAATAATAACTCATAACTAATGCACCGACCGTCTGCCAAAAACCATGGCAAGCGGTCGATGCTTTTTTCATCTCGACAAATCGCACCTTCTCCAAAAGAAATTATACTATTTCCTAATCAACCTATAGACAAGGTCTATAGGTTGATTCCCACCGCTTTGCGGTGGGTGCGGCGAAGCCGCAAAGGAAAGCCGTACAATACTAATTCCGTCAAAACCGCCGGTTTTGACTTGCCGCCTTTTAGGCGGCTCTCCTTATAGACTCTGTCTATAAGGAGATTAGGAATTAGTATTATATATCATATTTGTAGAAAGGACTGAAATAATCCCCTTAGAGTAGACACTCGAAAAAAACGAAAATTTCGGCTGTGATTACAGAATATTCTCGCCAAAAATGAGACAAAATACCGCAGGCAGCAAGTCATATGACAAGCTGCGTGCGAATTTTTGTTATTTCAAAATTACGAAGCTATTTTCAGAAATTCATTGTGGTTCAGTCCACGCTGACGCTGATACCGCCGCTTCTTTCCGAAGGCTGTATCATTACGGTAACTCTGTTGCCGGGATTCCACTCAAACTGATAGGATTCGCCCGAGTGCTGACCTATCAGGTTCCTCCATGACACATCAAGTGTAACCGAAGGATCGCATGGTCCTCTGCCGACCCAACAGATAACTGCATCGGGGTCAGCCGCTAAAGAAGTTCCCGTATCGACGTTGCTGATAATGATGGGATTTCCGTTGGAAAGCACAGCTACGCAGGAATTTGCTCCTCTGGCCGTAAGTGTCGTTGTTGCGAGTCCCTTCTGTGAGAGAACACCGACTCCGATAAATCTGACGCTGTAATCACAGTCGGGGGTAAATGCGAGGATATTTTCAGACTCTACCGATATAGTTTCGCCCGGTTCAAGCTTGTACACTATAACGTGCTGACCATAGTTGGCATAATATGTAATTGAATCGCCGTTAAGATTGACCTTCATAAGAGGGATATTTTCACCCGTCACTCTTCTCACCAGCGAGCCAAGCAGTGCAGCACCCAGATCCTGCTGAGGACCGAGCAGGACCTTTTCAAATGTGTAATTCTTCTGACCCATGCATTCTCCTGCGATAAACGCTCCTTTTTTGACAAACAGGGAATCCGTTCCGGTACACGTTACCCGGAGCGTAAGCTCATTAACTACATCTAATGTAAGCATTTTATTTCCTCCTCATATTACTTCTATTCCGTAAAAATTGCATAGTCCTTCAAGATCACGGGCAATGCCGTTGCCTATGGCATTGAATTTCCATTGCTCCTTATTCTTGTATATCTCACCGATCATCATTGATGTGACATTATCGTAATAATCGGTCAGGCAGAAGCTAAGCAGTTCACTGCCGGACGTATCGGTAAGCTTCAGGTAAACATCGCTGAGCATACCGAAATTCAGACCTTTTTTTAACGCTTCATCTATTGTCACAACAAAGACGATCTTCTGAACATTGTTGTTAAGCTTGTTCAGATCAATATCAAACGATTTCTGATAAACGGTATCGCTTTGATTGTACACGATACTTCTGTCCGGACTTTGAGGCTGACTGTAAAACACGAACCAGTCCTCGGAAATGACCTTCTCATTCGTACCAAGAAGAAAAGCCGAAACATCCACATCGCAGCGGCTGTCATTGATCTTCCAGCCGATACCCGCTTTTATCGGGGAAACATTTCCCTGCGGGAAAAGCGGTACTTTCATGCCTTTCTGCATCGGTTTAGAGAATGACGGCATAGGCTTGTTCATCGGCGGCAGTGCTGTCTGACGAGGTGTACTCTGAACGACATTTCCCGTATTCTGCGGAATATTCCGAGGGGGTGCACTTTGAACGGCATTTCCTGTATTCTGTGCAGACGGGTCAGAGGTAATTCTGTTCAGATTATTTACATTTGATGAATTCACCATACAGCCGCTGTACACTTTGTTCAGTCCCGACATATCTCGTGACGTATACGGGCGATTTATTCTTTCGGGAATTTTTAACACAATATCCTCCCTTTCTCTTTTTTTTGTTATAATAATTATACATAGATCTCATCTGTATGTCAATAATGAGATTGAAAAAATGCAAATTGATAAATCTTTGAAACGTTATATTGAACCTTAAATCATATATATTGAAGAAAACTGCATTATTTTGCAGTCGGCTGACTGCCTATTTATTATATGACAATGCTTTCTCCCGATGAAAGATAGTTCAGCCTTCCGATATATTTTTTCATAAATGAGAATTGCTCCGTTCCCGTACAATGACAGGTGTAATAATCGGTATCATAGCTGTTAAGATACTCAGCATAGCCTTTCAGCGTGTCATCAAGGGGCAGCTTTGAAAAGTGGAATCCTCCCACAAGAACATCGGGTCTGAACCATTCTGTGATATTCAGAATACCCTTGTGAGAGCAGCCGCTTATAAGTATTTTTCTGCCGTTTTCCTCTATGAGCAGATACTGTTCGTGACGGAAATCATCGGGGATAAGCTTGTCATTTATCATCATATTCAGTCCGAAGCTGCCAAGCTCTATCCTCTTTGAACGTTCGTTGCAGGAGTGAAGAGTAAGACCTTGTCCTATCTTATAAAAATCTTTCGTAAAAATGATACGCTTATTATCCTGCAGCGAAATATCCAGACCGATATATTTCTCCATTCCGTTATAATGGGGCTCAAAAGCATATCTGTTTATAAAGACGGGAGCTTTATCATTTATCGAAAGGAACTTTTTCAGCCCTCCGCCGTGGTCATAATGTCCGTGGGAAAGCACGGCAATATCTGCCTTTGTCAGGTCGATACCAAGCTTTTCGGCATTTTCCGAAAAAAGCTCTGTCTGTCCCATATCAAATAGAATATTGTGGTTGTCGGTTTCAATGTACAGGGATAAGCCGTGTTCATATCCGATGTTTTCTCCGACAGATGTGTTTTCGGCAAGTGATGTTATTCGCATTTGTGCACCTCGAAATATCTGAAATTACAGCCGTATAATGTCAATGAACGATTTATTTATCGATTATTCGCCGCTGTCCTCATCTTCCTTTTTACGGCGATACGGTAAAAAGAATACCGCACATATAAGAAGCACTCCTACAGCCATACATATTACGCTTGGTAACAGCA
Organism: uncultured Ruminococcus sp.; assembly: GCA_964540575.1. Taxonomy (GTDB): domain Bacteria; phylum Bacillota; class Clostridia; order Oscillospirales; family Ruminococcaceae; genus UMGS1889. The sequence continues at coordinate 25,862 of CAZINI010000035.1, forward strand.
GGGAATAGACATTGCTGACTAATGAGCTGTTGTTCCGCACAACCAGATACCAGCCAAGGTCATCAATATAAGTTATGGTTCTGCTGACATTTTCGCCTACTTCATAATAGCATTCTCCATCTGAGTAAAGCTCGGGAGAATCTATTTTTATGTAGGCATTTTCAATATTCGCTGCATCTGTGTCGACCTGTATAAGTCCCTCAGAGTTAATAAGATCTATCTTAACGTCATATATTCTTTCATAGCGTTCCAACAATCTCTGCAATTCGGTCATATCCACACCGACACCGCACAAGCCAATATATCTGCCATGCTCGTCATATACTGCCGTGTTGACAAAAACGGATAATGCCCAGTTATTTACCTGATCAATATCAACATCCAGCAGATACGGCTTGTCGGTATCTCTTTCCATAAACACTTTATACCAAATATCCTGGTCATTTGTATCGGGAGCAATATACTTGCTGATACCGTCGCAGGTATAATACGCCTTTGACGCATCATTAACTGCAAAAACCATGGAATATCCGAAGCCGTTTCTTATAGAAGTCAGATATTCACCGGCTTCCTGTTCCATTGCCTTTGCTTCATCTTTGGTATTTACATTCAGTACCTTATACATAATAAGATCCTTGGACATTGTTTCGGAAACGGTTATGGGACGAAGAAAGCTATTCTCAATAGCCCCCGAGATCATTCCCGATTCAACACGCAGTTCATTTTCATATTCATCACGCATAAGACTTTTGGTTTTGTTATATGTAAGACCGATCGAGCAGCTCATGCACAAAACTACTGTGACGACAACCAATACAAATGTCCTTTTAATGCTTTTCATAATATCACCTTTAATCATGCCGCAGCATTTTCATCTCTGTTTTTTTGCTGTACATTCTTTCGTCAGCAAGTTCAAATACACTTTCGTAATCGGGATTTTCAGCTGAATGCTCTGCCATTCCGAAAGCAATTGATAAAACCGTTCCCGGGATACCTTCTACGGGATAGTTCATCCCGCCTTCAAATTGCCGAAGCAGCTCTTCTCTGTTTCGATAATCGTCCGAATAAAGAATAACGACAAATTCATCGCCGCCTGTCCTGAAAACAGGGCTTTTTGCAAAGACACGGCATATGTACCTTGAAGCCTCTCTTAACAGAATATCTCCGCATTCGTGGCCGTATGTATCATTTGTCTTTTTCAGAAGATTAAGGTCCATTGCCACAACAGCGTATTCATCAAATTTTCCGTGTTTGTTCTTTTGGATCTTTTCTGTCATCTCAAGATAGCTTGTTTTATTTCCTATTCCTGTCATGGCATCTGTGCGTGCCAGGGCGTTGAGCTTTTCAATGTAAACCTGAGTATTCTTTGCCATTTGCGAGATACACTCCGATAAATTCGCTATCTCATCATCGGTATCCGAAATGTATTGCCCCGACCAATCGCCGCCCGCATACTGCTTTGTGATCTCTGTTAATTTTTCCAGCGGATACACTATCTGCATGGTTCGTTTTCTGATAAAGACAATTGAAACGGCAAATATCAGGACCGTTATTACAACACAAAGCATCATCAGAAAATTTCGGTTACTGTCGATCTCACTCTTTGGAACATTAACATACAGCATCATACCGTTGCTGAGCTTTTCGCAGCATATTACCGAGATGCTGCCGTCATTATTATTTATCTCCAGCAGTTCATTGAATTTATTTATCGTCGTGATATGGTTATACAAGGCGTTTGAAAGCTTTGAACTTTCAATAGCACCGTTGTCGTCCGAGGAATAGCTGAGTCTTTCCTTCAGGTCCACAAATGCTACTGAACCCGAGCCGTAAATATCCATATCCTTTGTTTCGTTGACAATAGTCGCAAAGTCAATATCCATTCCTATGACTCCGATAAATTCGCCGTTGTCAAGATACATCGGAATGATATACGAGATCATAAAAACATCAAGATTTTTATTATAATACGGCGTCATCCATGAAGGCTTTCCCGTTTCCTTGGGAATATAGAACCAGCCAACATGCCCCACATCGCTGGAATTATAAGCAAGAATGTCTGTGATCTCCGTTTCCTGAAATTTATCGGAATCCCGGCGTCTTGTCCAGAAAAAGCCGTCTGTTCCGCTGCCTGTGACCTCAGGGGAATATCTGAAGTATACAGCCAGTGCACCGGCTGTCTGATTGGCAACTGCAATGGAAAAATCTTCGATATGCTGCTCATACTCATCCGAATAAACATCTGTGATACCGCTCATATATTGCAGTTCATTTGCGTATTCGTTTATAATATCCACAGAATGCTTGACGAGATTTAGCCTGTTGTCAAATTTATATGCTTCATTTTCACAAAGCTGTGTCATTATCTTTTTTGAATTTGTATCCGACAGCTTGTCAACCACATATACACTCACAGTACCCATTACAACAGCAAGCAGCAGAAGCACTGTAATGGATGAGAATAATATCTTTTTTCTCAAGGATTTCTTTCTATCATTGTAATAGTATGACATAACCGATCTCCCTAATAAACAACGATTCTTTCTAAAGCGAATGATTTCGTATAACACATTATAACATATTTCATTGAAAATGTCCACAAAAATTTTCTTGATTATATAAATTTTTTTGAAAAATCCGGTTGGGAATCGCACAAGTCAGATAAAAACGGTTAATGCGTTCTTTCATCAAAGGATTCAGCCGTAAAATCATACACTTATGCTAAACACCATTTAAATCACGGAGAAGAAATCGTCACAAAAAACGAAATTGTTGAAAAGAGTTTTGCGTATATGGTTTTGTGACGAGAGATTCCCGTGATTAATGGGTGTTTAGTATTATACATATTTCACAGAACAAGAAAACAGCCGAGGAACTATCTGTCCTCAGCTGTTATCATTTTTCCATATAATGTATTGTTTTTTATACGATCGGTTCATTCAGACTTCTCCGAGATCCTGTTTTGAAAGGATCTCAGGTCGGAATTTATCTGCCTTGCAGTTTTTATATCAAGCAGCCAAGCTATTACATATACAAGGACAAATATAATTAGTATAGAGAGAGCAAAGCTTGCTGTGAGAGCGATATTTTCGGGTTCAAGGCTTTTTGCTCCAAGCCCGAAAAAAATGAGAATTATTTCGATGGAGATAAGCTGCAGAAGTTCTCTAAAAATATGCTGCTTAACGGTAAGCTCTTTTTTCGAGTACATACAAAGCATCGGAATAAGGGCAAAAGCCGCATAAATAAGCGGAGAAAGAAATGCTTCATAGCCAAATCTATCATCGGGACGGAAAATTTCTCCCAGAATAAATGTTGCTATGTTAATAAGCGTGGCAATAACAAAGAATTGCGACATTACCGATTTAAGGTGTTCTTTGAAGCTCATATTTCTTCTCCTTTCAGTGTTTTTTTCAGGTCTGCCACATATTTGCGGGAAATAATTATCTCCTCGCCGTTTGAAAGCACTGCACTGAAACGTCCTCCCAGTGCAGGCTTTACAGAGCTGATTTTCATCAGATTTACAAGGGCAGCTTTGGAAATGCGGAGAAAATGCTTGGGCTTAAGAATATCCTCAAGCTCGTAAATACGCTGCTTTGACTCATATACCTTTGACCCTGTGTAGATAAATGTCCTGTTGTCCACCGACTCAATGTACATTATTTCCGAAACGGTGACAGCGTACTGTCTGCCGTCAAGCGAGCCCGTCAGTTGTCCCTGCCTTGACCTCACAAAGTCGGCTATCTCCCGTACGGAGTCCGTTTCCTTGTGGCAGCGTATATCCACAAGCTCGTTTTCGGATTCGGGTATTTTGCTTATCTTAACGTCCATATTATGATATGTCGATACGTTCCTGTACACTAAATTCACCGGTTCCTTTCAGAAAGCTGTCGAAAAATTCAAGTGTTATCCTGTTTACGGTCATCATACATTCTTCGGGGTCAATGCTGCCTGTTCCGAGCATTTTCGCAAGGGGAGGGGCAAACATAGGCAGGTCGGTGTAATTCATATGCCCTGTTCCTGCTATATATGTTCTGTAACCGCAAACCGCATTATCGTGAACAATATTGTTTGCATAGGGTATATCATCTTTTATTGCGGCTTCTGCTGAGTAATGATGCTCCTCATTGTCAAAGGATAAAAGCGGTGTTGTGTAAGGCTCGTCATTAACAATATCTCTGCCGTTCTCAACGCCTGTTACCTCGCCCAGCATTGTTCCGTCAAGGTCGATGACTGCACTTATGTCGCTTCTTGTTCTGCCTACGGATACCGATGCCGCACCGCCGAGAGAATGACCCATAACGCCTATTTTGTCCGTATTTGTCATAGCAAGTGCTGTGTTGATATTTTCATTTTGTTCCGAATGCCAGTATTCGGGAATTGCATTTGCATCTGCTGCCGACTTAACGGAATCTATGACAAAGTTAATATCATCGGCACGCAGCTTCAGCCATTGTGAGGATAATTCAAATGTAGTTTCCTCGGAAACGTCCTCGGTATTTATTGCCATAACGCCGTTCAGGAAGGAAGAGTCGGCGATTATGGTATTGCCGTTTGTATCCGTTGTAAAAAGTGAATGGTACGGGTGTTCGGTGCTTACAACAACATAGCCGTTTGACGCAAGCTCTGCGTATGTGGAATCGTTGCTCTGATAATATCCGAATGCACCGTGGGAGAATATTACCAGAGGAAATTTTTCGCCCTCAGCGGCATTGGAGGGATAGTAGAAATAAACGGGTACCTCACGCTTTGAACCGTCCGATTCAAATTCTTCCGTTCTGCTTTCATCAATGAGAATAGCATTTGCTTCGGCAACATTATATTCTCCCGAAACTGGCAGTCCGTTGTAATCGGATATAACAAATGAGGGTATCATGCTTCCCGATATAAGAACGGCTGAGAGCAGAGCACTGAGTATCATCATTGCGGGGTGCTTGCTTTTTTCCTCTTTGTTTCTCATTATCATCATACCGATAAAAGCGATGACAATACGAAGCAGCAGCAGGATAAACAGTCCCATAAAACGGAAGCTCATATCTATCCCGGGAGCGATGAGCATTACAAAGAATAATCCCAGCTGACCTGCATTGCAGATAAGTCTGCCTGTCTGCCAACCCTTTTTATCTGCCCTGCGGCTGATGGCTGTGACAGCAAAGGCTGCTTCAAAAACGCAAAGTAAAATAAGTAAGATAGTGTTCATAGTGATTCTCCTTTTCTGTTGATATTATGAGTATATCAGCATTGTTAGGGAGAATCAAGCTTTTGCTATGTGAAATGCAATTATCCGCTGTGAAATGCAAATCAGCTTTAAAAATTAGCTATGACAACAGCTTGCATATTAATTTTATCATACATAACCGTGGAAATCAACCTTATACTATTTCATTATTCCGACTGAATCACTGCCCAAGCAAAAGGCTTATGATTGTTCCAAAGAATCCATAATTGCCTTGACAATATCGGGGCAATACCAGCTAAGCTCTCTTCGGTTGAAAATGCCGAACAGCTCGTTGCCCGAGGTGTGATAACCGTTGTCCCACCAAACACAGGGAATGCCGTGTTTTTCGGCAGTGCTTACATAGCAGGAAGCCCATTTCACCACCTCGTCATCATTGGTGGTTCCCCAGTCCTTGTCGATTTTCTTTGTGACTGCTCCGTATTCGGTTATGATAACGGGGATTCCTTTGCTTATAAAGGTCTTGTCAAGATTTGCAAAAAGAGTTTCAATTTCAGCTGCACAGGAATCATCGAAATACAATGCATTCCAGCTTTCGCCCACGGAGTCATATGTAAAACGGTAGGGAGTATATGCGTGAATTGATACACCCACATATTTATCATCTGGAACGGTCAGATTTTCAATTGCAACGGGGACGGACTGAGCGGCAAAGGTCGTTATCAGCAGGGTTCGTGTTTCATTGTTTCCACCCGTTGCTCTGACCGCCTTAATGAAGGTATCATTCAGCTGATTGAGGGAATCTCTGCCCTCCTCGGTTCCGCCGTTCCATTCGTTTGTGCCGCCCTTTATTCTCGGTTCGTTAAGTCCCTCGAAAATAAGGTGATCGCCGTAATCCGCAAAACGCACTGCTACCTGCGTCCAAAGTGCGGAAAGCTGTGCCTTAACGTTGTCAAGGCCGTCATACTGCGGTTTTACCCAGCTGTCCTCGTGATGTGCGTTCAGGATAACATACATATCATTTTTCAGAGCGTAGCCCACAACTTCTTCCACACGGTTAAGCCATTCGGGGTCAACAGTGTAATCGGGTGCATCTCCCATATGACCGTCCCAAGTGGTGGGAATGCGTATGGTATTGAAGCCCGCTTTGTAAACCTCGTCTATCATTTCCTGTGTTGTTACGGGATTGCCCCAGGCGGTTTCTCCGCCCAATGCGTCAAAGGTGTTGCCCAGATTCCAGCCTGCACCCATTTCGGCAATAAGTTCGGAGGAGGATATATTCCTCATTTCGCCAAGGGGACGTGTGTCCTCCGCCGCAGGTTCGGTTTTGCCCGAACATGCGGTCATTGAAACAGCCATAACAGCTGCGGTTAAAAGTGCCGTGATTTTCTTCATATATATTTTCCTTTCAAAGTGATCGTATTATTCTGCCTATATACTGTGAATAGTGTTCGCCGCTTATGCCAAAGTTGATGCCCTTGTATGTCCATGCAGCTCTTGCAATGCCGAGCTTTTCAAATACACTGTGAATATCCTCAAACCATATTGCTGTGTCGCTTATTTCGGCTTGGTCAATAACGCCGTATTCGCCGCAGTAAAGGGGAACGTCTGCTTTCTCGGCAGCCTCCACAGCTTCCAAAATGAGCTTTTCCATAAACTCCGCACCCATTTCTTCGGTATTAAAAAGCCCCGAACCAAAGCTGCAAATTTCCTTTGAAACCTTGCGGTATTCCTCCATATTTCCGGGATAATTGATAGATTT
>CAZINI010000036.1:0-32064 GCA_964540575.1 uncultured Ruminococcus sp.
CAAAAATTATTTTACTTTGAGCGGAATTTGAATTAGGTATATTTTTCTACCCGCCTTCGGCGGGTAGAAAAATATATGACGGTTACTATAACAGTGCGGGATGCAAAGCTGCCGACACACGCTATTGCCCGGGGCGTAAAATGCACTTTGCCGGGGGAGCAGAACAAAGGCGGAATCCCACGAAAAGCCGTGAAAGCAGACTTAACTAAAATTTAACAAAATTTTCTGAGGCTGAAAATGCAGGATTTTAAAGCTGAAAAACCTTAATTTGCAGGAAAGTCTGAAAAATTTGTCCAAATTTCCCGAATTATGCAAGTTGTTAGCAAATAGCCTGCAAATCTTCGTTAAAATCTTCACAAAACTGCTCTTGACATTATTGTTTTTATCAGATATAATGTTAATTGAGAGAGAATCGAGGGCTGTATCTCAATGCGGCTTTCGCATTTTCACGATCAAATGTTAAGAAAAGGAGTTTATGCTATGTCACTTACTAACAATCCCAATGTCAACAAGTGGGTTGACGAAATGATAGCCCTCACCAAGCCCGATAAGGTAGTTTGGATCGATGGCAGCAAGGAGCAGCTCGACGCTCTGACCGATGAGGTATGCTCTCTTCCCGAGGGAAACAGGGATAAGATGTACAGACTCAATCAGGACAAGCTCCCCGGCTGTCTTTATCACAGAACTCTCCCCAACGACGTTGCTCGTGTTGAGGACAGAACTTTTATATGCACACCTACTAAGGAAGAAGCAGGTCCTACCAACAACTGGTGCGACCCCGCTGAAATGTATGCAAAGCTCACTCCTCTCTACGACGGAGTTATGAAGGGCAGAACCATGTATGTTATCCCCTATTCTATGGGTCCTATCGGTTCTCCTCTTGCTAAGGTGGGCGTTGAGATCACCGACTCTATCTACGTTGTTCTTAATATGAATATCATGACAAGAATGGGCAAGGCTGCTTTCGAGAACCTTGGCGATACCTCCAACGATTTCGTAAGAGGTCTGCATTCTAAGGCTGATGTTGATCCCGAGAACAGATATATCGTTCAGTTCCCTCAGGACAACACTATCTGGTCCATCAACTCCGCTTACGGCGGAAACGTTCTCCTCGGCAAGAAGTGCTTCGCTCTGAGAATCGCTTCCTATCAGGGTAAGAACGAAGGCTGGATGGCTGAGCATATGCTCATTCTGGGTGTTAAGAAGCCCGATGGCGAAGTTGTTTACATCACAGCTGCATTCCCCTCTGCCTGCGGTAAGACCAACCTGGCTATGCTTATTCCTCCCGAGGGATACAAGAAGGCAGGCTACGAAGTATTCACAGTCGGCGATGACATCGCTTGGATGAAGCCCGGCGAGGACGGACGTCTGTACGCTATCAACCCCGAGAACGGCTTCTTCGGAGTTGCTCCCGGTACAAACGCAAAGTCCAACTACAATGCTCTTGCTTGCACAAGAGAGAACGCTATCTTCACAAACGTTGCTCTTAACAATGCCGATAACACCGTTTGGTGGGAAGGTCTTGACAAGAATCCTCCCGAGGACGCTACCGAGTGGAAGGGTGCTAAGGTAAACGGCAAGGAATTCACCTCCGTTATGGGTGCCGACGGCAAGCCTCAGAAGCTGGCTCACCCCAACTCCAGATTTACAGCTCCCGCTGCAAACTGCCCCTGCGTATCTCCCGAGTTCAACAATCCTAAGGGCGTTCCCGTTTCCGCTATCATCTTCGGCGGAAGAAGAGCTTCCACAACTCCTCTGGTATATCAGTCCTTTGACTGGACTCACGGCACATATATCGGCTCTGCTGTTTCCTCCGAAACAACTGCAGCTGCTACCGGTGCAGTAGGCGTTCTCCGTCACGATCCTATGGCTATGAAGCCCTTCATCGGCTACAACGTTGGCGATTACTGGGCTCACTGGCTGGAAATGGGCGAGAAGCTGGGTGACAAGGCTCCTAAGATCTTCAACGTTAACTGGTTCAAGCAGGACGAAAACGGCAACTTCATGTGGCCCGGCTTCGGCGACAACATGAGAGTTCTCGACTGGATCATCAAGAGATGCGAAGGCAAGATCGATGCTGAGGAAACTGCTATCGGTTACCTGCCTAAGAAGGGCGACATCAACGTTGAGGGCATCGAGGACGAGGTTACTCCCGAGGTTATGGACAAGCTCCTGGCTGTTGATAAGGATCTCTGGAAGAAGGAGATCACCGAAATGAGAAGATACTACAAGGAAGACATCGCTGACAAGGGCGGTCATATCCCCGAGGCTCTCTGGGCTCAGCTGGATAAGATCGAGGCTAGACTCGGCTGATTTTTCCGAAATTTCGGCATAAAATAATTATTCCCGTCTGCGGCTCACTTTTGTGGGGGCAGACGGGATTTTTTATTGCTTAAAACGTTTTTCGGCAAGGTCAATATATTCCTGCCTGCTCATTCCGCCGAAGCGTTTTACGAAATCGTCCATTGAATAGTTTTTCCCAAATCCAAGCTTTTCTGCAAGCTTATCCCGCACACGGGTGGTTTTTGTTTCGATAGGTTCGCACGGGTCGGCGGGGAATTCGGTTTCATATTGAATGTAGAGATACATTCCGTAGTTGTCAAAGGATTTTCCGTTAAGCTCGGGAAGCAGGTCTTCACCAAGATCGTAACAGTTTAGTCCCCACACCACCTTGCCCCGATTATATCCAAAGCCCAGATCAATGTCGTTTTCTTCAAGCTTTTTGCGGGCGGTTATGGGATAGGTTTCCCAGAGGACAAAATTGTCCTGTGCTATCCGCATAGGCAGAAGCTCGCACCTTGACAGCTCTTCGGCGGTCATATTTGCGTTGGTCGTCCTTATTCTGTATTGACGGTAAATGATGGGCTGGCACATACAGCTGTGCAGCGGGTGTTCCTTGGGAACTTCTTTCCATTTCAAAATTTGCCGAACCTTTCCGAGGATAAGGCAGTAGGTGTATTCGGTGGGCGAAAGCTGAATACGGAAAATGTCTCCGGCTGTGAACTTCACCGTTTTGCGTTTTTTGCAGATAAAATTGTAAAGCTGCGTTTCATAGTCATCGGGCAGAGAGGCTATATATTTCTCCGCCATTTCGTAAAAATCCTCGGGACAGTTTATGAGCGTTTCGGGGACGGGCAGCGTTTGGTCATTGGACGAGTTGAAGGCAACAGCATGAGTGCCCGTCCCGACTATCAGATGTGCTTTCATATAGCTTGGGGTTTTGATAAGGGAAGCGGTGAGGGGCTGTTCCCGTCCCCGTGAAGTGTTCGGGAGAACGGTTTGGCGGTTGTTTGTCATTATGTCGAGGTCGGATTCGGTATATGTTCGGAAGCCCTGAGTGCCGTCATTGTTCACGGCATTTTCCTCGTATATGAATTTCACCAATCTGTCGCCGTCGAAAAACATTTCCATACGCTTGTAAATGCAGTGGGTGACCGAATATGTAACCAGCCGTTCCCAGCTGCTGTTCATAGGTGCAAGACCGAAATAATGCCGAAGCCTGTCGTCAAGGTCGATAAGGTGAACGCCGTCTGTGAAATACTGCTCGGCACGGGAGCTTTTCTTTTTTGCGGGGATACGTTCAGCCTTGCCCTGAATTGCGGTTTCGTCCGAAAGGGCTGAGAATATCTCCTCACCGAAAGTATCTCTGACGGCATCATAATTTACCCCGTATTTCCCACGCCACATATGCAGGGGATAATAGACATCATTTTCATAGATAAGCTCCCGCATATTGCAGGGGACAAACCCCGAAGCATAGCTTTTTTTGTCGGGAGTATCGAAAACACCGCACGACGAAAGCACGCCAAGCACCGAAAAGGCATCTGCACCCGTCAGCGAAAGGCTTGCATCGGCGGCGATAAGCTTCAGCAGTGCATTGACCTTATTGCCCGAGCCAAGCTCCTTTACAAGCCCGAAGATACGGTTTAAAATGCGGATATCCTCTTCACAAAAGCTTTGACGGGGGAGCTTTGCAAACAGTGAAAGGTCGTTCAGGACATAGCCCGCACAGCATATGTCTGTAAACACCTTTTTGGGAAAAAGTCTGTCGGCGGCATAGGAATGAAGTTTTTCGGCGGAAAAATTCCCCGCTCCGTCAAGCTCCGCACCGCAAAAATCACAGCAATCTTTCCCCCGATAGTCCTGTGTGACTTCGGCATCGTGTGTCGGCAGAGCCTTTGCCCATATCAGGCTTGAAAGGGCGGTCCTGTAACGCATATCTCCGCTTGAAATGCTGTACAGAAAGCCATCTGCCGCCTTTTCAAGCGGAATTTCCCCGGCAAGTGCTTGTATTTTTGAGATAAGCTCGCTGTGGGTCATTTTTTCGGGCTTTATGATAAGACCTTTTTCACAGCAAAGTGAATATTCTCCGTCTGTCATTGAACGTTCGGAAGCTTTTTTCAGAATAGAGATAGCTTTTTTTGTGTCCTTGTCCATAGTGTGACCTCCGTGTTTTTCTGTAAATATTGTAACATATAAAAAATCGGCAGTCAATAGAACGCATCTAAACCGCCCCTAAACAAGGCGGTTTTTTTATCCCGTCAAAACGCCAAGTTAAACGTTTGAAAGTTCCGCAAAATTCGGCAGCATTTTTCCTGAACCCCCTTGAAATAAATTTTATTTCTGTTATAATAAGCAGAGTATCCCGTGGAAACACGGTTCGAATACTAAACATCCATTAATCACGGGAATCTCTCGGCGTAAAAACCCATAAACGCAAGCTTCTTTACGCCGATTTCTTCTCCGTGATTTAAATGGTGTTTAGTATAAAGTGAGTGTTCTTTTACAAAGGGGGAATAATATGTTTCAGATAAGATGGCTGTGGGAAAATCTGAAGGGTTACAGAAAGCTGTACATAATCGCACTCTGTATGACCGTTGTGACCCAATCTATGTATCTGATAAATCCGCATATCGGACGGAAGGTGGTTGACGAGTTCATCTACGGCGAAAATGCGGCGGAAAATCTCGCAAATCATCCCGATATGCTTATCAGGCTGCTTATCGGAATGCTGCTGTTTACGCTGCTGAGAACCGTCTTTCAGTATACGGCGAATATCTTCTATGAAATATCGTCACAGGGGCTTGTCTATCGTATCAGAACATACCTCTTCGACAACGTTCAGAAGCAGGACGCAAGATTTTTCGACCACAACAGAACGGGCGACATTATGACAAGACTCAGCGGCGACCTTGATATGGTGCGGCATTCCGTTGCATGGGTGCTGAAAACGCTGCTGGAAGCGTTGGTGCTGTTCGCCTCGTCGGTTGTCTATTTCTTTATCATCGACCCGCTGATGGCTGTCTGCATACTTGCCCTGACGCCCGTTATCTTCATCGTTTCGTGGATATTCAAGGGAAAAGCGGGACCTCTCTATCAGGATCTCCGTGACAGGCTTTCGGGACTGAACACTGCCGCCGAGGAAAATATCTCGGGAAACAGGGTAGTTAAGGCGTTTGCCCGTGAGGAATACGAAAAGGAACGCTTTGACGAGTTCAACTACGACTATTCCGAAGCCAACAAAAAAGCCAACCTTATGTGGCTGAATTTCTTCCCCGCTATCGAGGGAACGGCACAGGCACTGGCTGTCGTTCAGCTGCTGGCGGGCGGTCTGTTCGTTATTTCGGGACGTATCACCTTGGGCGAATACACCGCATTTTCGGGACTTATATGGGCTATTTCCAACCCCATGCGAATGATAGGCAACCTTGTAAACGATTTACAGAGATTTATGGCGTCCGCAAATAAGATAGTTGAGTTCTATTACGCACGTTCAACCATCGTTGACAGGGCAGATGCTGTTGATTGTCCCGACAGGTTGAAGGGCAATATTGAGTTTAAGAATGTTTCCTTTAAATACGGCGATACCGAGGTGCTTCACGACATAAGCTTTACCGTCAAGGCGGGCGAAACTGTCGTTATCATGGGCGAAACAGGTTCGGGAAAGACAAGTCTTGTGAACCTTATCTCCCGCTGCTACGACGTTTCCTCGGGCGAGGTGCTGGTGGACGGAAACAATGTCCGTATGATGAAGCTGAAACAGCTTCGTGGAAATATCGGCATAGCAACTCAGGACGTGCTTCTCTACTCCGATTCCATTGACGGAAATATTGCGTTCGGCAACACCTCCATGTCCGACGAGGACGTGCGGAAAAATGCAAAGCTTGCCGCCGCTGCGGGATTTATCGAGAAAATGCCCGAGGGCTATGACACCATCATTGGTGAGCGTGGCGTTGGTCTGTCGGGCGGTCAGAAGCAGAGAATTGCTCTTGCGAGGGCGTTGGCTGTCCGTCCGTCTATACTTATTCTGGACGATACCACCTCCGCCGTTGATATGGAAACGGAAAAATATATCCAGAACAGTCTGAAAAACCTTGATTTCCCCTGCACAAAGCTTATTATCGCTCAGAGAATATCCTCCGCCGAGCACGCCGACAAGATAATCGTCCTCCGTGACGGAAGGATAGAGGACATCGGCACTCACGAGGAGCTTATCACCCGAGAGGGCTATTACAGGGAAATTTACGATTTACAGAGATGAGAGGAGGAAGCGTTATGAGCGAAGAAGTTAAGACCGCAAAAAAACCTCAGCGAAACAAATATGACATTGACGAAAGCCTCGAATCTCCCTTTGACATACGGCATTTCAAGCGTGCTCTAAAATACGTCGGCAAATACAAGGGCAAGATGTTCCTCGCACTTACTCTCAGTGCGATTGCGGCGGTAACGGCACTGTTTGCTCCCGTTATCACTCAGTATGCGTTGGATAATACTATTCCGAACGGGGACACAAGGCAGCTGTTTATTCTGGCGGGACTGCTTGTTGTGACTATTGCCGTCAGCGTGGGCTTTTCAACTGTTCGGTCGAGGATAATGACAATAGTCGGTCAGGACATTGTTTTCGATATGCGAAAAGACCTGTTCGCACATTTGCAGGAATTGTCCTTTGAATATTACGACAGCCGTCCTCACGGAAAGATACTTGCAAGGGTAATAGGCTACATAAACAGCGTTTCCGACCTGCTGTCAAACGGCATTATCACCTTTATTCTGGAAATATTCAACCTTATTTTCATAACGATATTTATGTTCGCTATGAACTGGCAGCTTTCTCTGGTAATACTGGCAGGTCTGCCTATATTTGCGGCGTTTATGGCGATAATCAAGACCCGTCAGCGTAAGGCGTGGCAGGCGGTTTCCAACAAGGGTTCTAACCTGAACGCTTATCTCCACGAAAGCATTGCAGGCGTAAAGATAACTCAGGCGTTCACCCGTGAAGAGGAAAATTCCGCTATTTATGCAAAGCTGTCCGACGATTTCAGAAAGCGTTGGATGACTGCCGTAAAATGCTCCAACCTTGTATGGCCCGTGGCGGATAACATTTCAACGCTGGTTGCTGTGGCAATATACTTTGTGGGACTGCTGGTAGTGGGTCCTCAGACGGTAACTCTGGGAATTATCGTTGCTATGGGCGGATATGCGGGACGTTTCTGGCAGCCTATAATGAATCTGTCCAATCTGTTCAACAATTTCATCAACACCGTTGCATATCTTGAGAGAATTTTCGAAACCATGGACGAGCCTGTGACCGTCAAGGACGCCGAGGACGCTTACGAGCTGCCCGAGATAAAGGGAAATGTTAAGTTCGAGAACGTGGACTTTTCCTATGACGGCAGCGTGAATGTTCTGGAGAATTTCAATCTGGACGTAAAGCCGGGACAGAGCATTGCTCTTGTTGGTCCTACGGGTGCGGGAAAGACCACCGTTGTCAGCCTTATTTCGAGATTTTACAATCTTAACGGCGGAAAAATTCTTATTGACGGAAACGACATAAGCAAGGTAACGCTGCATTCTCTCCGTTCGCAGATGGGAATAATGCTTCAGGACAGCTTCATTTTCAGCGGAACGATAAGGGACAATATCCGCTACGGACGTCTTGATGCCACCGATGAGGAAATAAGAGCCGCCTGCAAAATTGTCGGTGCGGACGAGTTTATCACAAGCTTCCCGAAGGGATATGACACCGAGGTCAAGGAGCGTGGTTCGGTGCTTTCTCAGGGACAGAAGCAGCTTATCGCATTTGCGAGAACTATCCTTGCCGACCCGAAGATACTTGTTCTGGACGAAGCCACCTCGTCCATCGACGCAAAGACGGAGCGTGGCTTGCAGCAGGGCATCGACCATCTGCTAAAGGGCAGAACGTCCTTCATCATCGCTCACCGTTTGTCCACCATAAAGAGCTGTGACCGCATACTTTACATATCCGACAAGGGCATTGCCGAGTCGGGCACTCACGAGGAACTGCTTGCTAAGAAGGGGCTTTATTACAAGCTTTATACGGCACAGTCGATCTGAGGTGGAGTGTTGAGAGTTGAGTGTTGAGTGATGAATTTTAATGTGAAAAGTGGAAAGTGGAGTTTTTGGTGTTGAATGCTGAGAGTTGAGAGTTGAATTTTTTAAATGAGGAAATCCCTTTCGGTCTGTCGGAGGGGATTTTTTCAATGTGAAGTGTGGAAAGTGAAAAGTGGAGTTTTTGGTGTTGAGAGTTGAATTTTTTATTGACAATGTGGGTGGCTTTGCTGTATAATTATTTCAAAAGTAAATCAAAAAAATTTCAAGGGAGTCGGGGCATATGAAAGAAAGAATAGCTGTTATTATTTTGGCTGTTATTCATATTGCAATAGTTGTTCTTGTTTTGAGTTTTATTATACAGCCGTCACACGGAAGAAAATACACTATTCCCTTAATTGACGGAATGGTAATTCAGGCTGACCCGCCCGAGAAAAAGCTTTTGAAATATATGGAAGAAAAATATGACACAGAGTTCAGAGTAGTCAATTTCCCGGGCAGCTACCGACATCATAGCTTTCCCACCGAAACTTGGGGTTTCTATTACAATGGCATAACGGTATCAACAGTTTCGGGCAGCTTGGAATATTATCATGTTCGTGATGATTACGGTACATATCTTGACAATTACGGCTGCTATTTGGTAAATGATGAAGCAGAGCAGATCCTTTGCGATAAAATTTCATCGGTGATAGATGATGAGGTAAAGGTTGCCTGCTATCCTATGGATTATCAAAGCAAAGAGCTGCCCGCTTATATGACTGCCGAGGAATATCTTGATATTGCGGGGTATTGGGTATGTATAGTAATATGCGGAGATGGAGAAAATGCAATGGAGGAATATAATGAAATATGTGATATTTTAGATGTTACAAGCGGTGCGGGCTGGATGACTATGCACTATGTAAATGAGGAAGTTTACAACCGTATTGATATGGAAAACCGCAATATGATCATAGATAATAAGGATTATATTAAAAGGCTTAGTTTTCATCCCAGAACAGATGAGCCGGCGTTTCTTGTTCCGGGTGAACATCTTGATATTTGGTAATTAAATAATTATCAAGCCCGAAAGCGTCTGTTAAAAGCTGCTTTCGGGCTTGAATTTTTTTATGGGCATTATGGTTGATGGTTTCTTAACTGTTCATTTATGTATGCGGAAATTTCCGCAAGAAGCCGTTCGCCGCACCGTTTGAAATGTTCGGGGGAAACGCCGTTTATCCGCAAAAGCTCGTCAGCTGTGGCGGGCTTGACGGCACATATTTCCGAAAGCAGTGTATCGGGCATTACCGCATAGCTTGGCAGTCCGCATACGGCGGACACCTTGTCCCGAACCGCTTTCAGCCGCATAAAAAGCTTTTCATCGGGGCAGGATTTCGGCGGGAAAAGCTTCTCCGTCACGGTATCGGCGGACTGACGGGGGCGTTCGTCACGCTTGGGGAGCATTGCGGTAAGACGTGTCCGTGCATAGAGGACAGTTCCCGTATTTTCCGTAAAATGCAGGCTTCTGCCGTCCCCGCCCTGCCTGAGATGACCACGGCAAAGCAGTTCTTCGGTTATGGCACGGATCTCCTTTTCGCTGCTGTCGCTCATTATTCCGTAGGTGGAAAGCTTGTCGAAGCCGTTTTCCGAGATAAATCTGCTTTTTATCCCCAAAAGAACGGCGGCGGTGTCGGCAATGCCGAAGCGTTCGCCCATTCGCTTTATGCAGGATAATATTTTTTGTCCCTCGGTGGTGCAGTCCCGTATCTCCATACGCTTTTCGCATACGGAGCAGCTTTGGCAGCTTTCGGGAGAAAATTCCCCGAAATAGCGGAGGATCTCGCTTTGCACGCATTTCCCCGAGCGGAGGATATTTTCTATCGCCGAAAGCTGCTTTAGGCGAACCTTTTTTATGAGCAGTGCGTCCTCCTCGGAAAGCTCTGAATTGTTCTGCTCCGCTTCATCAATAAGGGAGCGGATAATAAAGCTGTCGCTGCCCGAATAAAGCAGGCGGCAGACAGCGGGCTGTCCGTCCCTGCCTGCCCGTCCCGCTTCCTGATAATAGGCTTCGGGGGAGGCGGGCATATTGTAATGGAGGACAAACCGCACGTCAGGCTTGTTTATTCCCATACCGAATGCGTTTGTGGCTGTTATCAGGCGGCATTTTCCCGAAAGAAAGGCGTTTTGACTATACTGTCTTTCCTCGGCGGACATTCCCGCATGATATGGCAGGCAGGAAAAGCCCAGACCGTTTAAATGACGGCAAACCGTTTCCGTTTTTTCCCTTGACGAACAGTAGATAATGCCGCTTGCTCCGCTTTTGCCGTCCTCTATGCCCATTCGGCGGATAAATGCCGACGTGTCCAAAAGCTTTTCGGCGTCGTTCGGCAGCTTTTGTATCTCGAAAAACAGGTTATCCCGCTTGAAGCTGTTGATGACGGTCACGGGGTCGTTCAGTTTCAGCCGCTCAAAAATATCCCGCCTGACCGTCGGAGCGGCGGTGGCGGTAAATGCTGCAATTATCGGGCGGACGGGGAGATTTTCCGCAAACTCGGCAATTTTCAGATATGCGGGACGAAAATCGTGTCCCCACTGAGAGATGCAGTGGGCTTCGTCCACAGCCAGCAGAGAAAGCCGTATCCCCGAAAAAAGGGACAGTGTCCGAGGATTTCCCAGCCGTTCGGGGGATAGATAGACGAGCCTTGCCCGTCCCGAAATAAGCTCACGTTCGGCGGCTGCATTTTCCTCGGGAGATGCCGCACTGTTCAGGCAGACGGCATTTATCCCACGGCGGATAAGTGCGTCACGCTGGTCGGTCATAAGGGAGATAAGGGGGGAAATAACCGCCGTTATCCCGTCAAGCATAAGGGCGGGAAGCTGATAGCAAAGGGATTTCCCGCCGCCTGTGGGCAGTATGCCGAGAACGTCCCTGCCCGCAAGAATGCCGTCGATAAGCTGTTCCTGACCGCTTTTGAAGCTTTGGCAGCCGAAATATCTGCTGAGAATGTCAAGCTTATTCATTGGCGGCTGTGGTGACTGCTGAGGTTGTCGGCGGAATGGTCATAAGGGTTTCGGGGAGCAGTCTGACGAAATCGGCGTTCATAACATATCTGCCGTCCTCGTTATAGCCGCCGATGGGGAGGACTATGCCAACGGTGTCCTCGGTGGCGTCCAGCACATATGCCAGAGCCTTTTTGTTATCCTCATAGTCGTAGCTGGTGATATTGGTTTCCACGCCGCTGTTGATGACGGTGGAGAAGCAGCTGTCCAGACGGTCGGACATTCCCGTGCCCAAATTCTGATTGAACAGATCGGCAGAGAGCATAGCAAGCACGGTGGCACGGTAGCTTTCGCCGTTTTTGTACAGGGGATAGGTCAGCGTTCGGCGGATAAGGGTAGCGTCCAGAAACTGTTCGCCCTCCTGAATAACGGTCATTTCGCCCGTTTCCTTATTGTCGTAGATAAGCTGATAGGGTATCTTATAGTTAACGCCGCCGAAAATGTCGAGAGCGTTTGTGAAGCTGTTTTTGTCGAACTTCATATAACGGTCGATCTCGATGCCCGTTATCTCCTCAATGGCGGTGATAGCCTTCGTTGTGCCGCCTGTACGGAAAAGCTCATAGAGGGTGGTCTTGCCGCTTGCACCGTTTACCTCACAGTCGCTTTGAATGGGCATTACCAAGGCACCCTGCTCGGTGGCAAGAAATCTCAGCAGCATAAAGCAGCTGCCCGACTCCCTTTTTTCTGCATCGAGGATAATAAGCGTGGTCATATTATTCTCAAAGGCGGGCTTGTAGTCGTCCGTAACCTGGGTATCGGCTGTAAGCAGCTTGTCCAGATCGTTGTTTGTTTTCTTTTCGCCGAATACATATCTTGTGATAATAAAATAAGCTGTCCCTCCCAGAAGGACAATTGTCAGAATGATAGTTACAAAATATGTTGCGGCTATCTTTGCTCTTTTGCTTGCCATTAATGTGACCTGCCTTTCGGAATATTGTTTGCAGCGGATCTTCTTGGTTTTCAACAGATTGTTGAAAGTTTTGTTGAAAACAAAGTTGAAAGAGTTGAAAAGTCCGTCCGCTGAAATACTGTCGGTTTTGTCAATAGCTTATCTCAAAAATTTTTTATGAAAAAGCTCCAAAACCGCTTGAAAAATTTTCGTTTTCGCTATATAATAGATATGTTGCGGTATTCTTCGGGAAGTTCATCTTCCTTAAGTCCGCAAAGCTCAAAAAACGGCTCCAGCCTGATGACTTTTACCTCTATACCCGCCTTTTCTGCCAGCCGAATGGTCTGACCCGTTCCGCTGCGGCTGTCAGAGAAAACTGCCACCAGCTTGTCGGAGTTATCAACCATAAATTTGTTTCTCAGACGCATACAATCCTTGCTGTATGCGGGGCTGACGGTGCAGACCTTATCTGCATTGGCGAGAATGTGTCCCGCCGTCCAGTTGCTTTTGCCTGTGAAGCTGTCGGTAAAGCTCGGGTAGGGCAGTGCGGCGATAAGCTCGATATTTTCACCTTGGCATTTAAGCTCGGCGACCATTTCTCCCGCCCAAAGGTCCACACCCCTGGACATTCCCGTGATAAAGCGGGTATATCCCTCGGAGATGCCGTTTATTATCTCCATATATACCATACTCATCACTGCTCTTACCGCACAGGAATTAATATCGCCGCCGTCGGGAAGCTTCTCGGGACGGTGACCCGAAAAGCACATAGTTTTGCCGTTTTTCAAGCTTATCTCACCTCGCTATAAGGAAACGCCTAAACGTCACTTTCTGAATTATAGCATAATTTTTCCCTTTTTTCAATAGATAATTCTATTTTGTTATTTTTTGTAACCGATTTGTATTTTCCCGTCATTTAATGGGATATACTTTATTTATACAACCTTGAAAGGAACTTTGTCACTATGGATAAAAATGAATTTATCAGACTTCACCGTGCATGGACGGAGATAGACCTTGACGCTCTCCGTGCAAATTACGAGGCACTTTGCTCGATGATCCCCGAGGAAAGCGGTGTAAAGCCTATGTTCGTGGTCAAGGCTAATGCCTACGGTCACGATGATATTACCGTTATGAACTGCCTTGAGGACTGCGGTGCGGAATGGTTTGCCGTGTCAAGCATTGAAGAGGCTGTCAAGCTTCGAAACGGCGGCTGTTCGGGGGAGATACTTATTCTCGGGTATACGCCTCCCGCTTCGGTGGAGGAGCTTGTTAAATATGACGTTATCGCTGCGGCTATTTCCAAGGAACACGCATACCGTCTGAACCGTGAGGCGAAGCGGAGAAAGCTTCGCATTCGCATACACATTGCCGTTGATACGGGAATGGGACGCATCGGCGTTCTGGCTGATGATATTCAGAACTGCATTAACGAAACCGCCGAAATTTGCGAAATGTCCAACCTGAAGCCCGAGGGACTTTTCTCTCATCTGTCCTCCGCTGACAGTGACGATGCGGACAGCAAGGCATACACCGATATGCAGATAGAACGCTTCAAGGCTGTCAGGGACGGTCTTTCCGAAAAGGGCATAAACCTCAGATACTGTCATTTTCTCAACAGTGCGGGTGGCGAGTATCACTTCACCGAGGACAGCGGTCTTGTCCGCTTCGGCATCGTGCTGTACGGACTTATGCCCAATCCCGAGCTGCCCGTGACGGTGAAAACCACTCCCGTTCTCAGCTTCAAGACAATCATTTCCTATATAAAGGAAGCAAAAAAGGGCGACTGCATAAGCTACGGCAGGACATTTACCGTTCCCAAGGATATGCGTATCGCAACACTGCCTGCGGGCTATGCGGACGGATATTCACGGCTTCTGTCCGACAAGGCGGAGGTGCTTATCTGCGGAAAGCGGGCGAAGATAATCGGCAGGATATGCATGGACCAGATGATGGTGGATATTACCGATATTCCCGAGGCAAAGTGCGGCGATGTGGCTGTGCTTATCGGTTCTCAGGAGGGTCAGACCATTACCGCCGACGACCTTGCGGCGTTGTACGGAACTATCGGCTATGAGATGGTTTGCAACGTGGGTATGAGAGTGCCGAGAGTTATCATCGAAAACGGTGATATAAAGGAAGTTGTGACATATAAGGCAAGCGAGAGCTGATCGGAACGCAAAATATAAACGTTTCACCGGTATTTTCAAGGGCTGTTGGTCAATGGCAGAGTAAAATAACGTTGTGACATTTTTTCCTTTTCATCTTTTTTACCTTAGTCAAAGAAAGGTGTTTTATCGTGGATAGAAAATCATTTGCCGCAAACGATAAATATATTTTATATCCTATAGCCGATGAAGACCGTGAAGCATATGTTGAACTGCATAGGCAGACAATCGGAGATAAATCGTTATTCTTAAAATCCAAAGTTAAGGATATTATGTGGGATAGTACTGTTAATGGCGAAACAAGGGTTTATGCTATTTATAATAAAGAAGGTCAGTTTTGCGGGAGTATCGAATTACAGAAACCATCAAGCGACACTCCCGAAATAGGCATTGATCTGCTGGAAAATTTCAGAAATAAAGGCATTGCTCCGTCGGTTATTCCTTTGTTTGCGAAAGCAGTCTGCAAGCAACAGAATGTACAGTATTTTTTAATCAAGATCACTGCTTCAAATTCTCACAGCAAGCATGTGTTTGAAAAACTTGGAGCCGAATTTATTCGGGAAGAAGAATCCTATTATAAGAGAATTAAAAATATTTTTGTCGGTCTTAGTGCAACGGCAGATGAAGCAGACAATTTTGCTAAGGATTTTGAAGCATACGATGAACCAATATATGTTTATAAGCTACCGGCTGATATAGAAATTTAACAATCAACAGAAAGGAACACAAAATGAACAAAAAAGAATTATCCGAGCTTAAAAAGAATTTCAGCGAATCCAGCGGACTTTTCACTCTCAACAGAGTGTATTCCGCATTCGTTGACCACGAGAGAAATATCCTCTGCAAATCCAACAGAATGTACACACTTATCCCCGAGGAGGAAGCCTCGGTCATTATGGAAACGCTGAAAAAGGTCCTCAGCGGCAGCCTTGGCAAGGCGTTGACCGAGTATGAATTCCCCCGTGATTCCTACGAGGAGGGCGGTTCACAGAAGCTTTTGTACAGCCTTGTTTCGGGAAAGCTGGAGGAAACGGACGAGTCCGCCGATAAGCTGCTGGAAACCATTGCGGAGAAGATCGTTTACGAGCAGGCGTTCACTCTGCTTATCGGACACTGCTCATATTCGGTATTCACAAAAAATAAGAATGACGAGATAGATGCGGATTATAACGAGAATATCTACAACTTCGTTATCGCCGCTATTTGTCCCGTAAACACGGGGACGGACGGGCTTGTTTTCGATGATGAAACAAACACCATCATCAAGAAGTCCAACACGGAAAAGATCATCAGCCGTGTTCCGTCGGACGGTTTTCTCTATCCCGTTTTCAGCGACAGGGCATCGGACGTTAACCACGTTATGTACTACACTCAGTCGCCGAAAAAGCCCAATATCTCCATTGTTAACGAGATACTGGGCTGTGAGTTCCTTATGTCCTGCGAAAGCGAAAAGGAACGCTTCCATCAGGTTGTTGCGAGCGTTGCGGGGGACGAGCTGGATTACAATGTCATCACCCGTGTGAACGAAAAGCTTATGGAAACCGTTGAGCTGAACAAGGACGAAACCTCTCTGCCCGTTATCGACGATAATCGGCTGAAAGCTATCCTTTCCGAAGCGGGCGTAAGCGATGAGCGTCTGGAGGGACTGTCTGCCGTTTACAAGGAAACGGTGGGCGATGCACCTCTGACAGTTTCAAATCTTGTGGAAACAAAGACGGTGCTGTCTATGCCCGGAATTACCGTGAATATCGGCAGAGATTCCGTTGACCTGGTGAGAACGGCTCTGGTGGGCGGCAAAAGATGCCTGCTTATCGACTTAGACGACCCCGAGATAACGGTAAACGGTCTGCCTGCGGCTATCAATCAGGCAATATCGTCAGGCAATGAGCCGTCCGATGAAAGCGGCGGCAATACATAATAATATCCCCAAAGCGGTCGGGAGCAGAAAGGCAAGGAGCGTCCACTTTCTGCTGCCCGACTCTTTTTTTATGGTCATAAGAGTGGTGGCACAGGGGAAGTGGCAGAGGGAAAATATCATCATGCAAACAGCGGTGGTCATTGTCCAGCCGTTGTCACGGAGGACGGAGAGCAGTGCGGTGGGGTCGGTGACCTCGGTAAGCGTTCCCGTGCACATATAGCCCATCAGCATTATGGGGATAACTATCTCATTGGCGGGAAGTCCCAGAATGAACGCTGTCAGGATAATTCCGTCCAGCCCCATCAGCCGTCCGAAGGGATCCAAAAAGCCCGCCACGGTGCCGAGAATGGTGGAATTTCCCATAGGCAGATTTGCACACAGCCAGATGATAAGCCCTGCGGGGGCGGCTGATGTCACTGCCCGCCCCAGGACGAAAAGCGTTCTGTCGAACACCGAGCGGACTATGACCTTGCCTATCTGCGGGCGGCGGTAGGGAGGCAGCTCCAGCGTAAATGACGAGGGCTCGCCTTTCAGCACCGTTGCGGACAGCAGGCGGGACATTAAGAGAGTAAGCATTATCCCAAGGAGAATGACCGCCGTCAGTGCGGCTGCCTGAATTATCCCGCCGCCTGTTATGAACATTGAGATGATGATTATCAGCATGGGGAAACGCCCGTTGCAGGGGACTAAGCAGTTGGTGAGCATTGCAATGAGCCGTTCACGGGGGGAATCGATTATGCGGCAGCCTGTGACGCCTGCGGCGTTGCAGCCGAAGCCCATTGCCATGGTAAGTGCCTGTTTCCCGCATGCACCCGAATGCTTAAAGTATCTGTCCAGCGTAAAGGCAATTCTCGGGAGATAGCCCACGTCCTCCAAAATGGTAAACAGCGGGAAAAATATTGCCATGGGCGGGAGCATTACCGACACCACCCATGCAAGGGTGCGGTAAACGCCGTCCACCAATGCACCACGGAGCCATTCGGGGGCACCTGCACCCACTAAGGCGGCGTTTATCTTTCCGCTCAGTCCGAAAAGCAGCTCGGAAAGCATTGCCGAGGGGATATTCGCCCCTTTTATGGTTATCCAGAACACTGCCGCCAGCAGCAGAAGCATCAGCGGAACGCCGAAAACAGGGTGTGTCAGCAGTTTGTCTATCCGTCTGTCACGCTCGTAATAATCGGGCTTGCCGAAGCTGACGCATGCGGCGGCAATGTCCTCGGCTTTGGTGACGAACGCTGTGACCGTGCTGTCGTTGAGCTTTGAGCGGGTAAAGCCCGAGTCGGTCAGGCGGGAACGTTCGCTGTCTAAGGCGGCGGCGATCTCCTCGTCAAGGTTCACGTCAAAGCCTGCGGCTTCGCTTAGCTTTTCGGAAAATGCACTGTCATATTCCAGAAGATGGACAGCTGCAAAACGGCTGCTGCAAATGCTCCCGATACGCCGTTCAAGCAATGGTGTCAGCCGTGAAATGCTGCCTTCGATTTCGTCCTCGTAGATGACGGTGGGGTCGGGTTCGGGGACGGGAGCTTCGCACACGGCGGCAAGAGCGTCCAGCAGCTCCTCAACGCCCTCGCCGCTTCGGGCAGTCACGGGGCAGACGGGGACTCCCAGCAGGCAGGAAAGCCGTCGGCAGTCGACTGTTATCTGCTTTTTTGCCGCTTCGTCCATTAAATTTACGGCAACGACGCATTTTCGGGTTATTTCGGTGGTTTGCAGGACAAGATTGAGATTTCGTTCAAGGCAGGAAGCGTCACAGACCACAAGGGCGGCGTCCGCACCCGAAAAGCATATAAAATCACGGGCGACCTCCTCCTCGGCAGAGTGGGCGTTCAGGGAATATGTACCCGGCAGGTCGCATAGAAGATAGCTTTTCCCGTTATGTGAAAACCGTCCGGCGGCGGCGGAAACGGTCTTGCCCGTCCAGTTTCCCGTGTGCTGGTTCATTCCCGTGAGCAGGTTGAAAAGGGTGGATTTTCCCACGTTGGGATTTCCCGCCAGAGCAATGAGCCGTTCGCCCTCTTTGCGTTCTATTTCCTTTTCGGATATGGTATTTTTCTTTTTTTTCATTATATCCCTCCGAAAACTTTTTAGTATAATTATATGCTTGATCTTCGGGGGTAATGAAAAAAGTGTTGAGTGTTGAGAGTTGAAAGTTGAATTAAAATTGATTTTCTCATATAATTCAACACTCAACACTCAACATTCAACACTAAAACGAAGAGTATTATTCTCTGACCTTTAAAATAGGGTATCCCGCTTCATAGGGCTTGACGGCTTCGGGAAATCTGTCCGCATAACGGAAAATTTCATCGGCAAGCCCCGATTCATCGAGAAATCCCGTAAGCTCCGATAGGGGCTTGTTAAACATTGACGGGCAGATGGACGCAATGGAAATGACCTGTTTCCCGCCCAATTCCATTATTCGATAAGGCCAGATGCGGCAGTCAAAGGGCTTTTCGTCACCCAGACGGCAGCCGCTTGACCTGTCCAGCATAGGGCAGTAATAAAGCCCGTCGGCGTCCTCGGACATTTTCATCAGCCGTGCGTCCCCCTTGGAAACAAACTCCGTTTCGGGAAAATCGGCTTTTATTTTTTCATACAGCTTTTCGTCTATGAGGGGAGTTTCCCAGAGGTCGTATCTGTCGAAAACACAGCAGATACGGCAGCTTGCACAGTCGGAGCTGTGGAGTATTTTCTTGAGCATAGCTTTTTCCTTTAGTTATCAGTTTGTCTGTGAATTTACAATATCGTTCATTCTTCTTATCTCCTCGGCAACGGAACGGGCTATCTCGGAGCTGTCAACGGCATTTTGAGAGTTCCTTGCAACGGCAATGGAGATCTGCGACATTTTCTCCTTAACGGAAGATGCGGAGCTTGCCTGACTTTCCGTCAGACCTGTGATAAACTTTGCATGCTCGGAGCTTTCTTCGGATATGGCGATAACGTCGCTCATTCTGTCGGCAACGTTCATAGCGAGAGCCGTGCCCCTGTTTACCGCTTCGATGGAGGTATGTATAAGGTCGGAGGTGTTCTTTGCGGCTTCGGCAGACTTGGTTGCGAGATTTCGCACCTCATCGGCAACAACGGCGAAGCCCTTGCCTGCCGTTCCCGCTCTTGCGGCTTCTACGGCGGCATTCAGTGCGAGGATATTTGTCTGGAATGCAATATCTTCAATAGCCTTGATAATGGTTTCTATTTGGTGAGAAGCATCGGTTATATCCGACATTGCGGTGACCATTTTCTTGACCTCGGAATTGTTTTCGATAAGCATATCGGAGCTTCTCTGAGCGGCTTCGGCTGCCTTTTCGGCTTCCGCAAGGCTCTTGGCGGATTCCTCGGTAATATTTGCAATATCGTTTGCTATTTCGGAAATAGTCTGCTCCTGTTCCTCGGAGGAGGAGCTGAGAGAAGCGGCAACGCTTTCCATTTTTCCTATGCTGACTTCAAGATTTGCGGAGATCTGACCGATGGCGTCGATGACTCTGACATTCTCGTCCATAAGCTGTTTGGTATTTTCCATCTGGCTGTTGACCTGACCGAGAAGGCCTTCGGCTTCTGCCTGAGCGTCCTTGGATTGTCCGATAAATTTATTGCAGCAGTTGATAAGGTACATAAGCAGTACCGCACCCACATTCAGACCGAGTATACCTTTTATAACAAAGTCTGTTTTTGCGTCGCCGTAAAAGAATTCGGGCATAAGCAATCCTGCAAAAGCGGCTATATCCATTACCATCCAGTGCATGATAAGGTTGCTTTTATTGAAATAGATACATGCTATTGACATGGAAGCGAGAAGCAGGGAGAACATTCCGTGGAACTCGTGCTTTGTGCTTGATATAAGAATAATTGCAAGCAGCTGTGCCTGAGTAAGTATCATTCCCCGAACGATCATTGAGAGCTTTTTCCTTAACAGATAAACCGACACAGGAACGATAATTCCCATAGCTATGGTTATGATGCCTATTGAAATGTAGCTTGAAGCAAGATTAATTGCACCAAAGGCAAAGCAGACGCCTGCTATGAACAACATATGCACAAAAATTATCTTTTCTGTAACAAAAGAGTTTTTGGCGGACATAGTTTTGCTATCCATTTTACATTCCTCCATCAAAAATTTTTTTGTTGACGCTATTGTATCACAAAATAGTATACTTTGTCAACTATTTAAACGGCATTTACCGAAAAAATTATTTACAGAAAATCGAAAGTATGATATAATCAAAAAAAGGAGGCGTTAGTATGATAGACAGGGCTATTGACGGAATTATCGCATCGGCGGATATGGCGTTTCTGCTGAAAACTGTTCTCAGGCTGCTGGCGGCTGCGGCGGCGGGCGGCATCATCGGCAATGACAGAGAGCATATAAACCGTCCTGCGGGGATAAGGACGCATATCCTTGTCTGTGCGGGGGCGGCACTGACGGTCATCACTTCGGAATTTGCCTGCATGAAATATGCGGGGACGGCAAGCATCGACCCCACACGTCTGGGGGCACAGGTGATCAGCGGCATAGGCTTCCTCGGTGCGGGAACTATCCTAAAGGAGGGCTTCAGCGTCAAGGGACTGACTACGGCGGCAAGCCTGTGGACGGTGTCCTGCGTTGGGCTGGCTTTCGGCAGCGGCTTTTACGGCGGCGGAATTGCAGCGGCGGCTATGATACTCGTCACCCTGAGAATGGCAAGGCATATTTTTATGGGCAAAAGCGAAACAAGGTGCGTTGCGGTCAAAGCGGCGTCACTGGACGAGGCTGCCCCGAATATTGCAGCCGTTTTCCGAAAAACGGGCATAACCGTCATTTCCTCGGAGATACTTATCGGAAAGCCCGGGGACGAACCCGAGCTTCGGTATATTGTGGCGATACCAAAAAACAGCGAGCTTTTCTACTATTCGGTGGATAAGATAAAAATGAGCGAGGGCGTGACGATGGTGCATGTTGAGTGAATAGTGTTGAGTGTTGAATGTTGAGTGTTGAGTTTAATGTGAAAAGTGGAAAGTGGAATTTAGGGAAATAATGATTAATTGGTGTTCCTCCGCCTTTGGCGGGGGAACACACACTTATGGACGGACTGATGGGGTGTTTTGGGTAAAATCTTGGTAAAATTTTTTTGTCGGGGGATATGCTTTTGCCGATAAATGCCGAATAATTGGTGCTGTTGGGCATACAATACATATATGTCAAAAATTGATAGTTGAAAATGCCGGATTGACTTTTGTAAACGGATATATTATACTTAATATTGATTTAAGGAAACACTGATTAATGGGTGTTCCCCCACCTAAATACGCCGCTCAAGCGTCAGCAAAAATAGAAATAACGAATTAATCAGCAGTTTCTTAAAAATACAGAATTGGAGCTGGAAAGAATGAGAAAGACTAAGATAGTATGCACCGTTGGCCCTGCTACGGATAATGACGAAATTCTGGAAAATATGATGCTTGCGGGTATGAATGTTGCACGCTTCAACTTTTCCCACGGAGATTATGAGACCCACGAAAGGCGTTTTGAACAGGTGGTAAGGCTTCGTGAGAAGCTGTCCCTGCCCATTGCGACTATGCTGGACACTAAGGGTCCCGAGGTGCGTCTGGGAAAATTTGCCGATGACAAGCCCGTTGAAATAAAGGACGGGGACACCTATATCCTCACCACCGAGGACATTGTCTGCACCGCCGAAAAAGCTTCCGTTTCCTTTAAGGGACTGCCCGCCGATGTGAGCATTGGAATGTCTATCCTTATAAATGACGGCGTTGTGGAGCTTAAGGTTACGAAAATTTCGGGCAAGGAGATAACCTGCACCGTTGTAAACGGCGGAACGCTTTCCAACAACAAGGGTGTGAATATCCCCGGGGCAAAGCTTTCTATGCCCTATCTGTCCGAACGGGATATGTCCGACTTGGAGTTCGGTGCAAAGACGGGCTTTGACTTTATTGCGGCGTCATTTGTGCGTTCGGCTGCCGATGTGAACTATCTTCGGAAATTCTGTCACAGCCTTGGCTGGTATAATCCCCGTATAATCGCAAAAATTGAGAATATGGAGGGCGTTGAGAATATCGACGAGATACTTGAAGCCGCCGACGGGATTATGGTCGCAAGAGGCGATATGGGCGTTGAGATACCCTTTGAGCAGATACCCGCTATTCAGAAGGATATTATCAAAAGGGGATATAATGCGGGAAAGCAGGTCATCACCGCAACTCAGATGCTGGAGTCCATGATAACAAATCCCCGTCCCACCAGAGCGGAGATAACCGACGTTGCGAATGCTATCTATGACGGCACCTCGGCTATTATGCTTTCGGGCGAAACAGCGGCGGGCAAGCACCCCGTGGAGGCTGTTCAGACAATGGCACTTATTGCCCGTACCACCGAAAAGGACATTAACTATGAGAGCAGGCTTTACGCAAGAGCCGCCGACCACAGCACAAGCATTGCAAACGCTATCTCCCATGCTACCGTTACCACTGCTCATGACCTGGGGGCAAAGGCGGTCATTACCGTTACCAAGTCGGGAACTACGGCAAGAATGATCTCGAAGTTCCGTCCCGGCTGTATGATAATCGGCTGCACCACCAGCGAGACCGTTCTGCGGCAGATGAACCTTTCATGGGGCGTTTATCCTCTGCTTATCGACGAAAAGAGCAGCACCGACGAGCTGTTCGACCACGCTTTGTCCACGGCGGTAAAAAGCGGCATGGTGGAGGACGGCGATATTGTTGTCCTGACAGCGGGAATACCTCTGGGCGTTGCGGGAACTACCAATATGCTCCGTGTTGAAAAGGCTTCTTCCCTGTAAATTTTCCTTGATTTTCATTGCGGTTTCATAATATTAACACATTAGCGGGTTATGATATAAATGTACTCGGGAAAGCAATGCAGCGATCGGCTTTTCAGAGAAAATTCTCCTTAAATTTTTCCTTAGATCAACCGCTGTTCAAACGGCGGAAATTGCTTGCTATGCATATATGCGGAATGCCGCTTATGTGTTTTTTGAACCGCAAAAAATAACGGTTTGTTTGATAATTTCGTCCGTTCCGCAGGGCAGGCTTCGGGGCGGCACCCAACAATCACCCCCTTTTTGGGTTTTCATATTGTGTTCATTATTCCCCCTCCCCCCTTTTCCGCCGCTTTTTCAAGCGGCGGTTTTTCTTTGTTTTGGGAATTTTAAACGTTTAATGTGCTAAACTGTACAAAACGAAACCGTCAAAATTATGCGAAAACTGCGTTGACAACATATTCTAAGTGTGTTATAATGTTTATTGGTTTTTTAAAATCATTTTTTATGCAGACAATATCATATATATCTGCAATATTTCGGGAGGAAAAATTATGAAAAATTCAAAGAAGATACTTTCGGGTCTGCTTGCTTTCACAATGATGGCAAGCCTTACAGCTTGCGGCGGCGGAAATAATTCCGACAGCGGCAATGCAGGCGGCGGTGCTGACACAACAGCTCCCGCTGATACCACCGAAGCTACCACCACTACCACTATGGGCGTTGACATCAACACCGAAACTCTGAAGGACGATGAGCAGGCTGTTATCGAAAAGGCTGCCGAGAAGCTCCCCGACGTGCAGCTCGAAAACAATGAGATCAAGTGGCTCTCTATCTGGGACATCAACCCCGATACTTCCGGAAAGTCCAAGCCTCTGGAGCTGGAGCTTTTTGAAACAAAGTACGGCGGATCCATCAAGTGGTACGCAACCACTTGGGAGAACAGATACACCGACCTTTCCAACTACGTTCTGGGCGGCGAGGGAATCGACTTCTTCCCCTCCAACGACGGTGACGCATTCCCCAACGGTGCTATGTCCGGTATGTTCCAGCCCGTTGATGATTACATAGACTATGACAGCGACATCTGGGCTCCCATCAAGGCTGCAAACGATCAGCTGGCTCTGGGCGGCAAGCACTATATGATGGTAACCGACGTTACTGCCGATGCTGTTGTTATCTACAACAGAAAGACTATCGAAGATTACGGTCTGGACGATCCCGCTGAGCTGCTTGCTGCTGACAACTGGACTTGGGATACATTCAAGCAGCTGCTTCTTGACTACTGCAACCCCGATGAGGACAGACACGGCATCGACGGCTATTGGACAGAGAAGTGCCTGATGCTCACAACAGGCGTTCCCTGCATCGGCATCAAGGACGGTCAGCTGGTTTCCAATATCAATGATGCAAACATGGAAAGAGTTATGAACTTTATGTACGACCTGTATCAGAACAACCTTGTTCTGGACAAGGAGCCTTTCGGCTGGTCCGAGCAGCCTGCATTCCTGGGCGAGGGCAAGGAGCTGTTCTATCCCTGCGGACTGTGGGCACTGTACGGTGCTCCCGAGATCTGGACCAAGAAGTTCGGTACCGAGGACGAGGTAATGTTCGTTCCCATGCCTAAGGACCCCGAGGCTGACAAGTACTATCTCAGTGCAGGTATGGACGTATTCGTAATGTGTAAGGGTGCTGCTAACCCCGAGGGCGTTGCAAGGTTCATGGATTGTAAGAGAGTTGCTTCTACCGATGAGGGCGTTCTTACTCTGGGTGACGAGAAGCTCAAGAATGACTACGGCTGGACCGATGAGATGGTCGCTATGTCCAAGACCGCTAAGCAGATGACAGCCGCTAACCCTGTATTCGAGCTTTACACAGGCGTAAACAACGACCTTTCCGGTATCGTTGACAGCGGTGAGAACGGTATCCGTTCCGCTATGAGAGGTATCGACTGGGCTACTACAAGAGAAACTATCGCTGACTACGTTCAGGGTCAGATAGACGACGCTAACGCTAAGATCAACGGCTTATCATAATTTACCTTGAATCCTATCGGATAATTATTTCCCTGCATCGGAAACGGTGCGGGGATTTTTTGTTGGTATTTTCCAATTTTGGGCTGTAAAATTTGTGTTGACAAAGTGTGCAAAATATGATATAATTGTTTTGCTTAATATAATCGTTTTGGCAAATAACAGGGTTTGCCGATAATTGCAATTATTCAGGAGGAAGAATTATGAAGAATTCAAAGAAAATGCTTTCGGGCCTGCTTGCTTTCACAATGATGGCAAGCCTTACAGCTTGCGGCGGCGGCGGAAATAATTCCGACAGCGGCAATGCAGGCGGCGGTGCTGACACAACAGCTCCCGCTGATACCACCGAAGCTACCACCACTACCACTATGGGCGTTGACATCAACACCGAAACTCTGAAGGACGATGAGCAGGCTGTTATCGAAAAGGCTGCCGAGAAGCTCCCCGACGTGCAGCTCGAAAACAATGAGATCAAGTGGCTCTCTATCTGGGACATCAACCCCGATACTTCCGGAAAGTCCAAGCCTCTGGAGCTGGAGCTTTTTGAAACAAAGTACGGCGGATCCATCAAGTGGTATGCGACTACTTGGGAGAACAGATACACCGACCTTTCCAACTACGTTCTGGGCGGCGAGGGTATCGACTTCTTCCCCTATGATACCGAAGTGTTCCCCAACGGTGCAGTTACAGGTATGATACAGCCCGTTGATGATTACATAGACTATGACAGTGAGCTCTGGTCACCCGTTAAGGCTGCAAACGATCAGATGATCCTTGGCGGCAAGCATTATATGCTGATCACCGGCGTTGTCGCTGATAATGTTTGTATCTACAACAGAAAGACCATCGAGGATTACGGTCTGGACGATCCCGCAGAGCTTTATGCAGACGGCAACTGGACATGGGATACCTTCAAGCAGATCCTTACAGACTACTGTAACCCCGACGAGGACAGACATGGTATCGACGGCTGGTGGGCTGAAAAGGCTATCATGCTCACAACAGGCGTTCCCTGCATCGGTCTGAAGGACGGCAAGGTCGTTTCCAATGTAAATGATGCTAATATGGAAAGAGTTATGAACTTTATGTACGACCTCTATCAGAATAATCTCATTCTGAACAAGGAGCCTTTCGGCTGGGCTGAGCAGCCTGCGTTTATGGGCGAGGGCAAGGAAATGTTCTATCCCTGCGGACTGTGGGCACTGTACGGTGCTCCCGAGATCTGGACAACCAAGTTCGGTGCAGTTGACGAGGTAATGTTCGTTCCCATGCCTAAGGATCCCGAGGCTGACAAGTATTACCTTGGTGCAAGCATGGATGCTTTCGTAATGTGTAAGGGTGCTGCAAATCCCGAGGGTCTTGCAAGATTTATGGATTGTAAGAGAGTGGCTAACACCGATGAAGGCGTTCTGAAGCTCGGTGAAGACAAGCTCAGAAACGACTACGGCTGGACCGATGAAATGATCGCAATGCAGGCAGAGTGCCACAGAGTTACAGCTGAGAACCCTGTATTTGATATTTACACAGGCGTAAATGCTGACCTTACAGGCGTTATCGACAGCGGTGAGAACGGCGTTCGTTCCGCTATGAGAGGTATCGACTGGGCTACTACAAGAGAAACGATTTCTGATTTCGTTCAGGGTCAGGTTGATGACTTCAATTCGAAGGTTGAAGCTATGTCCTGATAAGTTTTGATATTATCGGATAAATTTATCCCGCATCGGAAACGGTGCGGGATTTTTTTTTTTGCAGTGTGGAGAGTGGAAAGTGAAAAGTGGAATTTTTAGTGTTGAATGATGAAAGTTGAGTGTTGAGTTTAGTGTGAATTTAAACGATTTATTGTAGGGGACGGGTTCCCCGTCCCGCAGCTACCGATGAAAGGTATGGAACTTGCGGGCGGGGGAACACCCATTAATCAGTATTTCCCTAATTTTACGCTGATTTTTTATGAAATGGTATTGACAAAAGGGAAATGGTGTGTTATACTTGTATTACACTAGATAGTACACTTAGTACATACAGAACACATAAGTGCATATTTCGGTGGAATATAGGCTGAAAAATTAACAGAAAGGAGCGAAAATATTTGGAGCTTTATCATATCGACCTGCTAAGCAGAACGCCTATTTACGAGCAGCTTTATAAAAAAATAGTGGAGCTGATACTCAAAGGCGAGCTGAAAGCCAACGACCGTCTGCCAAGCGTCCGAGAGCTTGCAAAAGAGCTGGGCGTGAACCCGAACACCGTTTCAAAGGCGTATAATCAGCTGGAAAACGACAAGGTGATATACACGCTGGCGGGCAGGGGAAGCTTCGTCAGCGAGATAAAGACGGACAGCATCAAGGATAAGGCAATGTCGGATTTCGACAGTGCAGCTTCCGAGGCGATGAATGCGGGAATTGCCGAGGAGGAGCTTCATCAGCGGCTGACGGCATTATCCGCAAAAATTTCGGAGGGAGGAAACAACGATGATCGAACTTAAAGGCGTCAGCAAGCGGTTTGACAGCTTTACCGCCTTGGATAATGTTGACCTGACCATTGAAACAGGCACGGCGTTCGGTCTGCTTGGCTCAAACGGTGCGGGAAAATCTACCATTCTCCGTCTGCTTTCGGGCATTTACAAGCAGGAGGGCGGAGAAGTCCTCATTGACGGCAGCGAGGTTTACAGCCGTCCCGAGGTCAAGGAGAGAGTATTTTTCATAAATGATGAAACAATTCAGTTCGGGGGTTATACCCTTAAAGCTCTGAAAAATTTCTACAAGGGCTTTTATCCGAATTTTTCCGAGGAGATATTTGAAAAGCTTCGGGAAACAATAAAGCTGCCCTTGGATAAAAAGATAGACACATTTTCAAAGGGAATGAAGCGTCAGGCTATCGTTATAATCGCTCTTGCCTGCCGCACGGATTACCTGCTTCTGGACGAAGCGTTCGACGGTCTTGACCCCACTATGCGGATAATCGTCAAGAGAATGCTGGTGGACGCTATGCTGGACAGAAAGCTTACTACCGTTATCTCGTCCCATAACCTGAAGGAGATAAACGAGGTCTGCGATTCGGTGGCACTTATCCATCACGGAAAGGTGCTTTTCAGCCGTGACCTGGACAGCGTAAAGGGGAATATCCACAAGATACAGGCGGTTTTCCCCGAGGAATATACCGAAAAAGAGGCGTTCCCCGAGCTGGACGTGCTGCACTTTGAAAAGAGCAAGAGCGTGCTGTATCTCATTGTAAGGGGCAGCGAGGAGGAGATAAGAGAGAAGCTGGCGGGCAAAAATCCCGTTGTTCTTGACGTTATCCCCCTGTCGCTGGAGGAAATATTTATCTACGAAATGGAGGGTATGGGCTATGATGTCAACGGCATTAAATAACGAAGCAAAGCCTGCCGAAAAGCCTGCGAAAACTAACCCTTTCCGTCAGAATTTTATGGAGCAGCTTATCAGAAACAAGAAGATAAGCATCGTTATATTCATTCTGCATATGACCGCTGCACCGCTTGTTTTTATAAATGTTATCGCTCATTTCTTTGACAAAGAGCATTCCGACCCGGACGAGATACTGCTGGCTCTGGCGGTCATTTCAACGGCGTTGGCGGCGTTGGCGGGGATAGTTATCGCTATCAACAGTTTTGATTACCTTTGCAAGCGTTCACGGGTGGATATGTGCCTGTCGCTGCCGCTGAGCACAAATCAGAAGTTTTTCTCGGATTTTCTCGGGGGACTGGCGGCGTACACCGTTCCGTTTTTTGCGGCTGAAATTATCGGTCTGCTGATAACGGGGCTGGGCTTTATCCTTTGCGAGGGCAAGACCTATGTTATTGAAAGACATACATATACGTTCGAGTTTTTCGAGCCTATAATGCCCTATTATATTCAGCTGATAATCGGCGGATTTTTCATTATGCTGATGGTTTACATTCTCACCATTCTGGTAATGACCTGCTGCGGAAGCCTGTTCGAATGCATCATCTACACGGCTGCCGCAAACGGATTGATACCCGCTGTTATCGCCTGCTTTACATATCTCACTATCGGGAATATTTACGGCGTGGATTTCGAGCACAGCTTTTTAAAGGCAATAAGCACGACTTCTCCCGGAGGCGGCGTTTTCGGTATCTTATATGCTATGGAAGAGTATATTAACGATGATACTATGGCGGAGGAATGGAAGGAATTTTTCCTGTGGCTGCTGCCCTTTATTATTGTGACGGCTGTTATGATGGCGGGTGCGTTTTTTATCTACCGTCAAAGACGGGCGGAACAGGTGGGCAGACCCTTTGCGTTCAAGCTTTTCTATTACATAATGGCGTTTTCGGTGCTTTTCTGCCTTATTTCCCTGTTTGACGTGGCGGGCGAGCTGGGCATCGGTGCATTTGTTACCTGTGCTGTGGTGTTCATGATAATGGAGGTCGTGGCAAACAGAGGGTTCAAGCGTTTCTGGATGTCCGCAATAAGATTTGTCGGAATGGCGGCGGTCGTGCTCATTATTTCTGCCGCTGCCGATGCCACCGACGGCTTCGGTACGCTTTACCGTGTTCCGTCAGCGGGAAATGTTTCGAGCATTGTCGTGACTTCAAGAGGGGGAGCGATGGAGGATTATTCCCGTGAATTTACCGTAAAGACTCCCGAAAATATTCAGCGGATAATTGACATTCACAAGGGCGAGCTGGAAAGATACCGCAGCGGCGGGTATGATGATAATTATTATTACGATTATGCCGATTATGATTATAACTATGTCAGCAAGGTACGATGCGGTACGCTGAAGATCGAATACCGTCTGAAAACGGGCGGAAAGCTTTGCAGAAGCTACGACCTTGCTCTTAACGAATATCTCAAGCTTCTGGAGCTGGAACGCACCGATGAGTACAAGAACGATATGGCTGAATTCCTTGCGGAAAGAGTAACCAAAAACTATGATAATATTCGGACAAGATGGAGAAACTACAAAGACTATTATAGTTACGACCCGACCATCTCCGTAACAAAGAACTATACCGAAACGAAGTTCCTTGACAGGTACAGTGCTCCCGAGGATTTCGGTGAAAAGCTGGCGGCGGCGTTGTCGGCGGATATTCTGGCGGAAACGGACGAGGAATTTTACAGGGCGTCCGCTCCTGCGTTCAGGCTGTACTGCGAGGCGGAGGTCGTTATCTATCCTCATTATAAGAACACTATCGCTTACCTTAATTCTCTCGGAATGTGTCCCGATAAGGAGTATGATATGTCCGCTTTGAAAAGGGCGGTGCTTAATGAGGAGATCTCCATGTCATCGCCTGCCGACAGAAAGCTTTATGACGGATATGCATATAACGGATTTGACAAATACTCCACCACCATTTACAACACTCGCCATATGGAGTATGAGAGGATAAAATACCTCCGCCTTGACTATGGACTGAACAAAAGAACTGCTATACTTGATAAATTGGCAATTTTACTGGAAAATGCTTCACAGAGGTATATTACCGAGGAAAGCTGTTATACTTTAAATGTATCGGGTCAGGAATATGTTATCCTGCCCGAATACACCGAGCTTGCCGAGGAAATTTACGATTACTGCATTTCCGAGGATAACTATTATAAAGATTAACGGTATGCAGCAAAAAAATGTGACCTTGCGGCGGCTCAAAATCTCTTTAAAGCGAAAGGAAATCCGAAAATGAAAAAGCTTTTGGGAACAGCCGCCGTTTTAGCACTCTGCCTGTCCTTTACGGCGTGCGGAAGAAACAATGCAGGCAACAACAATAATGGCAATGGAAATAACGGCTCACAGAATGCCACTTCATCGTCCTCTCAGTCCCAGACCTCCCAGACCTCCGCAGCTTCCTCGGCGGAGCATAACGGAACGTCTACCGACAACGGAAACGGCGATGGTCACGGTATCGTGGGTGACGTTGTGACCGATGCCGAAAACCTCGTTGACGACGCCGTAACAGGTGCAGGGGATATTATTAATGATATTGTCCCCGATGGAAACGACAACAATAACGGAAATAAATAACAAATGCCGATCGCTTTGTCGGCGGAGATGTAACCTTTCTGTTACTATCCCGCCGATAGAGTGACAGCAAGATTACAAATTGTTAAGCAACGGTTAATTTGTATGAAAACCGCTTGCTTTTTTTGTTTGTTTTGCTATAATAGTTCTTGCGGCAGGATAATGCCGTTATAAAAATACAAAGGAGTTAAAATGAAAATGAAGAAGATCATTGCCGTGACCGCCGCACTTGTTGTTTGCGGCACCATGCTGGCAGCCTGCGGTACATCATCTAATGATAATGCGGAAACTACTGCGGCTACCACAACCGAAACCACAACCGTTTCCGAAACCGTTTCGGAGAGCGAAACCGAGTCTGTTTCCGAAACAGAGAGCGAAACCGAGGGCGAAGCTTCCGTTCCCGAGGAAGATGTCACAGCTGAGGAAAATCCCCTGAAGCCTGCTGTTGAAGCTGTTATCAATGCTGTAGGTCAGGACAATCTGCCTTTCCTTGATGAACTGAAAGAACCCGAGTTTTTGAAGGAGTTCTATCTTATCGACCCCGATAATGAGAATTTCGAGAATATTATCGTTTACTACTGCCCTATGAGTGCAACTATGTGCGAGATAATCATTATCGAAGCCAAGGACGGTCAGGTGGATGCTGCCAAGGAAACACTTGAAGCAAGACAGAAGAAGGCAAAGGAGCAGGACGCTTTCTATCCTGCCGATGTTGAGAATGCCGAGGCTTCCATCGTGGGCACGGACGGCAATTATGCATATTTCCTGCTGTCCTCCAATGCTGCGGATATGGAAACCGCACTTAAAGAAGCATTAAAGGCACTGTAAGAAGAAAAAAGAAAAAAGTATAAAAGTTTCGTCCACCTTTACAAAGGTGGCGGGTCAAGGGCAGAGCCCTTGT
>CAZINI010000037.1:0-31525 GCA_964540575.1 uncultured Ruminococcus sp.
AGGCGGCTCTCCTTATAGACTCTGTCTATAAGGAGATTAGGAATTAGTATTATAAACCTCCCCCGCACCGACAAGCTTTTCTGCCTGCCGATGCGGGGGATAATACTAAACACTCATTGAATTATGGGAATCT
This sequence comes from uncultured Ruminococcus sp., assembly GCA_964540575.1. Taxonomy (GTDB): domain Bacteria; phylum Bacillota; class Clostridia; order Oscillospirales; family Ruminococcaceae; genus UMGS1889. The sequence continues at coordinate 134 of CAZINI010000037.1, forward strand.
CTCGCCGCAAAACCGCATATATCAAAGCTTTTGCGGCGATTTCTTCTCCATAATTCTAATGGTGTTCTGTATATTATTCCGCCTTCTTATAATCAATAGAAAACCTCTCAAACTCCGCCGTGTTCCCGCCGACTGCATACAGACCGATAACAACGCCCGTAAAGCCGCCGGAAACCTCGCTGGTGAGATATTTTGACTGTCCCATTCCGAGGAATGTGTCACCAACGCTGAAACGATAGAAGAGATTATCCGCCGAAATTTTCAGCGTTGCTTTTCCCTCGGGGATAGGCACAGCCGCCTGAATATGCTTTATTCCGCCGATATTCAGCCGAAGAATGCCCTCAAATCCGCTGTCCGTCTTTCTTACAGCAACCTCGTAATGCTCGTCCTCGCACATATAGACGGTCACGCCCGCCTCGCCCATATCGGCGGAAACGTCCACAGAAAGGTCAAAGCAGAAGTCCCGCTGACGAATTCCCACAAATGTCGGGCTGTCGGTTTTGTCTAGAGTTATCTCCGTGCCGTGAAGAACAGCTTTTTCGTCCGAAAGTGAATAATTGTCCATATTCGGGTGACGGATAAAGCACCAGTCAATGTTCCAAGCGGTGTTCCCGAATGTGTAGTTCGTCTTTTCCGTCTGAGCGAAATCGCCTGCCATTTCATAGCTTTCCGCACAGGTGCCGTCCGTCCCTGCCGTGAACCAGCCGTTTTCGTCAAACTGAACGGGGATAAGGAAAACCTCCCGTCCCAGGTTGTGATAGGGCATCCACATATGTATCTGACGGAAGCCAAGGCAGAGGATATGCCAATTGCCGTTATAGTCCTCTACAAGGTCGCCGTGACCGATACCCTGAATGATAAACGGGGCTTTGTTTCGGTTTGTCAGCACGGGATTTTTCGGATAATTTTCAAAAGGTCCCCACACCGACTTTGAACGGGCATAGGTTATCATATGTCCATATTCCGTGCCGCCCTCTGCCGCTGTCAGATAGTAATATTCACCTATCTTGTAAAGGTGCGGACTTTCCAGATAGCGTCCGCCCGAGCCCTGCCAGATGCATTTGCTCGGGGACAGCTTTTCGCCCGTTTCTACATTTATCTCGCACTGAACAACGCCGCCTTTTCCCTCGTCATCGCTGCCGTTTGACATAAAATATGTCCGTCCGTCCTCGAAATAGAGGGACGGGTCAATGCCGTCCTGTGCAACGGTCACAGGCTCCGACCATTCGCCGTAAATGTTATCGGTGTAGACATAGAAGTTTTCGTGAGTTGTGTCGTTAGTTGTCACCATATAAAATCTGCCGTTATTGTAACGGATAGTCGGTGCAAAAACGCCGCCCGAACTGTTTATCTTTTCCAGCATTACCTGAGTTTTTCGGGTGAGGACGTGACCTATCTGCTTCCAGTTTATCAGGTCATCGCTCTCGAAAAGCGGCACTCCGGGGAAATACTGAAAGGAACTGTTTACCATATAATATTTTCCGTTTGCCCTGCATACGGAGGGGTCGGGGTAGAAGCCCTTTAAAACGGGGTTTGTGTAAATCATAAAAATTTCTCCTTTACTGTCCGTAATATGCGTTTGCACCGTGCTTGCGAAGATAATGCTTGTCCAGAAGCTGCTGCTGCATACGTCCCGCATTTGGGTTTATCTGCATGGCGTGGTAATTCATAAACGCCACCTCTTCCAGCACAACGGCATTGTGAACTGCCTCCAAAGCGTCCTTCCCCCATGCAAACGGTCCGTGATTTTTCACCAGCACAGCGGGGATAGTCATGGGGTCAATGCCCTTGAATGCTTCGATTATCACCGTGCCCGTTTCCTTTTCGTATTCGCCGCCTATTTCCTTGGGAGTCATTGCCCGTGTGCAGGGTATTTCGCCGTAAAAATAGTCGCCCTGTGTGGTCCCCATAGGGAAAATCCCCCTGCCTGCCTGTGCAAATGAGGTCGCCCAGCGGCTGTGGGTGTGGACGATGCCGCCGATATTGTCAAACGCCCTGTACAGCTCCAAATGCGTGGGCGTGTCGCTGGACGGCTTGTATTTCCCCTCGGCGACCTTTCCCGTGGCAAGCTCCACCACCACCATATCATCGGCGGTCATTCCGTCATATTCAACGCCCGAGGGCTTTATGACCATCATTCCGCTTTCCCTGTCAACTGCCGAAACGTTTCCCCATGTAAAGGTTACAAGCCCATATTTCGGCAGCATAAGATTTGCTTCAAGCACCTGCTGTTTTAATTTTTCAAGCATATCAGTTTACTCCTCCAAGCATTTTTTCGGCGTCAAGACCCGCCCTGTATCGCTTCACAAATTCGCCGAAGCCCTTTGTGCCGACCTTTTCGGGCAATACGGCAAAGCATTCCATTGACGAGAAAACCTCCGTATCAAGCCAATCCGCAAGGGACTTTCCGTTTCCTCGGATCATATATGCGGCAAGGAGAGCCATTCCCCAGGAGCCGCCCTCGCCCGCCGTTTCCATGACCGAAACGGGCGTGTTCAAAGCGTCTGCAAGTATCTGCTGAGCCGCACCCTTTACCTTGAAAATGCCGCCGTGTCCCGTAAACTGTGCAGCCCTCACCTGTTCCTTTTCAAAGAGAATGTCCATGCCTATTTTCAGGGACGCAAACGCCGAGTAAAGCTGTGCACGGAAGAAATTTGCAAGGTTCATTTTCCCATCGGGCTGACGGAAATACATAGGACGTCCGCCTTCGGCACCCGTCACAGGCTCGCCCGACAGATAGTTGTACGCCGTAACTCCGCCGCAGTCCGCATCTCCCGTCATTGCATGCTTATAAAGGGTTTCGTAAAGGTAAGATTTGTCCGTGTTTCCGCCCGTTATCGCCGCAAATTCGCCGAAAAGCTTCACCCAGGCGTCCAGCTCGGAGCAGCAGTTGTTGCAGTGCACCATAGCCACGGGGCTGCCGTCGGGAGTTGTTACCATATCTATTTCGGGATATGCACCCTTGAGATTTTCATCCAGAACCAGCATGGAAAATACCGACGTTCCCGCCGAAACATTGCCCCGACCGGGACGGACGGCGTTCGCCGCAACCATACCCGTTCCCGCATCGCCCTCGGGAGGACAAACGGGTATGCCCGATTTAAGCGTTCCCGTTGGGTCGAGGAATTTCGCCCCTGCTTCCGTGAGGAACGCACCCTTTTCGCCCGCATTTTTCACAGGCGGCAGAACGTCCGTGATATTCCGTGAAAAGCCGTGTTCTTTAAGCATTTCATCTGCAATATGATAAAACCGTTCATCATATCCGCCGCCATTTACGGGGAAGATCCCCGAAGCCTCGCCAACGCCGACGGCTCTGTCCCCCGTCAGCAGATAGCTTATGTAACCCGCCAGCGTCGTGATATGGTCAATTTCGGAGATATGCTCCTCGCCGTTCAGCACAGCCTGATATAAATGTGAAATGCTCCACCGCTGAGGAATGTTGAAGCTAAGCCGTTCGGACAGCTCCTCCGCCGCCTGACGGGTAGTGGTGTTCCGCCAAGTCCGAAAGGGCACAAGCAGCCTGTCCTTATTGTCGAACGCCATATATCCGTGCATCATCGCCGAAATTCCCATTGCCCCCACGGTTGTCAGGGGAATGCCGTATCTGTCCTTCACATCGGCGGCAAGGGACGCAAAGCAGCTCTGTATGCCGCCGTGAATATCATCGAGAGAATATGTCCAGAAGCCGTTTTCAAGGCGGTTTTCCCAATCACAGCTGCCCGAAGCCACGGGGGAAAAGCTGTCGTCAATGAGCGTTGCCTTTATTCGGGTAGAGCCAAGTTCTATTCCCAAGTAGGTTTTTTCAAGTGAGAGCATGGGTTTACCTCCTTATTTTTGCCAATGTATCAAGCATTTCAAGCTGCTGCTCAAAGGCATTAAGCTCTGTTTTATCGTCAATAACAACAAGCTCCGTGTCCGTCAGCTTTGCAAACAGGCGAATATCGTCCGTGTTAAGAGCCGTCGACACGACCGCATGATGAGCACCGCCCGCATATATCCAAGCCGCCGAACCAACGGCAAAATTGGGTTTTAGCTTCCACATTACCCGTGCAACAGGCAGCTTCGGCATTTCCTTGGGCTGTTTTACAAGGGAAATTTCCGCACATACCAGACGGAAACGGTCACCCATATCTATCATGGAAACCGCAACGCCCTCTCCCGTTACGCCCTCGAATACCAGACGTGCGGGGTCGGATTTTCCGCCGATGCCCAGCGGGTGAACCTCTATTTTAGGACGCTCCGCCGCAAACACGGGCGAAACCTCCAGCATATGAGAAGCAAGCTCCGTTTCGCCGCCCTCGGGCAGGTCATAGGTGTAGTCCTCCAGAAAGCCCGTTGCACCCGTCTTTCCCTCCGCCATTTTGCAGAGAACGGCGGCAAGTGCGGCGGTCTTGTGATCCCCCTCGGGACCGAAGCCAACGCCCTTCGCCATTATGTTTTGCACCGCCAGCCCCGGCAGCTGAGAAAGCCCGTGCAGGTCTTGAAATGTATCGGTAAACGCCGAAATATTTTCCGCTGCCATAAATTTTTCCAGAGCCGCTTCATACCTCGCCTGCTCCCTTACGGCGGGGATATTGTCGGTGTTCATATGATATTTTTCGGAATATTCCGACATTTTTGCGTCAATTTCGCTGTCGGTTATTTCGGAAATAATATCGCACAGGTCGCCGATGCCGTAGTAGTTTACGTTCCAGCCGAACCGTATCTCGCTTTCAACACGGTCGCCGTCCGTCACCGCAACGTCACGCATATTGTTCCCGAACATAGCAACACGCATGCCCTTTCCAAAATCAACAGCCGCCGCCGCACGGGCAAAGCTTCGTATCCTTTCGATAACGTCCCCGTGCGTATAGTGTCCCGAAACCACCTCACGCTTTATCCCCAGACGGGTGCAGATAAAGCCGAATTCCCTGTCACCGTGGGCAGACTGATTGAGATTCATAAAGTCCATATCAATGCTGTCATAGGGCAGACGCTCGTTAAACTGTGTGTGGAGATGGAGCATTGGCTTGCTGAGAGCCTTCAGTGCATTTATCCACATTTTTGCGGGGGAAAAGGTGTGCATCCACATAATAACGCCGATGCAGTCGGGGTCGGACGAAGCCTCCGTGCAGACTGCCAGTGCTTCTCCACTGTTTCTCACAACGGGACGGAAAACCACCTCGGCTGTCCCGCTGAGCTTTTCGTTTAAGAATGCGGACATTTTCTTGGAATCCTCGGCGGCTTGGGCAAGGGTCTTTTCGCCGTAAAGGTCCTGACTTCCTGTGATAAAATAAAGCTTTTTCATTGACGCTCCTCCGTTCGCATATATTATCTTCATTATATCAGACAGCGGAAAATATTTCAAGAAACCTGTTTCCCGATTATAGACATTTATTAACCTTTGTGATATAATCATAATATCACCCGAAACAAAAGGAGCCGATAAAATGATAGCCAAATATGAGCGATCTACCCTCTCGGGAGAATCCCGTGTGACGGTAAAGCGTTACGGCGGTCTGCAAAATCTCCCCCACTGGCATATGGACAGCGAGCTTATATTCGCCGAAAAAGGTTCAGCCGAAATAATGTCGGAAAATACGGTGTTTACCCTCCCCGAAAACAGCTGTGCATTTATCCGAAGCGAAACAGTCCACTATATAAAGGCGGGCACGGACAGCATAACGGCGGTCATGAAAATAGACTCCGAGCTGATACGTTCGGCGGTCGGTTCACAGACGCTTATCCGTCCGATATTGGAAAATGATTATCCTATGGTAAAGGAAATATTTTTGAGAATAGGACAGGAAATGTCCGAAAGCAAAAAATACAGCGGTGTAATATGCTCGGGACTTTCCACCGTGCTCATAGCCGAAATTTTCCGAAACGAAAAGACCGAAGCCCTCTCGGCGGCAGCGGAAAGCACTGCATATAAGGAGCTGCTTCGGCTTATCTCCGAGCGGCATGCGGACATTACCTTTGAGGAAGCGGCGGCGTTTATGTGTTTCAGCAAGCCCTATTTCTCGAAATATTTCCGCCGAATGTCGGGAATGACCTTTTCGGAATATGTGAATATCGTTCGGGTGGGCGAGGCTGTAAAGCTTTTGTCCCGTACAGGAACGTCCGTGGGCGAAGCGGCATTTGCGGCGGGCTTCGGGACTATCCGCAGCTTTAACCGCACATTCAAACGGCTGACGGGCTTCACTCCGAGAGATATGCCCGAGGATTACATTTTTATAGCGGGCAGTCCCGAAAATGTCGGCGGCAGCTTCGACCCGACGCTTTCTGTTTCAAGGTTGCTGTGATATGCAAAAAGGACGTTTGCAAACGACCGCAAACGTCCTTTTTATGGAGCTGGAAACGTGACTTGAACACGCGACCTGTGCATTACGAATGCACTGCTCTACCGACTGAGCTATTCCAGCGAAATAAGCGGCGGAAATTTTGCCGCTTATATATTATACTATATCCAATTGAAAATGTCAAGAGATTTTTTGAAATACTGCACGGAAACAGTCTGTTTTCTGTGAGTTTGAGGTGACAGCCACTTTTCCCGCCTCCTTGCGTCGGCTCAATGGCAAAAAATTTCTCGGGGATTAACCCCGTTCGATTTTTCGCCGGCACCGCACACGGATCTGGTTTACACGGCTTTTGTTGTTGTGGTGGATTTGACGCTTTGCTGTTTTGTTTGTGTGCGGTGCTTTTTGGGGGCTGGATTGTTTGTGCGTTTTTATGTTGCTGAGTTTGGTTCGTTAGTGACCGGGAAGGGAGTTTCGCCCGTTGCGACGGGCGACAAGGGACGCTGTCCCTTGACCCTGCCACCTTTGTAAAGGTGGACGAAACTTTTATCTTTTCGCTTTGCACTCTTCACTTTTCACTTTATTCGTTTGCTTCCGGCTCGGAGTTTTTCTTGACCTGTTCGTAGAACCAATCGTCAAGGGCTTCCTTTGAGATGGAGTAGCCGCCCTTGCTGTTCTGTATATATTCGGTGATCTCGCCCTTTTTGATAAGGCTGACCACTTCGGTGGAATCGGAAAGATTAAGGTACTGTGCAGCTTCGGTGTCGGTGAAATATGTCCTCTGAGGTGTTGTGGAAACGCTTATATTTTCGGGTACCTTCATAGTGGACGCAAACTGTGTTTTCTCAATGGTTGCATTCAGTTTGGTTATCTTTCCCGCAATATTTGACGAAGCAATGATAATGCAAATGCCTAAAATAAGCGAGCCGACAACAGTCGGGCTTATCAGTGACGGCTGACGTCCTCTTGACGGTGCAGGATTTCTTCTCTGATCCATAATGATTACCTCCGTTTTGTTTTATATTTCCATCGAAATAGCCTTAGCAAAGCACTGAATAATTCGTAGTTTTGATTTGCTCCGCTTTGAAAGCGGCGTATTTAGGTGCTTCTTTCCCCGCCTTCGGCGGGGAAAGAAGCACTGATCAGTATTTCCTTAGAAAGGCTGAACGAATAAACAAATGCTTCCTTGACGGGCGTTCCCAGTATCAGCCCGAGAGCCGCCGAATAAAGCCGCAGCTGCATTCCGTATCGGTCACGAAGCACCTTTTCGGTAACGCCCCTGTCGGTCTTGTAGTCGATAAGCACAACGCCGTCGTCCTCGAAAAAGAGTGCGTCCGCTATGCCCTGTAACATTCCGTTAGTTTGATTATACACTTTTCCCAGCTCATCGTCAAGAGATAAATCGGAAATTTTCACCAAAAACTTCTTTTCCCGCATAATTTTCGGGGATCTTTTCAGCCTTGAATACAGTTCCGATTCAAAGAAGCTGTTAAGCAGTCCTCTGTCAAGCTCCGCCGCTTCTTCCTCGGAAATGTAACCCATATCGCACACGGACAGTATCGCCGCTTCAATATCCCTTTCGGCAAGGGCAAAATCGGCGTACTGCATGAAGGTGTGGTGTGCCGTTCCACGTTCTGCCGCCGAAATTTTCTTCGGACTGTCGGGCAGGTCAAAAATGCTGTCGGACAGCACCACCTTCTGTTCGCTTTTGGCTATCTCGGTAACGGTCAGCTTCGCCGCCAGCTCCGAACGGCTGCTGTCATAGCGAAACGCACAACATTTCCTGATATTTTCCACAATGTTTGCATCGGGCATAGCCGCCTTTGATTCCTCGGGGATATTTTCCTCGGTCGTCCCGCCGCATTTTATTCGGGAAACGGAAAACAGCTTTGGCGTTACGGCATTTTTGTACATTGCGGAAAAATCCTCGTGTTCGGACAGCGTGCCGAATATCCAGTCTGCAAAGCAGCCTGCCGAAGCAGCCTCGGAATATCCCGAAACGGCGTATTCTTCGCATTTCCCGAGAATAATATCCAGCTTATCCCCCTCGGGAACGGTAATGAACAGCCGCTCCTTCGCACGGGTCAGGGCAACGTACAAAAGCCGCATTTCCTCGCTGATAAGCTCCCGTTCCTTTCGCTTTTTCAGGACGGAAAAGGGCACCGTCGGATACTTTTGCAGCGTTTCCCGACGCCTTATCTGAAACGCAATTCCCAGCTTCCTGTCGAAAACGGTCTGCCGTTTCAGGTCCTGCTTGTTAAAGCCCTTTGTCCCTCTGCAAAGGAAAACGAAGGGGAATTCCAAGCCCTTTGATTTGTGTATCGTGTAAATCTGCACAGCGTCCGCCGAGGCTGAAACCGTCGCAGCGGAGGCAAGGTCCTTTTTGTGGGACCTGAGATTGTCGATATATCTCAAAAATCCGCTTAATCCGCCACCCGAGGACGCTTCGTAGCTTTTTATATACTCAGTCAGCAGACGGAGATTTGCACATTTCTGCTTGCCGTTTCCGCTTGCCTGCATGACCGCCATAAACGCCGTGCTGTTGTAAATGTGCGTTACCAGCTCCCACACGCCCGCACGGGAAATGTACTGCCGCAGGGAAACCACAGTCTGCATAAACTCCTCCGCCTTTGCAAACAGCTCCCAGCCTGCCCGATGGTATGAGGACAGCAGCAGATTAAGCTTCACATAAACAGGGTCGCCGCCGTTCGGACGGATACGCCGCACGAAGCTTTCCATTTCCGCAATATCCCCCGCCGTGAAGCCGAACATAGGCGACATAAGCACCGAAAGTACGGGAATATCCACCAGCGGATTATCCACCACTCGCAGAAGATTTAGCATAACGGAAATTTCCCATGAATCCAGATAAGCGGGGGAGCTTTCGCTGACCGATTTTATCCCCCGTGCGGACAGGCTTGCGGCAAACGCTTCGGCATCGCTCTTCGTGCGGAGCAAAATGCAGAAATCCTTTGGCGTACAGGGACGGTCCGCACCGTTTTCGTAAACGGGAGCACCGCTTATCAGCATTTCGGAAATGCGTTCCGCCGCCGCTTCGGCTTCGGCTGCAAGGTCAGCCATATCCTGCTTGTCGTCCTCGTCCTCATCGGTATCGGCATTTTCACCGACCGCCTTATTTTCGTTATTCTCGGCAGACGGCTCGGCAATGATCATCTCCGTAAGCCTGGGACGGTCATTGTACTCCGCCCCGCAGACCAACGCTTCGCTGTCGGTATAATCTATCCCACCGACCGCTTCGGACATTGCCCGCTTGAAAATATAGTTTACAAAGTCCACCACATCGCCGCTGCTTCGGAAATTTTTATTCAGCGAAACGGAAACATTCTTCGCCTTGCACTCGTCGGAATATTCCTCCGAATCGTGCAGAACGTCGGTAAATATAGCGGGATTTGCCAGACGAAAGCCGTAGATAGCCTGCTTTACGTCCCCGACACAGAAGATATTATCCCCCGCTTTTTCGGCACTGCCATTGTGAGAAAGCAGTCGGAATATCATATTCTGAGCGTCATTTACGTCCTGAAATTCGTCTATCATAATTATCTTGTAGAACTCGGAAATGCGTCGGCAAAGCTCCGTTCGGCGTATTTCGCCCTCGGGAGATATTTCTGCCAGCAGACGGACAGCCAGCTGCTCGCCGTCGGAAAAGCTGACCGCACCCTTTTCCAGCTTTTTCTGCCACAGGCATTCGGACACAGAGCGGTAAAGCTCTATCAGCAGCGGCACTATCCTGCTATGCACCGCTAAATCGTCGGCGGCGTCCTCACGGGAAATGAGCAGGTTCTTGAATTTGCCGAGATAGTCCTTGTAGCTGTCCCTCAACGCCTTTAGCCGTTCCACGTCGCTGTCATCGTAATCGTCCTTTTTGGTCTTTACAGTCAAACGGGAAAATGTGTACTCCCTTGCCGCCGTGACGCCCGGCGATGAAAAAATTTTGTCCCAGGAAAGCTCCTTTTCGGCAAGACCTGACCGCAGTTCATCGGCAGCTGAGAGGATAACGCCGAATTCCTCCGAAAGAGTGAGATATGCTTTTGACTCGATATTCATAAAGCTGTCTGCCAGCGTCTTTGCTTTTTTTGCGGTACGCTCGGTCTTTGCCAATTCCGCAAGGACAATCTCCGCATATTCCCGCCCGAAAACGCTTTTGTCGGGGTCGGTTTCGGAGAATATTTCGCATATCCTGTCTGCCGAATATTCGGGAAACGGCAGCACGCTCATAAACCGAAGAAGCTCCGTCATCAGCTCCTCCAACGGCATATCGTCCGCCTCGCAGAACATATCGTTCAAAAGCTTCATATCTTCGGGACGGTTTGCGTACCAATCCTCGAAAACGTCGTTAACGGCTTCCCTGACGGTCAGTTCCTCCTCGGTTTCCTCCATTATCCGAAAATCGGGCGGAAGGTCGGAGCTGTCGATATTATCCCTGATAAGGTCGAAGCAAAAGGAGCTGATGGTGGAAATTTTGGCAGTTTCCAGCTTTGAATACTGTTCCGCCAGCCGCAGATTTTCGGGGTCATCAGCCATCTGACGGGAGAATTCATTCATAAGGCGGCGACGCATCTGAGCGGCGGCAGCGTTTGTGAATGTAACTATTATCATTCTGTCGGCGGGGATGTTTTCGTTCGGGTCGGACAGCTGACGGACAAGCCGTTCAACCAGCACGGAGGTCTTTCCGCTGCCTGCCGCCGCCGATACAATTATTCCCTTGTTTCGTATGTCGATAGCCTGCTGCTGTTTTTCCGTCCACGCCATTTTTAACGCCCCCGTTTAATATAGTGTTGAGTGATGAATGTTGAGTGTTGAATTTATTTTGAAATTTCTCCAAAACTGAACATTTAACATTTAACACTGAACATTAAAAAAATTCCGTTCACCTAAATCGGAGAACGGAAAATTCTGGTCGGGGCGACAGGACTTGAACCTGCGGCATCTTGGTCCCAAACCAAGCACTCTACCAAACTGAGTTACGCCCCGAAAGCAACATATTTATTATACCTCTTTTCAAGGCGATTGTCAAGAACTTTTTCGGTTATTTTTGAAGAATGCCGATAAATGTGACTTATGCCATCCCGGACAACGGAGCCGCATTTATCGGCAGTTCCCTAAAAATACAGCCAAAGCGGATTACATATCAAGTATCCTTTGGATTTCGCTCTCGGAAAGACCTGCTGCTTTCATTTTGGATATGACGGCTGCTCTTTCTTCCTCTCGCCCCTCATTCTTAGCCTGTTTCAAAGCCGAAGCTTCGTCATGGAGAGCCTTTTCACGCAAGCGGGCGGTTTCTCGTATTCTCGTTTCCTCGCTCATATCATATATTACACGGACTGCCTTCTGCGTTATGGGAATATTCGTCTGATTTATCATTTCCAATTCCTCCTCAAAACGGCTTTATGAATTGAGTATTCTTTGAATTTCACTTTCGGAAAGACCTGCAGCTTTCATTTTGGATATGACGGCTGCTCTTTCTTCCGCTCTTCCTTCCTCTCGCCCCTCATTCTTAGCCTGTTTCAAAGCCGAAGCTTCATCATGGAGAGCCTTTTCACGCAAGCGGGCGGTTTCTCTTAACTTTGTATCTTCGCTCATATCATATATTACACGGACTGCCTTCTGCATTATGGGAATATTCGTCTGATTTATCATTTCCAATTCCTCCTCACTGTCGGCGTTGATGAATTGAAGCCATAATTCACGGCTGTTATCGGGATTTGGCTTTTTGCTGAGCTTTTTCAGCTCACAAAAGTGTATGCTCATTTTGTCGGAAAATACCTCGTTTGTCCCTTTTATCATTGCGGCGACCTCGGTATGGAAATCCGTTCCCCCGAACATATTGAAGTTTATTATGTTGATGGTTATGGTCTGTTTAAGCTCCCCGTAATCCTCACCGCTTTTCAGCCAATAACTGCCCGGTGGGCAGTTATTGAGTACGTACTAATTATACCACGTTTAGGGGGATTATGCAAGGCTTTAATTAGCGGTTTGTGTTTTCACTATTTTCGGCGGAAAATCATATTTCTATTGCAAACACTAAACCGAACACTTGCAATTATGCTTATAATATCCACAAAAGCCAAGAGCAAAATCCGATTTAATTGTACAATTTCCATCAAAAATACAAAAAGCTATGAAATATTTCATAAAACGTCTTGCAAAATAATATAGAAATGTGATATAATATATCGGTAAAGTGTATTCGGGCGGCATAGGGCGTTTGCCGATGCTTTGCCCTTAAAAATCGGAGGAATATATTATGTCAAAAATCAGAATAGGTATTGCAGGCTACGGAAATCTCGGAAAGGGCGTTGAGCTTGCTGTACGGCAAAATCCCGATATGGAGCTTGCGGGAATTTTTACCAGACGTGACCCTGCATCTCTCAAGCCCCTGACCGAGGGCGTAAAGGTATACAGCCTTGACGATGCCGAAAAGCACGTTGATGACGTGGATGTTATGATACTCTGCGGCGGCTCGGCGACCGATCTGCCCGTTCAGGGACCCAAGCTTGCAAAGCTTTTCAACACCATCGACAGCTTTGATACTCATGCAAAGATACCCGAGCATTTCGCAAATGTTGACAAATCAGCAAAGGAAACGGGACACGTTTCCGTCATCTCCGTGGGCTGGGACCCGGGACTTTTCTCCCTGAACAGACTGTTCGGGACCTGCTTCCTGCCCGATGGAAAGGATTATACATTCTGGGGCAAGGGCGTTTCTCAGGGACATTCCGATGCTATCAGACGCATTGACGGCGTTGCGGACGGAAAGCAGTACACTATCCCCGTTCCCGAGGCTATCGAGGCGGTAAGAAACGGCGAAAATCCCGACCTTACCACCCGTCAGAAGCACACAAGAGAGTGCTTTGTCGTTGCCAAGGAGGGTGCTGACAAGGCGAAGATCGAGCAGGAGATAAAGACCATGCCCAACTATTTTGCCGATTATGATACCACCGTTCACTTTATTTCACAGGAGGAGCTTGACCGTGACCACAGCGGGATCCCCCACGGAGGATTTGTTATCAGAAGCGGTCAGACGGGCGTAAACGGCGAAACAAAGCACATTATCGAATATTCACTGAAGCTGGGTTCAAACCCCGAGTTCACTTCAAGCGTGCTGGTGGCTTATGCAAGAGCTGCCGCAAGGCTTGCTGCCGAGAAGAACTTTGGCTGCAAGACCGTTTTCGACATTGCTCCCGCATATCTCTCACCCAAGTCGGGCGAGGAGCTTCGCAAGACTATGCTTTGATTTTAAAAAGAATATTACCATTCAGCCGCCTTTCGCAAAACGGAAGGCGGATTTTCATTTTTGTCGAATTGTGTCGAAATATATTTATATATGTGTAATAATAATTTATTGTTAATAATTTCCAAGTTGTTTTTTTAAAAGATTTGCGATAAAATTAAGAGTAAGGATAGTAATTAATTTAAATGACAATTTCTGTTAATGAAATATTATCTAACAGAGAAAGGATGTTAAATTTTGAAAAGCAAACCCCTAATACTTGTTGTGGAGGATCAGGAGATAAATCTGGAGATAATCGTGAATGTTCTGAAAGAAAACGGCTTCGATTATGTGACCGCACAGAACGGACTCAGCGGTATCGAGAAGCTCCAGTGCTCGCCCGACGCTGTTCTGCTGGACCTGGTACTCCCCGATATGAACGGGATAGATCTGGTACCAATCATAAAGCGAACGGGAGAGATACCTGTAATAATAGTTTCGGGCATAAGCGATATGTCCCATCGGATAAGTCTGCTGAACACGGGTGCGGACGACTATATAACGAAGCCCTACGACCCCAAGGAGCTTACGGCAAGGCTTCGTTCGGCACTTCGGAGATATTCCAAGGCAGGCGGAAATGATGATTCGGCGGACAGCTTTGCATTGGGGAAGCTGACGGTTTCCTATCTCAGCCGACAGGCGGCGGTGGACGGGAACGACATTCATCTGACCGAAAACGAATACAAGATACTTGAATATATTAGCCGTAGGTACAAAAAGGCGGTTACATATGGGGAGATAGTTTCTCATATCTGGGACGACGGCATAGTTGACCCACAGAAGCTGCTTCGGGTGAATATGTCGAATATTCGCCGAAAGCTTTCCAAGTATTCCGGCGGTGAAACTTATATACAGACCGAGCCGGGGGTCGGGTATGTTATGGAGCTTGTAGTGATTGAAAAGTAAAAAAGGGAAAAAAGAAAAAAGAAGATAAAAGTTTCGTCCACCTTTACAAAGGTGGCAGGGTCAAGGGACAGCGTCCCTTGTCGCCCGTCGCAACGGGCGAAACACCCTTTCCAGTCACTAACAACAAACACTTAGCCAACATAAAAAAACACAAACAATTCAGAAAAAGCACCGCACACAAACAAATCAGTAAAGCATCAAATCCACGACAACAACAAAAGCCGTGTAAACCAAATCGGTGTGCGGTGCTGCAAAAAATATCTCGGGGTTAATCCCCGAGATATTTTTTGCCCCCGCCGCCGCTGAAAGCGGTGGAAAAACCTGTGGTTATCACTATCTCACGGTTGATTACAAATGAACTTCTCGTCTTTATGATGGTTTTGTTTGGCGGAAGTCGAAAAGCTTGAAAGCTTTTCTTTTCCTTTTGTTGGTTTGTGGGGTTACTGATTTGTGGGTTTTCGTTGGTTTTGTTTGGCGGAAGTCGAAAAGCTTGAAAGCTTTTCTTTTCCTTTTGTTGGTTTGTGGGATTACCGATTTGTGGGCTTTCGCTAGGTTTGTGTGACGGAATGCGAAAAAGCTTTGCTTTTTCTGTTCCTTTTGGGAGTTTGTGGGGTTACTCTTTGTGATTTTCAGCTGATTTTGTTTTTTAGGCTTTTGTTTGATTGGGATGTCGGCTTTGATGCTCTTTATGTTAAAAATATTGATTTGTTGGCTGCGGATTTCGCCCGTTGCGACGGGCGACCAGCCCTTGCTGGCGTCCAAGGGCTGGACCCCAAGACGCTTTATTCGCCTTCGGCGGGATTTTTTTTTTTTTTTTTTTTTTCGCTTCGCTCTTTTTTTCGCTAGCGAAAACGCCCCCGCCTTTCGGCGGGGGCGTTTCTCACTTCATTCCCGAAACATTTATACGATTCATTGCCCTCTTAAGCTTCGCTTCCGCTCTATCCATACTCTCCTTGCTCTCATTCGCCGCCAGACGCTGTCTTGCGTCCTCGGCAGATCGCTTTGCGTGTTCAAGGTCGATCTCGTCCGCCCATTCCACGGCTGTTGCAAGTATGGTCGCCTTATTCCCGCCGACCTTTAAAAGTCCGCCGGATACAGCTGCGGCTCGAAATTCGCCGCTTTCCATTCTGACCTTCATAGGTCCCGCAGGAAGTGCTGCTACAAGGTTTGTGTGATGGGCGAGGATACCTATATCTCCCGCTGCCGTGCGGACGGTCAGCTGAGTGGTTTCGCCCGAGAAAAATGTCTTTTCGGGGGTGATGATATTAAGCTGAAAGGGTGCAGCCATAGCCTAAACCCTCCTTAATTTTCAGACAAAGCTTTTGCTTTCTCAACAACGTCGTCGATAGTTCCCGCAAAGAGGAATGCAGACTCGGGAATATCATCGTGCATACCCTCGATGATCTCCTTAAAGCCTCTGATAGTTTCCTTTAGGGGAACGAACTTGCCCTGCATACCCGTGAACTGTTCCGCAACGTGGAAAGGCTGCGACAGGAAACGCTGTATCTTTCTTGCACGGTTAACGGTCAGCTTATCCTCGTCGGAAAGCTCGTCCATACCCATGATTGCGATAATATCCTGAAGCTCGGTGTATCTCTGGAGTATGGTCTGAACGCTTCTTGCGACCTCGTAATGCTCCTGTCCCACAATGTCGGGGGCGAGTATCTTTGAGGTGGAATCCAGCGGGTCAACGGCGGGGAAGATACCCAGCGAGGAAATAGCTCTCGAAAGAACCGTTGTTGCGTCCAGATGGGCGAATGTGGTTGCGGGGGCGGGGTCGGTAAGGTCGTCCGCGGGAACGTAAACCGCCTGTACGGAGGTTATCGAACCCTTATTTGTGGACGTAATTCTTTCCTGAAGAGCACCCATTTCCGTTGCCAGAGTAGGCTGATAACCAACGGCTGAGGGCATACGTCCCAGCAGAGCGGAAACCTCGGAGCCTGCCTGTGTGAAACGGAAGATATTGTCGATGAACAGAAGCACGTCCTGTCCCTCAACGTCACGGAAATATTCCGCCATAGTCAGTCCCGAAAGACCGACTCTCATTCTTGCTCCGGGAGGCTCATTCATCTGACCGTAAACGAGAACGGTCTTGTCGATAACTCCCGATTCGGTCATTTCCATATAGAGGTCGTTACCCTCACGGGTACGTTCGCCAACGCCTGTAAATACGGAGATACCGCCGTGCTGATTTGCAACGTTGTTGATAAGCTCCTGGATAAGAACTGTCTTACCAACGCCCGCACCTCCGAAAAGACCGATCTTTCCGCCCTTAAGGTAGGGGCAGATAAGGTCGATTACCTTGATGCCTGTTTCAAGGACCTCGTTGGAAGCCTGCTGTTCCTCGTAGGAGGGGGCTTCACGGTGGATAGGCCATCTTTCCTCCGCCTCGGGAGCGGGTTTATTGTCAACGGGTTCACCCAG
Organism: uncultured Ruminococcus sp.; assembly: GCA_964540575.1. Classification (GTDB taxonomy): domain Bacteria; phylum Bacillota; class Clostridia; order Oscillospirales; family Ruminococcaceae; genus UMGS1889. Next base: position 17,033 of record CAZINI010000037.1, read on the forward strand.
CAGATTGAATATTCTGCCAAGGGTATTTTTTCCGACGGGAACGGTGATAGGGCTGCCTGTATCGACAGCTTCGATACCTCTTACAAGACCATCGGTCGAACCCATAGCGATGCATCTTACGACATCATCGCCTATATGCTGAGCGACCTCGACTACCAGAGTACCGCCGTTATGCTGAATTTCAATAGCATTGAGCAGCTTGGGCAGGCTGTCCTTGTCAAACTTTATGTCGACTACCGCACCGATTATCTGAACAACCTTGCCTGTATTTTTCTGCGGCATTTTTCTACCTCCAGTCTATATTACTGTGTATTTCTCCCCGCCGAAGGCGGGGAGAAATACGATTACTCTCCAAATTCGACAGGTGAATATAATGGTATAAATTATAGCGGTTGTTATTTCAAAGTTTCAACCGCGGGCACAAAAGCGTATATCACGCCAAAGTAAAGCCCCGCATGCGTGGCGGAACGTGAATTGTGGTCAAGCTGACCTCAGCTTGACGCTGATCCTCCGACGATTTCGGTGATTTCCTGAGTGATTGACGCCTGTCTTGCTCGGTTATACATAAGGGACAGGTCGGCTATCATCTCGGAAGCGTTGTCGGAAGCATTTTCCATAGCGGAACGACGGGACGCCTGCTCGGAAGCGAAGCTGTCCAGCACGGCACAGAATATAACGCCCGTCAGATACTTAGGCACGATGCTGTTGAACACTGCTGCGGGGGACGGCTCATAAATAGGCAGAGCACGCTTTTCGGCGGGACGCTTTTCCGTTTCCACGGGCAGTATCTTCATAGCCCTTGCCGTCTGGGTGATAGGGGAAACATACTCGGTATAGAAAAGCTCGGCACTTTTTATTTCGCCCTTTAAGAATGGGTGAATTGCACTTTCACAGAGCTTTTCCGCCTGATAAATGGTAAGTCCCTCTGCCACTCCGGGGAATTTCCCCGCAAGAGCAAACTGCCTTTTTTCGTAATATTCCACCGCTTTTTTGCCCACGGCGAGAATTTCCACATTATCCTTGCCGCCCAGCTCGTCAATACGCTGTCCGGCAAGCTTGAAAATGTTTGCGTTAAAGCCGCCTGCAAGACCTCTGTCGCCTGCGATAACGATGAGCAGCGTTTTTCCGCCCTTTGCACGCTTGGTAAAGGGGGAGAGGAAGCCCTCGTTTTCCGACTGTATCTCGCACATTGTGTCATATAAAGCCTTGAAATAGGGTCGGGCGTTATCCGCCTTTTCCTTTGCCTTTCGGAGCTTTGAGGACGCCACCAGCTCCATAGCCTTGGTTATCTGCATGGTGGACTCAACGCTCTTTATTCGCCGCTTTATGACCTTCATATTTCCGGAAGCCATTTAAAAACCGCCTCCTTTATACCTTTTCTGCGAGGAATTTCTTAACAAATTCGCCGATAGCTTCGTTCATAGCCGCCTTGTTGTCGTCCTTGAGATCCTTTGTATCTCTGATGGACGAGATTATTTCGGGATGAGTTGTATCCACATATTCAAACAGTTCTGTCTGGAATTCCTGAACGAGATTTAAGGGAATATCCTTTAAGAAACCGTTTGTAACGGCATAGATGATGATGACCTGATGCTCAACGGTAAGCGGCGAGTTTCTGCCCTGCTTGAGGACTTCAACAACACGTTCACCCAAAGCAAGTCTGTCCTTGGTGTCCTTGTCAAGGTCGGAACCGAACTGAGAGAACGCCTGCAGCTCACGGTACTGAGAATATGTCAGCTTCAGCGAACCTGAAACCTTCTTCATCGCCTTTATCTGTGCCGCACCGCCAACTCGTGATACGGAGATACCGGGGTTAACGGCAGGACGGACGCCTGCATTGAACAGGTCTGTTTCAAGGAATATCTGACCATCGGTGATGGAGATAACGTTTGTGGGGATATACGCCGAAACGTCGCCTGCCTGTGTTTCGATGATAGGCAGAGCCGTCAGGGAACCGCCGCCGTAATTCTCGTTAAGATTGCAGGCTCTTTCCAGCAGTCTTGAATGGAGATAGAATACGTCACCGGGGTACGCCTCACGTCCGGGCGGTCTTTTAAGCAGCAGAGAAAGTGTACGGTAAGCGACAGCCTGCTTGGACAGGTCGTCGTAAACGATGAGGACATCTCTGCCGTTATCCAGGAAATATTCACCCATAGCACAGCCCGAATAGGGTGCGATATATTGCAGAGGAGCAAGCTCCGAAGCTGTTGCCGAAACGACGATGGAATATTCCATAGCACCGCTCTTTTCGAGAATTTCAACAACATTTGCAACGGTAGAACGCTTCTGTCCGATAGCGACGTAGATACAGATAACGTCCTTGCCCTTCTGATTGATGATAGTATCGAGAGCGATAGCGGTCTTACCTGTCTGTCTGTCGCCGATGATAAGCTCACGCTGACCTCTTCCGATAGGTATCATAGAGTCGATAGCCTTGATACCCGTCTGGAGAGGAGTATCAACGGACTTTCTTGTGATGATGCCGGGTGCAACACGCTCAATAGGTCTGGTTTCCTTTGCGTAGATAGCTCCCTTGCCGTCAATTGGCTGACCGAGGGCGTTTACGACACGTCCCAGCAGCTCCTCGCCGACGGGGACGGACACGATCTTCCCTGTCCGCTTAACGGTATCGCCTTCCTTGATATTTCCGTCGGAACCGAGCATTACCGCTCCGACAAAGTCTGTTTCAAGGTTAAGAGCCATACCGAATACGCCGTTTCCGAAATCAAGCAGCTCATTGGACATACATTTCTCAAGACCGTGGATCCTTGCGATACCGTCGCCGACGGTTACGACCGTTCCGACGTCCGCAAGTTCGATCTTAGAGCTGTAGTTTTTGATCTGCTCTTTGATTATGCCTGTTATTTCATCAGGGCGTAAATCCATTTTTACACCAACCCTTCATTATACATTAAATTATGCATACCATTTATGCGATAAGCGAGCCGATCTTCGCCCTTACAGCGTCCAGCTTCGCCCTCACAGAGCCGTCCATCAGAGTGCCTCCGCAGTTTATGACAACGCCGCCGAGGATAGACGGATCGACCTTCTTTATCAGTGAGATCTTCTTGCCGAAAACTACAGCCAGCTTGTCCGTCAGCTTCTTTTCGAGAGCGGGGGAAAGCTCCGTGCTTGTGGTGACCGTCACTTCGGCGATACCCGCAAGCTCGTTGTATTTTTTTCTGAAACTATCGGCAATTTTAGAAAGGTATGCAGCCCTGCCCTTTTCAGTCAAAAGGCAGAGGAAATTGTAAACCGTTTCCGAAGTCCTGCCGCCGAAAATATTTGAGATGACCTTCAGCTTTTCATCATTCGGAACGGTAGGTGCACAAAGGAGCTTCACAAGCTCGGGGTTTTCGTCGAAAACCGCCGCCAGTGCTTTCAGTTCGCCGTTGACGGTATCAACGGTATTTTCCTCGGCTGCCAGCTCGTAAAGTGCGTCGGAATATATCTTTTCAACTGAACCTGCCATTTAAAAGTTCCTTTCTTAATCTTCGCCGAGTTCCGAGATAAAGTTTTCGATAAGCTTCTCGTGAGCCTTGGGGTCGATCTCCTTTTCAACGACCTTTTCGGCAACAGCGAGGGCAATGTCGGAGATCTCGTCCTTGATCTGGTTGACAGCCCGTTTTTTCTCCTTTTCAATGTCGGCATTGGCTTTCACGATAATGCTTGACGCTTCGTTCTTTGCCTCTGCGATGATCTCATCGGAGCGGGTCTGTGCACGCTTTGTGGCGTTTTTGACAATTTCGGCGGATTCCGCCTTGGCGTTTGCGAGCTTCTCGGTGTACTCGCTTTCCAGACGGGCAGCTTCGGTGAGCTTTTCGTCCGCCTGACGGTAGGTTTCCTCCACATTCTGCTTACGCTCGTCGAGTATCTTGTTTACAGGCTTGAACAGGAAATGTTTCAAAACCAGAAACAAGATCAGCGTGTTTATAAGAGTGGCGATCATAGTCACGGGGTCTATTGTCAAAAACGGAAAGTAATCTCCGGTTTTTACCGGTTCGGCTGCCGCAGCGAGCATACCGATCTTGTCCGCCTGAGCGATCGTCGTCAGGAGCGGTAAATATTCTCCCATTATCCTGCCTCCCGTATCTTAAATATTTAAAATCCCTTATATCAGAGAAGCTTTAAGAACGGATTGAGGAACAGGAGGAGCAGGGCTACGATAAAGCCGTAGATACCCGTTGTTTCCGCAACGGCACATCCGATGAACATAGTCTTGGTAGCGTCGCTCTTTACCTCGGGCTGTCTGCCGATAGTTTCGATAGCCTTACCTACTGCGTAGCCTTCACCGATACCGGGGCCGATACCTGCGATCATTGCCAGACCTGCACCGATAGCCTGTCCTGCCAGGACGATAGCTTTAGCCATTACAATGCTGTTTTCTTCCATAGTGATAAACCTCCAAATAAGATTTTTGATTGATTACGCATCTTTCTCGTTTGCCATGCCGACGTTTATCATCGTAAGCATAATGAAAACGTATGACTGGATAACTCCCGAGAAAAGATCAAAGTATGCCGAAAGCACAGCGGGGATTCCGACTGTCAGGAGCGGAATATTCAGACCCAGATTGCTTGTCACCGATCCCAGTGCGGCGTATACCAGCGAAGTGATTATCATACCGCCCGCAACATTTCCGAACATACGGAATGCCATTGAAACAGGCAGCGAAACTTCACTGATAAGGTTCATAGGAGCCATCAGGAAAATAGGGGAAAGAAAGCCCTTGAGATAGCCGCCTATGCCATCGTTCTTTATTTTGTAGAACGTGATTATGACAAAGGTCATGACCGCCCATGTCAGCGTAACGCTTATGTCGGCAGTCATGCTTCTGAATCCCAGCATACTTACCAATGCACCCAGCAGGGCATACACGAAAATGGTTGCGATATAAGGTGCAAAGAAAACCATATGATTTCCCATGGCGTCGCCGACCAAATCGTTTACAAAGGTAACAGCCCACTCGGCGATGACCTGTGTTTTGCTTTCGGGGACTTTTTTCAGGTTATGGGTAAGCACCTTGCATATTATTGCGATAATAATGATAAGTGCCCAGCCTATGACCACGCTTTCGGAAACAGCAATGCCGTTTCCGATAGGTATGACAAAGGAAACTCGGGGTCCCTGTACTTCAATATTCGTAAGCTTATCCTCCTTTCTTTCGGAAAATACTCGGGAAAGCTGCACTTAACGTGTAGATGATCTTCGGATACAGCAGCGGGACAACGGTGTAAAGGCCGTTTATACGGTCGCTGTAAAATGCAAGAGCCAGAACTGCACCCATTATCACGAAGCGGATAACATAGAAGAGCAGCATATATCTCTGTGCCGATTTTGCGGACTTTTCGACTGCACGCTCCGTGGAATATCCCAGAAGAATGAAGTTTGCAAGCATAGCCGCATTTCCCAGCAGCAGACCCAGCACCCCCGCAAGGGTAAATCCGAAGAACGGAGCGGCAGCCAACAGAACCACCGCATCAAGAACGACTGCGGGCAAAGCGATGAATTTCAGCTCGTCAGTTATCATTTTGCTAAAGATACGGTTTTTCATTTCAGCAGCTCCGATTCCCGAGATAATGCACCGATTTCAGAGAAAATTATAGTATTATATTAAATCGGCGTAGTCATAGTTATATTATACCAAATCAGAACACAAATTGCAACCGATTATGTAAAATTTTTTTCGGAAATGTTTTGGGGTGGTTTTTGGCTTTTGCTGTCTTGCGGCTGTTTCGGCTTTTCCGCCTTCTTGCGTCGGCGTTGGAAATTCCGACGCTTTTAGCGTCGGCGGGGGCAAAAAATATCTCGGGGGTTAACCCCGAGATATTTTTTGCGGCACCGCACACCGATTTGGTTTTCACGGCTTTTGTTGTATTTGTTGGATAGATGCTTTACTGTTTTGTTTGTGTGCGGTGCTTTTTGTAGCTGTAAGTTTGTGCGTTTTTATGTTGGCTGAGTGTGGATTGTTAGCTGCGGATTTCGCCCGTTGCGACGGGCGACAAGGGACGCTGTCCCGATTTTAAAATCTCTGATTTTAAAATTGACCCTTTGCCACCTTTGTAAAGGTGGACGAAACTTTTATATTTTCACTTTCCACTTTTCACTTTCCACTTTTGCTTAGCTCAGACCTTTGCCTTTTCCTCAATCTCCTTAACAAGCTTTGCGGTAATGTCGGCAACGGACATTGCCCCCAGCTCATTATTCTTACGATATGTCACGGAAACAGTACCGTTCTCGACCTCCTTATCTCCGATAACGAAGATATAAGGCAGCTTTTCAAGGATAGCATCTCTCTTCTTCCTGCCGACGCCCTCGCTTCTGTCGTCTATTTCCACCTTTATGCCGCTTGCTTCAAGCTGCTTCTTGACGCTGTACGCATAGTCAAGGTGTCTGTCCGCAACGGGGATAATTCTGACCTGTTCGGAAACCATCCACATAGGCAGCTCGCCCGCATATTTTTCCAGCAGATATGCCAGAGTACGCTCGTAGCAGCCAAGGCTTGTTCTGTGGATAATGTAGGGACGTCTTTTCTTTCCGTCAACGTCGATATATTCCATTCCGAAAAGCTCTGCAAGCATCTGGTCTATCTGAATGGTTACGATAGTATCTTCCTTGCCGAACACATTTTTATACTGAATGTCAAGCTTCGGACCGTAGAATGCAGCTTCATCTATACCGATAGTATATTCAACGCCCAATTCGTCCAGAATTTTGCCCATAACGCTCTGTGCTTCTTCCCACTGCTCAGCTGTGCCGATATACTTATTCTTGGGATTTGCGGGGTCCCACTGAGAGAAACGGAAGGTGCAGTCCTCAAGCATTCCCACGGTTTCAAGGCAGTATTTTGCCAGCTCCAGACAGCCCTTGAATTCCTCTTCAAGCTGTTCGGGACGGAGGATAAGGTGTCCCTCGGAAATGGTGAACTGACGGACACGGATAAGTCCGTGCATCTCGCCGCTGTCCTCGTTTCTGAACAGTGTGGACGTTTCACCCAATCTCATAGGCAGGTCACGATAAGAACGCTGTCTGTTCAGGAACACCTGATACTGGAAAGGACAGGTCATAGGACGGAGAGCAAAGCACTCCTTTTCCTCGTCGTTAGGGTCGCCCAGGACGAACATACCGTCAAGGTAGTGATCCCAGTGTCCCGAAATTTTATAAAGCTCACGCTTTGCCATAAAGGGGGTCTTAGTCAGGAGATAGCCTCTCTTCTGCTCGGTATCTTCGACCCATCTCTGAAGTGTCTGGATAACTCTTGCACCCTTGGGCAGCAGGATAGGCAGTCCCTGTCCGATATAGTCAACGGTGGTGAAATATTCCAGCTCACGACCGATTTTGTTATGGTCACGAAGCTTTGCTTCTTCAACGGCTCTCAGGTGTTCCTCCAGCTCGGAAGCCTTGGGGAATGCCGTTCCGTAAATACGGGAAAGCTGCTTGCCCTTTGCATCTCCACGCCAATATGCACCTGTGCAGGCTGTCAGCTTGAATGCCTTTACAGCACCCGTGGACATAAGGTGAGGACCCGCACAAAGGTCGGTGAACTCGCCCTGCTTATAGAATGAGATAGGCTCGCCCTTGTCGGAATGCTCCTTGCAAAGCTCAACCTTATAAGGTTCGCCCATTTCTTCCAGCTTTTTGACAGCTTCTTCGGGAGCAAGCTCGAACTGTTCAAGCTCCGCATTTTCCTTGACTATCTTCTTCATTTCCGCTTCGATTTTCTCCAGATCCTCGGCGGTAAAGGGCTTTTCAATGTCGAAATCGTAATAGAAGCCGTTGTCGATAGCGGGACCTATTGCCAGCTTAACGGAGGGGAACAGTCTTTTTACTGCCTGTGCAAGGATATGGGAAGCGGTGTGGCGGAACGCCTTTCTGCCGTCCTCGTCCGAGAAGGTCAGGACTTCAAACTGTGCGTCCTCGGTGAGCTTGGTTCTCAGGTCGCACACCTTGCCGTTCAGCTTTACGGCACATGCGGACTTGTAGAGTCCCATTCCGATGGATTTTACCGCTTCGGCAGCGGGAATTCCGTTTTCACATTCACGGACGGAGCCGTCTTTCAGTGTAAGCTTTATCATTTTTCATTCTCCTTTATTAATATAGTGTAAATTTTACTTGGATAAAATACCTTTCCTAATGAAAATTTTCTTCGCAATGGCCGAGGACAGTATCATCAGCCCGAAGGCTAATATGGACGTAAGTATCATTACGGCGGCAATTACGGCTGACAGCATACCGCCGCCGATAATTCCTATCAGTGACGCCATCTGTTCAAAGTTCGCCATCTGTTCGATCTCCTCGGAAGGGTCTTGGACAGTGAACAGGTTCATGAACGCATCGGCAATGCGTACAGCGGAAACTATCCCCGCCGCCAGCGAAACGGTGGGGCAAAGCATTATGCCGCCCGTTCTGTATGTCATATACACCGAACCCGCACAGAGCAGTATCATCTTTACGGGGAATACAAGACCGCCGTTGTTTATTGGGAATAACAGCGTTGACAGCAGAAACGCCGCAAAATAAATAATCAGGCAGATAAGAATGTTTTTCAGCGTTTTCACAAGCTTTTCCTTGTTCATATCATACCCCATTTCCGAGAAAACAAAAAGCCCCTTATCCCGCAAAAATGCAGGACAAGGGACGATAGTTCTACCGTGTTTCCACCCAAATTCGCCGATATTCCGAAAATATCGACCTCGTTCTACCCTTTAACGGTGGTAAGCCGTCGTTTATTGGACGCACTCAAAGGCGGTGTGCATAATGCTCGGTGACCGCTCCCGCTTTCAGCCGCTGACGGGGGCTCTCTTTTGAACCCTTTTTTGCATATGCCTTCCTTATCAAAGCTTTGGATATTTTTGGCAGCATTTCGATAATATCCGCCAAAACAGTTATACTGCTTTTTATACTATCACTATTTTTCGGTTTTGTCAACAGTCAATTTTTACAGGAAAAAGAGTAAAATATTATATATAAGTGTTAAACTGTTGAAATCGTCTTGACAATCCGTTTGAAATGTTATAAAATAAAAGAATAGTTTGCAAATACATTTGCTGCTCATTCAGATCGCAGAGGTATGGCAGATTTCAGATAGATATTTTTTAAATTTTATGCTTGCCGTCATTTCGTGGGGAGATGCCCCTCAGCTTTATTCGGATAGGCTTTTTTATCTCCCAAGGGGGATATTTACGGATAGATTTTTTTATTTCGTATGCTGACCGTTTAACACTTTACGCCGATACATTGGTAAATCGGCGTTTTAAGCAACTATACAATTTAATATCGAATGAAAAATGCACCTCTGTGGTAAGTATATCCAAATCCCAAAAAAGAGAAAAATTTATCACAAGGAGGTTGAATTTGTATGCCAACAGCAACAGTAGTTATAGCGGCGGTCATTGCTTTTGCAGTGGGTGCGGCTATTTCGGGCTTTATTCTTTTCAAGCTGGGCATTAACTACCGCAAGCAGCAGGCTGAGTCCGCAATAGGCTCCGCCGAGGCAGAAGCTAAGCGGATAGTGGAAGATGCTGCCAAGGAAGCCGAAAACAAGAAGAAGATCGCACTTGTTGAGGCTAAGGACGAGATACATAAAAGCCGTTCCGAGCTGGACAGAGAGATCAAGGACAGACGAAACGAGATCTCACGTCAGGAACGCCGTATCCAGCAGAAGGAAGAAAATTTAGACAAGAAAACCGATAATCTGGAAAAGAAGGAAGAAGTTCTTCACGGCAAGATAAAGGCTGCCGAGGAAAGGCTTGCAGAGGCTGAAAAGGTGAAGCAGGCACAGCTGCAGCGTTTGGAGGAAATATCGGGCTATACAATGGATCAGGCTAAGGAACACCTTATGTCCATGCTGGAAAATGAGCTTACTCATGACAAGGCACTGATGATCCAGAATTACGAACAGCAGGTCAAGGACGAGGCGGAGGAAAAGGCGAGAGATCTTATTTCGCTGGCTATTGCAAAATGTTCCGCCGATCAGGTTTCCGAAACGGCAGTTTCGGTCGTTCCCCTGCCCAATGACGATATGAAGGGACGCATTATCGGACGTGAGGGACGCAACATAAGAACTCTCGAAACGCTTACGGGCGTTGACCTTATCATCGACGATACTCCCGAGGCTATCACACTTTCCTGCTTCGACCCCGCAAGGCGTGAGGTGGCAAGAATTGCCCTTGAAAAGCTCATTGCCGACGGACGCATACACCCCACCCGCATTGAAGAAATGGTCGATAAGGCTAAGCGTGAGGTCGAGCACAAGATAAAGCAGGAGGGCGAAAGAGCCGTTCTGGAAACCAACGTTCACGGGCTTAATCACGAGCTTATCAAGCTTATCGGTCGTCTGAGATACAGAACAAGCTATCGTCAGAACGTGCTCAATCACTCTATCGAGGTGGCACATCTGGCGGGGATCATGGCTTCCGAGCTGGGTGTTGACGCTAATCTCGCAAGAAGAGCGGGTCTGCTCCATGATATAGGAAAGGCTCTCAGCTATGAGATAGAGGGTTCTCACGTTCAGATAGGCGTCGATGTCTGCCGCAAGTATAAGGAAAGCCCCGAGGTTATCCACGCTATCGAGGCTCACCACGGCGATGTTGAGTCCAAGACGGTAGTTGCTTGTCTTGTTCAGGCGGCGGACGCTATTTCGGCGGCTCGTCCCGGTGCAAGAAGTGAAAACTACGAAAACTACATCAAGCGTTTGCAGAAGCTTGAGGAGATCTGCTCCTCCTATGACGGCGTTGAGAAATCCTATGCTATTCAGGCGGGCCGTGAGGTCAGAGTCATGATCGTCCCCGAAAAGGTAAACGATGAGCAGATGGTCATCGTTGCAAGGGAGATCGCCAAGAGAATAGAAAACGAAATGGATTATCCCGGACAGATAAAAATCAATCTTACCAGAGAGAGCAGGGTAATCGAATACGCAAAATAACCCCGTCCCTGCTGCGAAAACCGCAGCGGGGATTTTTTTGAAAGGTTGTATCACAATGCCAAAGACCATTTTCGGAACTACCGAGCGTTCAAATTTTATCCTGAATATGAAGTCGGAAACGCTGCAGAAGTGGATTCACGGAGTGCTTGCCTGCTGCATCGTCATTCCCCTGATAGGTGCGGCTGTGCTGACGCTGCTGGCGAAGATAAACTATGTTTCGGCGGCACTGCTGTACGCCACGGGCTTTACCTGCATACTCTTTTTCCTTATCGTTATGCTGAAAAAGGATATGCTTTTCAAGGACAACAAGTCATACATTATTATCATAGCCATTGCGTTGACGGCGGTCATTTCCTATTACGGGACGCTTTCAAGGTCGGCAGACTATATAAAGGTGGCTCTTCTGGGAAATCTCGGAAGATACGAGGGACTGCTTTCCATTCTGTCCTATCTGGGCATTTTCCTGCTGGCAACGGCTATCTCCAAGCAATCCACCGCCGAACGGCTTTTTGACCTGCTGGTGGGTGCGGGCGTGCTGGAAGCGTTCGTTGCCCTGCTTCAGCATCTGCCGCTGGATTTCAACACGTCGGATTACAGAAATCTTCCCACTATCGCATATGAAAACGTCTTTCTGTCCAGCGGACTGACGGGCAGCCCCATTTTCTACGGTGCTGTCACCACTCTCACGGGGGCGATAGCTGTTGTGGGTGCGGTGTATTCTGCATCGAAAAGGCGGGCAAAGCTGTACGCCGCCGCTGCTGTTTTCATCTTCCTGACGGGAATGTTCACAGGCTCGGTCGTTCCCATTATCGGCGAAGCGGCTGTCATTCTGGCAGCGGTCATTATCGAAGCGGTAAATTCGGGAAAATTCGGCGGAGTGAAATTCGAGGACTGCAAGCTGTTCAACACCTCACTGAAAAGGGCTGTTTCCATGACAGCGGCTTTGGTTATTACATTCGTTATCGTTCTGTTTACACAGGGATTTTATTTCAGGGACAGACCCATTGCGTTCTATGACAGCTTCTATCGGCTGTTTATCTCCAATACTATGACCCTGACCGACCACAGCAAGGGAAATATCCCCTATACGGTGGATTTCTGGAAGGATCAGTGGGGCTATGCCATAGATACGGCAAATGCTGTTCCCCTCACGGGCGTGGGTCCTGACTGCTTCGCTCTTGCAAGGGGTCAGGAAGCTAACATTAACGACAAGTGCTACAATGAGTTCCTCTATATCGCTGCCACTCGGGGATATATCTCCCTTGCGGCATACGCTTTGCTGATAATTTCAACGATAGTTGTCCTCTGCAAAAAAATGAAGCGGTTTTTCGGGGATAAGACAAAATGGTATCTGCCCTGCCTGATGACGGCGGTTATCGGCTATACTGTTCAGAGCTGCTTCAATGCGTCCGCCATTACCACGGCACCGTTCTTCTGGCTGATACTTGGCATCGCATGGGCGACGAGAATTGATAATGCATAATTCATAATGCATAATTCATAATTAATAATTCACAATGTACAATTCGTAATTTATAATTATGCATTATGCATTCTAAATTATGAATTGGTTCAATTTGTGTCTAAATCGAAAATAATTTTGCAAGGTTTTTATTTTCACTTGCAAAATCCGTTTAATTGTAATAGAATAATATCGTGAGAAATGTGCCGTAAGGACGGCGTTATTGTGTGAAAGGAAAGATCGTTATGCTGCTTAGTGAAATGACAAGAGAACAGCTCGCCGAATTCAAGGCGGACTGCGAAAAGAAATATGCCGACGCCAAGGCGAAAAATCTTAAGCTGGATATGTCAAGAGGCAAGCCCGGTGCCGATCAGCTGGAGCTGTCTATGCCTATGCTGGATATTCTCAGAGAGGGTGCCGATTTCAAGTCGGAAAACGGTATGGACGTGCGTAACTACGGCGTTCTTGCGGGTATTCCCGAAGCAAAGAAGCTGTTTGCGGAAATGCTGGGTGTTAAGCCCGAGGAAGTTATCGTCGGCGGAAGCTCCAGCCTTACTCTTATGTTTGACGCTGTTCAGAGGGCATGGAACTTCGGCGTTCCCGGCGGTGAAAAGCCCTGGTGCAAGTGCGATAAGGTGAAGTTTCTCTGTCCCGTTCCCGGCTATGACAGGCATTTTTCCGTTACGGAAACATTTGGCATTGAGCTGGTAAATGTTCCTATGACCAAGACAGGTCCCGATATGGATATTGTGGAGAAGCTGGTTTCCGAGGATGAGTCTATCAAGGGTATCTGGTGCGTTCCTATGTACTCCAACCCCGACGGCATCACATATTCCGATGAAACCGTTAAGAGATTTGCAAATCTGTCCCCCAAGGCTAAGGATTTCAGAATTTTCTGGGATAACGCTTACTGCGTTCATCACCTGACCGATAAGCCCGACACTCTGCTGAACCTTATGGACGAGCTGAAAAAGACGGGCAAGGAAAATATGGTATATATGTTTGCGTCCACCTCGAAGATAACCTTCCCCGGAGCGGGTGTTGCTGTAATGGCGGCTTCCGAGGAGAATATTCAGGCAACGCTGAAGATTCTCAACTTCCAGGCTATCAGCTATGATAAGGTGAATATGCTCCGTCACGTCCGCTTCTTCAAGGACCTGGACGGCATCAAGGCACATATGGAAAAGCACAAGAAGCTGCTTGCTCCCAAGTTTGCCGCTGTTCTCGATACTCTTGACAGAGAGGTCGGCGGCATGGGCATTCTCGACTGGGTAAAGCCCAACGGCGGTTACTTTATTTCCGTAAACACTCTGCCCGGCTGTGCAAAGAGAGTGGTTGAGCTGTGCAAGGAGGCAGGCGTTGTGCTGACGGGTGCGGGTGCTACCTATCCTTACAAGAAGGACCCCGAGGACAGAAATATCAGAATTGCACCGTCCTATCCTCCCATTGAGGAGCTGCAGATGGCTATTGATCTGTTCTGTCTGTGTGTGAAGCTGGCTTCGGCGGAAAAACTGCTTTCGGAATAATGTGGAATTTTTAGTGATGAGTTATAAGTGTTGAGAGTTGAATTTAATACGGAAACCTGAGTGGGGTTCGTTAATTCAACTCTCAACTCTCAACATTCAACATTATTGCAGGCTTTATAGGAAAAATCATCAAAAAGCGGAAAATAACACTATTCACAGCTGTAAATATCTACAATATTCAAAAAAACTATTGACAACGGGACAAAAAATGCGTATAATAAAAAAGCTGTGAGCAAGACAAGGTTTTATTTCCACAGAAAAAAATCGAAAAATTTTGAAAAAAGGCTTGACAAACGCTTCGTAATGTGATATAATAATTATCGTTGCATAACACGAGCCGTTTTCAAACGGAATTTTGCAGCAGTTCTAAGCTGGTGTAGCTCAGTTGGTAGAGCAGCTGATTTGTAATCAGCAGGTCGGGGGTTCGAGTCCGTCCACCAGCTCCATCAAACGGTTTTTGCCGAGGTCATTCCAAAGCGTCCGTTTTTAAATATCGCCTGTCGTATTCGGCAGCGACCTTAGGGAGGAGTTCCCGAGTGGCCAAAGGGGGCAGACTGTAAATCTGTTGCTTTTCAGCTTCG
>CAZINI010000038.1:0-31251 GCA_964540575.1 uncultured Ruminococcus sp.
GACAAATCCGACAGCTATAACCCAGCCACTCGGCGTCAAGTTCCCTTGCCGGGCGACAGCCCGCCTGCGGTCGCTTTCCTTGATTGGCTGTGTTCTATCTGCCGTCTTTGTCTACAGAACGATTGAAGATTAGTATGAGAACGTGAGTTATGGTTATATGGGGTAATAAATATTTTTATAATAATGTCCCCGGCAAGCAAATTTTTCCACGAAATTTCACAAAAACAAAAGTATAATCCTGCCTCTGATGCAAAAACTATGCTTACAATAATTTTGCAAATAAGCCGACCAAAGCGGCATATTTTTAGATTTGGAGGATAAGAAAATGAAAGCTACAGGCATTGTCAGACGTATCGACGATCTCGGCAGAGTCGTCATTCCCAAGGAGATCCGCAGAACTATGCGTATTCGTGAGGGCGACCCCCTTGAGATCTACACAAGCAGCGACGGCGAGGTTATTTTCAAGAAATATTCCGCAATAAACGAGATGGCAGGTTCGGCGGCACAGGTCGCCGAGGTCGTGACAAAGCTTGCCAACTGTCCCACGGTGGTGTTTGACAGAGATCACGTTGTTGCGGTGGCAGGCGTTCAGAAGAAGGAGTTTAACGAAAGACGAATTTCGCACGGGCTGGAGGAATATCTCGAAAGCCGCAAAAATTACGTCTGCACTTCTCCCGATGATGAAAAGGTGTTCCCAGTTGAGGGAATTGACCGTCCCGCTATTGCCTGCACGCCCATACTTTCTTCGGGCGACGTAACGGGGGCTGTGGCATTTCTCGCTCCCACAGGCGGTGCGACTGCCAATGAGGTCCAGAAAAATCTCATTCAGGCGGCGGCACAGTTCCTCGGAAAGCAGATTGAAGAGTAATTTCCCGAATAAAATTCGTCCCCACAACAGTTTGCACGGACTGTTGTGGGGACGGCGTTTTTTTATATCATTTTGATGACCTTTGCGGGACAGGCAGCGGCACATTTTCCGCAGCCTGTGCATTTATCCTGATCGATGGACGCAAGGTTGTTTTCAACGTGAACAGCGTCAAATTCGCACTTTTTCTCGCAAATCTTACAGCCGATGCAGCCGTTTTTGCAGACTGCTCTGACCACTTTTCCCATATCGTGGGACGAACAGCTTACAACGTGCAAATTGCTGCCCATATTCTTTATGGCAATAAGCTGATTGGGACATTTCTTAACGCAAAGTCCGCAGGCAACGCAGGCTTTTGGATTTACCGCCGCCAGACCGTCCGCTATGCAAATAGCATTTTCGGGACAGACCCTTGCACAGTCCCCAAGACCGATGCAGCCGTAAATGCATTCGCCCGAGCCGCCGTAAAAGCGTTTTGCCGCCTTGCAGGTCTGTTCGCCCTCGAACTGCATTTTTGTCTTAGTCGCCGAACAGTTTCCCGAACAGCGGACGTATGCAGTTTGAGGAATATTTTCCATAACAGACGTACCGAGTATCTCGGCTATTTTCTCCGCCGATTTCGCTCCGCCGGGCTTGCAAAGGTTGGTGGCAACGCCGTTTATGACGACCGCATTTGCATAGTCCGCACAGCCGCTGTATCCGCATGCACCGCAGTTTACCTGAGGCAGAGCATCGTTTACCGCCTGAATCCTCTCGTCAGTTTTGACTTCGAATAGCTTTGAAACGACGGTAAGCAGTATCCCCGCCGCACAGCCCAAAGCCGCAAATATCAGTGCAGGGAGTATATATGCTTCAAACATAAGGTTTTTTCCTTTCTATGGATATTTTGCCGTTTTTTGCGGGACGGGAAACCCGTCCCATACAATATACAAATACCGTTATCAGCCGAAAAGTCCCTCTACCAGTCCCGCAAAGCTCATAAAGCTGACGGAAACGATAGAAGCCGCAATAAGCGTTGCGGGAACGCCCTTAAAGGTTTCGGGAACGTCCGCATTTTCCACTCTTGAACGAACTCCGCTGAAAAGCACCAGAGCAATGGTAAATCCAAGTCCCGCACCAAGGGCATTTACAATGGATTCAAGGAAGCTGTACTCGCTGTCAATATTAAGGATAGTAACGCCCAGCACGGCACAGTTTGTGGTGATAAGCGGCAGGAACACGCCCAGAGCCTTGTAAAGGGCGGGCATTTTCTTTTTCATGATTATCTCCACCAGCTGAACGAAAAGT
This sequence comes from uncultured Ruminococcus sp., assembly GCA_964540575.1. Taxonomy (GTDB): domain Bacteria; phylum Bacillota; class Clostridia; order Oscillospirales; family Ruminococcaceae; genus UMGS1889. The sequence continues at coordinate 2,153 of CAZINI010000038.1, forward strand.
GCTATTATAAGTATGAATGCGATAGTTCTGAGATAGGAAAGTCCCATAGGTGCCAGCAGAAGCGTGTAAACGGGATATGTGCAGAGGGTCGCACATATCATTACGAAGGTAACTGCCATTCCCATTCCCACGGAGCTGTCCAGCTTTTTGGAAACGCCGAGAAACGGGCATATTCCCATAAATTTTGAAAGAACGAAGTTATCCGTCAGCATTGCACTGAGCAGGATAATAAGCATACTTTTTATCATTTATTCTCGCAGCCTCCATTCTCGGAAAATGAGGAGCAGTTTGCCGAATTGGGACAGCCCGCACAGCCCACAGACTGCGGCGGCTTCCTGTTGGCAAGCTTGTTGACCAGTGCGATAATGCAGCCCAGCACGAAAAATCCGCCGGCGGGCATTATGAAGATAGTCATAGGCGTGCCCACGGGGATAGCGATACCCATCCAGCTGCCCATTCCGAATATCTCTCTTACGGAGCCCATGAGAAACAGTGCAAGAGTGAAGCCAAGACCCATTCCCAGACCGTCAAGGATAGACGGGAGAAGCTTGTTTTTGGACGCAAACGCTTCCGCACGTCCAAGGATAATGCAGTTTACGGTAATAAGCGAAAGGAAAAGTCCCAGGCTGTCATAAAGCTCGGGGAGATAGCCCTTCATCAGAAACTCGATAAGCGTTACAAAGCTTGCGATTACCACGATAAAGCAGGGCAGCCGCACCGCCTTCGGGATAACATTTTTCAGCAGGGAAATGACCGCATTGGAGCAGACCAGCACGAAGGTGGTCGCAAGCCCCATTCCCAGACCGTTTTCCGCCATTGTCGTTACCGCAAGGGTAGGACACATTCCAAGCAGCGTCACAAGGGTGGGATTTTCCTTGATTATGCCTTTGGTAAATTCGTGAAGATTTCCGTTTTGCTCGCTCATACTGTGCCATCTCCTTTCATTTCAAGATACGCTGTCACAGCGGTTTTTACGGCGGATTGTATTCCCTTTGATGAGAATGTTGCACCGGTGATAACGTCGGCTTCAAATTCGGGAGATGAAATTCCCGTGAATTTCCCGAGATATTCGGGGGCAGCTGCTCTTGTTCCAAGACCGGGAGTTTCGCCGATAGTCAGGACGCTTATGCCGCATACAGAACCGCTCTCATCAAAGCCGATAAGCAGATGCAGACCGCCTTTGCTGTATCCATCGGCGGTTATCTCAAAGGAAACATTTCCGCTGTTGTCGGAGATAATTGAGGTAACGCCGTCGAATGTTTTCACCGTTCCGTCATCGTTCATCTGCATGGAAAATCCGTCGGCAGTTCCGTAAATTTCCGTAAGCCCCGCCGACAGCTTGTCGGTGATTATTCCCGTCGTGTCAACATAGGTGAGATTGTACACAAAAGCCAGCAGTGCAGAGGATATAACGCAGATAAGCGTCAGCACCAGCGGGGGTATTATTTTTTCTTTAAGGCTCATTTGCGTTCCTCCTTTTCGGGGAATTTTCCGCCAAGGGGGCGAATTTCCGTCAGCCTGTCAATATAGGGCGTGAGGATATTCATCAGCAGTATCGAGAAGGAAACGCCCTCGGGATAATTTCCGTAGTTTCGGATAAGGAAGGTAAGCAGTCCGCAGCCGATGCCGAAGATAAGCTTTCCACGTCCCGTAATAGGCGTTGTGGCGTAATCGGTCGCCATAAAGAATGCACCCAGCATAAGTCCGCCCGAAAGCAGCTGATAGGGGACATCGCCGCCCGTCAGGAAGGTCAGCAGAGCGACAGTGACCAGAAATGCTGCGGGTGCGTGTATGGTTATTGTTCGTGTGCAGAGAAGATATATCCCGCCGATAATGAGAGCTGCTGCCGACGTTTCGCCGATACAGCCGCCCACATTTCCGAGAAACAGCTCCATATAGGAAGCATTTCCCGAAACAAGGGGAGTCGCACCCGTTACAATGTCAGTGCCGTTACGATAGTAAAAGGGCTGACACCAAGTTGTCATCTGCCCCGTAAAGGACAGCATAAGCACGATCCTGCCCACAATTGCGGGATTTGCAAAGTTCTGTCCCAGACCGCCGAAAAGCTGCTTTGTGACAACTATTGCCACAAATGAACCGATAATTCCGTAGAGCGGGTTGATAGTGGCAGGGAGGTTCATTCCCAGAAGCAGTCCCGTAACTATTGCGGAAAGGTCGGAGATGGTCTGCGGACGCTTCATTATCCGTCTTGCCAGATACTCAAACACAACGGAGGACACAACGCATACAGCGAGATTTACCGCCGCCATATATCCGAAAATATATATTCCTGCGGCACATGCGGGCAGCAGTGCAATAATAACATTCAGCATCACCCTCTGCGTGCTGATATTGTCATGCAGATGAGGTGACGGCGAAACCTTTAAACCGTTCATTGGTCAGTTCCTCCTTATTTCTTGGCGGGCTTGGGCAGGAGTGCCTTAGCCAGCTGATTTTTTTCCGCCAGATGACGGTTTGCGGGGCAGACATAGGAGCAGCAGCCGCAGTTCATACAGAGATTTACCTTGAGCCTTGCAAGCTCTGCACCGTCCCGACGGTCATATGCCTGCTCCAGAAGCGTGGGCATAAGGTTCAGGGGACAGGCTCTTATGCAGCGTCCGCAGCGTATGCAGGCGGTGGTTTCGGGAGTTTTCACGTCCTTGAACGCCAGAACGGCGTTGTTCACCTTTGTAACAGCCTGCTCCGTATCATAAAGCGGAAATCCCATCATAGGACCGCCGTAAAGCACTTTTTCGGGGTTTTCAGCACCGCAGAAGCTAAGCAGCTCGGAAACTGCCGTGCCTATGGGGACGATATAATTCCCCTGATTTTTTGTGGCAGCGTTTCCGTCAAGGGTAAGCCGTTTTTCCGTCAGCGGCATACCCGTTTTCAGATAGCGGCTGATAAATCCCACGGTGGAAACGTTCATCACTGCAACGCCCTGATTTGACGGCAGCTCGCCCTCTGCAACTATCCTGCCCGTGCAGGAGTGGATAAGCACCTTTTCCGCTCCCTGCGGGTATGAGGAGGGGAGAGTCACCACCGAAACTCCCTTCATATTCGCAGTCTTTTCGGTCATCAGCTTAATGGCTGCCGGCTTGTTTTCCTCAATGCCTATCTTGCACATGGGGATATTCATAAGCTCCATGATTTTCGCAATTCCGTCAATAACGTCATCTGGGGCTTCAATAAATTCACGGTAATCCGAGGTTATGTACGGTTCACATTCCGCACCGTTGATGACAAGAGTGTCAATGGGAGTTTTCACGGGGTCGTAACGAAGCTTGATATGTGTGGGAAATCCCGCTCCGCCAAGACCGACGCAGCCGCTTTCTCTGACCGCATTGATGAAGTCATCTCTGCTGTTTATAACAGGCGGCTTTATGTCGGGAGATATGCGGTTTTCGCCGTCGGGTTCAATGATAACAGCCTTGCAGCGTGTTCCGTTCGGCAGAAGATAATCGGTAATATCCGCCACCGTTCCCGAGGTCGGGCTGTGGACGGGTGCGGACATAAAAGCGTCCGAATCGCCTATTTTCTGCCCCTTATCCACCGTATCACCCTTTTTCACAAGGGGAGTGCAGGGGGCACCCATTGCCTGTGACATTATGACCGTCAGCCGTGCGGGCAGGGGGAACTGCTTTGTTTCACAGTTCTCGGTATTTTTGTGATGCTTGACGTGTATACCGTTAAGCCTTTTCAATATTATGACCTCCAATCGGGGAATTTTTTTCAAAGTGGAATGTGGAAAGTGGAATTATTATATTGCTTGCGGCGAAAATTCTCACTCTACACTTTTCACATTTTAATACTATAGCGGTACATAAAAATATCCTAACAGGTTTTGTAGGGGACGGGTTTCCCGTCCCGTAGTTACCGAAGGAACTTTTGAAATCTGCGGGCGGGGAAACCCCGCCCCTACAATAACGTTATTTTTGTGGACTGCTATAATTCCTAATCTCCTTACCTGCGGTTTTGAAGGAAATAGTATAAAGACAAAATGTTGTGACACTGCCTTCATTTATTAAACAGGTTTGTTTTTGTAAGTCTGTCGAGGATAGTTCCCGTGCAAAAGCCCGTAACAAGTGCGGCGGGCAGCAGAAATATCCCGTAATACAGCACTCGGACGGTGCCCATAATAACACAGGCAGCGGCAAGCTGTCCGATAATATGTGCAGCGGCGGCGAGGACGGAAACCGTCCTTACAGACAGCCTTTTTCGGGATATAAATACAGCCGTCACAACGAACGCCGCCGTCCCTCCGCAAAGGGACATTATCCCCGAAACAACGCCCCTTGTAAGCAGGACAAAGCCCGACCGAAGCAGGGACATTGCAAAGCCTTCCTTAACACTGTATTTCATAAGCACGGCACATATGACCGTGTTAGCCAGCCCCAGCCGAAGCCCGGGAATGGGCATTGCCGAGGACAGCAAACTGTCCAGCCACGACAGTGCAATGCAAAGTGCCAGCGAAATGCCGAGAAACGCCGCTTTTCGGGTAATATCTTTATTCATCGGCACTCACCACATACACAGCGACTCTGTTTGGCAGGCATACCGCCGACTGATATTCGGCAGTCACAAGCCCCGTTTTCACGCAAATTTTATCGGGACAATCGGAGCTTTTCACCCGAATACCGCCGTTTTCGATAAGAAAAACCATTCCCTCCGCACCTTGGACGGTGAACTCTCCCGATTGGGAAAGAGGACGTTTCTCGGCGATATTTCCATCTATTTCAACTACAGCTATGCCGTTTGAAATGCTTTGCGTATTTAAAAATGTTCCAAAAACAAGGTATAAACAGGCAGCGGCAAATGCCGCACAGAGAAGTGCCCCTCGTTTGGGGAAAAAGCGTTTAGTTTTCATTTTCAGACCTTTCGGAAAAGCCGTCGGAAACGGAGATAAGCTCCGTATTTCCCGCCGAAATTATCTCGCCCTTTTCGGATATGACAATAAGCGAAAAATCCCCGTCAAAGCGGGTGTTCAGCTTGTCGGCGTACTCGGAGATGCGTTCCGTCCCGCCAATATAGATAAGCGTTGATGCAATGTCGGAGAGTGTGCCGCAGCCTATTTCGGCGGGCAGAACTACCGTTGCGGAAACAATATCCGTTTCGGCAGGACGACCCGTGTTCATATCGAAAATGTGGGAATAGCGGACGCCGTCCGCTTCAAAAAATCTCTCGTATCCGCCTGCAGTGGAAATGAAGCTGTTTGACGTTTCAAAAACGCAGGCTTCGCCCTCCCCGAACGGATTTCTCACGGCAGCGGTAAAGGTCTTATCTGCCGAGCGGGAATATACCAAAGCGGACGAACCCGCACTTATTTTTCCCTCGGAAATAACCTTTTCTTCGATAATTTCCAAAGCCTTATCGCAGTAAAAGCCCTTGGCGGCAGCACCGAGATCGAGAAGAGTACCGTTCGGAAGCTCATCGGGAACGATCTCCGCCGTGCGAACGAAGCTGAGTCCCTCCGCAATTTCGGCATCGGAGGGGACACGGGGATTTTCAGAGGAAACGTCCCACAAAAGCGTCACCGAACCGCAGTACGGCGTTACGCCGTTTCCCAGAAGCTCGGCAGCCTTTGCATATTCAAGGCATATCTCCGAAATCAGGGCATTTTCCGACCGTTCGCCCGAATTGAAACGGGAAACGGCAGAACCGTCCCTGTATGGAGAAAGCTCCGCATCAAGGCTTTCGCAGACGGTTTTCAGCTGTGAAAGGGTATCGGCGGCGGTGCTTTTTTCGGGTGTGGAAAGCTCCGCATTTATATATGTGTCGAACCCGAAAAATCCCGCTCTTTCCGTGCTGTTTCCCACGGTGCAGGAGCATAAAAATGCTGCTAAAAATGCAGCGGCAACAGTTTTTTTCATTTAAAAAAGGGGCTTGACACCGAAAAAACGGCTTCCCGACGGAAGCATTTCAACGAATGACAAACCCCGCTCCTTTGCGTATTTCTATTCTATTTTAGCACGTTAGATATGATATGTCAAGTGAAATTTTTGGCGTTTTCGCTTACTGCATAGAAAGTATCTTTTCGACATAACGGTGCATTTCCGCCTTGGACGAAACCGAATGTGTGCCGTTTATTATCTCCCGCTTTTTGCTTTCGGGAAGCAAAGCAAATTTCTCCATAGCCTTCGGGTTCATTGCAAGTGCAATTCCGAAGCCCATAGGCAGCTCGGTGTTTTCCATATTACGCCTCCTTTGCGGTTTGATACAGATATTTTCCCGCAAAGGAGATGCATTATTCAATCCTCATACAGATCGCCGCTGTTTTCCTTATTCAGTGTCCCGTCAAGTTCGATCATCATAAATTTTGACAGCTCTTTGACAACGGGACGGTGCCTTGTGCCTTTCGGGACAATAATAAATTCTCCTGCTTTAACGGGGATAAGTCCCTCGTCCGTTTCAAGGCAAAAGCCTCCCTCAATAACGAAAAACATTTCATCGGACTGCTCGTGAACATGAAAATCAAGCGTCCTGTTTTCCACATTCACAACGCTGATAACATTGCCGTTCAAGCGTCCGATTTTATTGTAAACATACAGCTGTTCGACAGCATTTACTTCGTTTAAGAGGTTTATAGGTTTCATAGAATACAACTCCTTAAATCTTATACATATGGTCAAGCGGTCCGCTGCCTTTTCCCAAATCAAGACCGAATGCAATAGCCCCCGCCACATAATCCTTGGCATTTTTCACGCTGTCACGGAGGGAATATCCCAGTGCAAGATTGCAGGCGATGGCTGAGGACAGCGTGCAGCCCGTTCCGTGAGTGTTGGGGTTGTCGATATGAATTCCGCCGAATATCTCGGAAATTTCGCCGTTTTCAAACAGAATATCGTCCGCCGTATCGGATAGATGTCCGCCCTTAACAAGCACCGAACAGCCAAATTTTTTGCTGATTATCCCGCCTGCCGTTTCCATATCCGAACGGTTTGAGATGCTCATTTCGCTTAATATTTCCGCCTCGGGAATGTTCGGCGTTATCAGCTCCGCCAACGGAAACAGCCGCTCCGTCAGTGCCCTTTCGGCGGATCTTTCCAGCAGGGGAGAACCGCTTGTCGCCACCATTACCGTGTCGCAGACGATATGCGGGGGTCTGTATTCCGTCAGAATATCCGCCGCCGCATTTATAATTTCTTCGGAAAATACCATTCCTATCTTCACCGAATCGGGGAAAATATCCTCGAAAACAGCCCTTGCCTGTGCCTTGACAAATTCGCCCGAAACGCTGCTGACACCGAATACGCCTGTGGTGTTCTGTGCGGTCAGGGCGGTTATAACGCTCATTCCGTAAACTTTGTGAGCGGCGGCAGTTTTCAGGTCGGCTTGAATGCCCGCTCCGCCCGAGCTGTCAGAGCCTGCAATTGTCAGAAACTTTTTCATTTTGCACACACCTCATTTTCATGGCAATCGACTGCCGCAGCCACCAACCGCTGAATATTGCTCCCGGGACGCAGTACCTGCATTGCCTTCTCGGGGGAATACCAATCGGCACTGTCCACTTCGCAGGAGGGTTTAAGCTCCGCTTTTTTCACGTTCACACGAAAGCCCAGCATCAGCATACCCTTCTTTTCGTACCAGCTGCTTTGGATAAATTCAACGCTTTCGGGGACAAGACCTATTTCCTCCTCGACCTCTCTTGCGGCGGCGGCTTCGGCAGTTTCGCCGCACTTTATATGTCCCGCAACGCCAACGCAGTATTCTGTGGAAACATATCCCTGACGGATAAGTGCGACCTCGCCCAGCTCGTTCACAACAGCGGCAAGTATGCAGGTGTAAAAGCCGTCGAACCACGGACGGCTGCATTTTTCGCACCATCTTGTCATACCCTCATCGCCGATATTTTTTTCCGTGAGTCGTTCCCCGCAGTCGGGGCAGAAGCTATATTTCATAGAGATACCTCCGTATAAATTCATCAGTTAAATTATACCGCATTTTTGGGGGATTGTAAAGGGACAAAAATAAAAGTTTCATCGGTCAAACCCAATACATACAAATTACACCGTCAGATACCTGAAAGCCGTTCTTTTCATAGAATTTCTTTGCGGGTGCCTGTTCGGCTGTGTAGAGGACAATTCCTGCAAGACCGTTGTCCTTGCAGTATTCCTTGACAGCGTCAACAAGTCTTCCGCCAATGCCGGAACGCTGCTTCTGAGGGGCAACGATAAGTTCATCTACATGTATCTCATCGTTATTCCAGCTGACCTTTCTGCAGGCGAATACCGCACCGTCAATAACTCCGTTTTCTTCCGAAACAAAGCCGATGAATTTCGGATTGCCGGTGAAATCCGAAAGATATTCTTCCGCTCGTTCCCGGGTCCATACGCAGCCCCAGGCTTCTTCGGAAAAAGCTTCTTTGAATATTGCGGCACACTGTGCCAAGTCGTTTGATTTATATTGTCTGATCATAATTACTCCTTAATAATTCTTTGTTTTTTTAACAGCTCGATAAACCTGTTACTGTTTGTCGGTCAATATTTTTGCTCAAGCGTAAATCCGTGCACAATACTTCTCCGCCTGAACCCTCCACATTTCCGCATATCTGCCGTTATTTTCAAGCAGCTGGGAATGCGTTCCGCTTTCGGCGATGCTGCCGTGTTCCAGGAGAATTATCCTGTCGGCGTCTTTGGTGGTGGAAAGACGGTGGGATATGAGAATAACCGCCTGATTTTCCGCATTTTCCATCATACTTCTGTTCAGCCGATATTCCGCAATGGGGTCAAGTGCCGAGGACGGTTCGTCCAGAATGGCAATGGGCGTGTCCCGCATAAAAATTCTTGCAATAGCCGCCTTTTGCGATTCGCCGCCCGAAAGCATAACGCCGCTGTCGGAAAATTCCTTTGTCAGCTCCGTGTCAATGCCGTTCGGCAGCTTTTTGAGCTTTGAGCCGAGGTCTGCCTTTTCAAGGGCGGCGGTTATCGTTTCCCTGTCGTTTTCGGAAACAATATCCGTCTTGACATTTTCCGAAAGTGCCGCACCGTAGATCTGAAAATCCTGAAAAACCGTGCCTATTTTTCGGCGGTAATCCCGAGTATTCAGTTTGCGAATGTCAACGCCGCCAAAGGTAATCTCCCCTTCGGTAACGTCATAAAGCCGCATTATCAGCTTGATCAGCGTGGATTTTCCCGCACCGTTCTCGCCTACAAGAGCAAGCTTTTCGCCTTTTCTGACGGTCATATTCACATTTCGGATAACGTAATTTTCACTGTCCTTATACTTGAAGCTGACATTTTTCAGCTCCAATGTACAATCATTTTCGGGGACGGGAACCTCACCCGTGCAGCCCTCGATATTCACCTCATTGTCCATAAACCGACGGAATTTCTCCGCATATTGTCCCACAGTCTGAAAGTCCACAAGGGCGTAATTCATACCGTCCAGACGGCTTTTAATGTTGTTTGAAGCGTTTTTCAGCGACGCCACATCTCCCAGCTCAATACTTTGCTTTTCTATTGCCAGATACGCAAGGTACACGGGAACAGCGTAAAACTGACATACGGTAAATGTGCATATCCAGTTGATAAGCGTGGGCGGCAGTATTTTCAGCGAATATTTCAAAGCCATTTTCCGCTCCTCACGGATAGCCTCGTCATACTGCTCCATCAACGCCTCCTCAATGCCCGTCAGCTTTATCTCCTTTGCATATTCGGGCTGATAGAATACCCGCTTTGAATAGTCCGCTTTTCTGCCGATTTTCGCCTTTTCAATGCCGTACTGATATTCCAGCTTTGTGATGATAAAGCGGGTGATAATGTTGATGATAAAGCCCGTCACGGGGAATATTGCGATAATGGGGTTCATGGTCATAATAAGCGTTCCCGCAATGAGCATTGCCAGCAGGCTTGCAGCGATGCGTCCGATGCTCATAATTGCTTTCGTTACCATTTCCTCCGACTGAGAGGCGGCAATAACGAAGTCATCGTAATATTCGGGAATATCGTAATATTTCAGGTCCATCAGCCGAGCCTTTTCCATAAGTTCCCGCTGAATTGAACCGCTTACCTTTACCAGCCGTGTATGGAAAACATTTTCCAGACTGATATGAATGGCAAGCCCCACAGCGTCCACTGCCGCCATTACCGCAAGCACCTTTACAACGCTGAGAATGTCCGCACCCGCCATAAGAATGTCTATCATAGCTTTAAGCAGGAACGTGTTTATGACCGTGTATGCGGCGTTGTTTGTGCATATGCTTACGATATATGCAGCTGCCATTTTTCCGTCATATTTGCAGGCAAATCTCATAACATAGCCAACGTTTGAGATAAGCCGCTTCATACCCAGTTTCTCTTTCTTTTCGCTCATACTGACGCCTCCTCTGCCAGATAATTTTGTGCCTGAAGCCGCCACATTTCGGCGTATTTTCCGTTCTTTTCCATAAGCTCGGAATGGCTGCCCTCCTCAATGACCGTGCCGTTTTCAAACATATAAATGCGGTCGGCGTCACGGGTGGCGGACAGTCTATGGCTTATGAAAATGACCGTTTCGCCGTCGGTGGCAGTAAGCATATTTTTATACATATTGTACTCGGCGATAGGGTCAAGGGCACTTGACGGTTCATCGAGGATAACAACGTCGGGCTTTCGTGCAAACACTCTGGCGATGGCTATCTTCTGTGCCTCGCCCCCCGACAGACCTATGCCGTTTTCGTCAAATTCCTTTGTGACCATTGTGTCAATGCCGTTTTTCAGAGTGTCCAGCTTGTCGCCGAACTGTGCCTTGCGGAGGGAGTCCTCAACGAGCTGACGTTCTTCATCATTTTTCGGTTTACGCATCAAAACATTGTGGGACAGGGGAAGTGCGAACACCTGCAAATCTTGGAAAACCGTCCCGAACCGTTTGTGCAAGGATTTCGGCTCATATTTGTCAATACTTGTTCCGCTGATGGAAATTTCGCCGTCCGTTGCGGGATAAAGTCCCATTATCAGCTTGACAAGAGTGGTTTTTCCCGCACCGTTATGCCCGACAACAGCCACCTTTTCGCCCTTTCGGACGGTCATATTCACGTTATGAAGAGTGGGCTTTTCCGCACCGTCATAGGTGAAGCTCATATTTTTTATAACAATGTCGTCAAGCGGGGGAGCGGGCAGAAGCTTTTCGCTGTCGCTTTTCGGCGTATATGAAAGAAATTCACGGAGATTTGTCACGAATGCACTTTCCTTTGCAAGGGACACCATCAGCTCAACGGCGTCCGACGTCCGCCACGACAGCGTACTGAGAGCGGGTATCATAGCGATATACGCCGCCGTCTGCACCTCGCCCGCCTGCAAAACGAAGGCTATGTACAGATAGGGAAGTATGGTTGACAGCAGACCGTAGATTATCCACTTAGCCGTTTCTAGGACGCTTATCTTTTTTCTTATCTCACGGGTGCGGTTTTCCATTTCCGAATATGCCTTTTCGTGACGGCTGAGAAGAAGCTGTCCAATGCCGAAAAGCCGAAGCTCGCCCGCATATTTTTTCTCGTAGAATACACGCTTTGCATAGCTGCCTATACGTCCGTCACGGGTGTTGGAAAAGTCCAGCTGATAGTACATTTCTCCCGTTTTCTTGCCGAAAATAAGGGAAACCATTACCATGGGGACGATAAATATCAGCAGCAATGGGTCAACGTCCGCAACAATAAGTGCCGCCGTGATTATGGAAGCTATCCCCGCAAGAAGGTAGGCGGAGTAATAGAGGATAGTGCTGCCCCTCTGCTGACACTCGTTCAGTGCACGGGTGTATTTGTCGTAAAAATCGGGCTTTTCAAACTGTGTATATTCCATTGAAATGGATTTTTGTATTACCCGCTTGTAGAAATTCCGATATATTTCGGGCAGAAACTGCTTTTCGCAAAGCTGATGGATAGCCGAGCAGATATGTATGCAGATATGCCCGATACACATTGCCCCAACGAATGAAGCCAGCACCGTAAAGGGTGTTTTCCGCTCGATGGCAATGTATATCCACTCGGTGAGATACACCGAAAATACCGTCCAGAACACATTCTCAACGAACTCCTTGATGAAGGTGTACAGGACATAGCCCTTGCAGCCCTGCCACATTATTTTCAGCATATAAGCAACGTTTGACAGTGCCGATCGTTTCTCTTTCTTTTCCATTTTGTCCTCCTTTTTGTCGTGGGTTTTCTATGTAATCGCTGAGCAGTGTGTCTTTCCCCGCCTTCGGCGGGGAAAGACACACCTGAACACGTCATTTTTTGCGAAACAAATCAGAAATGACGAATTAAGCAGTGTTTCTCTATATTAAATCAAACGATTTGCAACGAGTGATTTATTATAACATATAAAAATAAAATTGTCAACAGGCAATGAACTATAATGTAAAATGCATAATGCATAATTCTCAATTTGCAATTAAAGCTTCCCTTAATAAACTAATACTAATCTTTCATCAATATGTAGACAAAACGCCAAAATAATTTACATAATTTCACCAACTTCCATTCAACAGCCACTCTAACAGATTATTAACTATTTTCCTAAAGAACAAAAACTTTATCACCCCACAAAAATGTAAAGCGGGGAAAAGAGGGTGGGGTGAAAGGGAAAGGGGATTGCAAAGGGGAAAACCGTTAGGGGCGGGGGAAAGTCCCCGCTTTGCGTTAGGGTTTGTTCTGTCCCCCGCCCATATAAGGTTGTCCCCTTTGCGGGGGGTGCCACAAGCTGACATAAGTCACTAAAGTAGTGTGGGAAAAAGAAAGCAGAACTGGCAAAGTGCAAAATTTCTGTGAAATAGCGATAACCACAGGTTCTTTCCGCCGCTTGACAGCGGCGGCGGGGGCAAAAAATATCTCGGGGATTAACCCCGAGATATTTTTTGCGGCACCGCACACGGAACTTGTTTACACGGCGTTGGTTGTGTTTGTTGGATTGATGCTTTACTGTTTTGTTTGTGTGCGGTGCTTTTTTTCTGATTTGTTTGTGATTTTTGCTGTTGGCTAAGTGTTTTTTGTTAGCGGCTGGGAAGGGAGTTTCGCCCGTTGCGACGGGCGACAAGGGACGCTGTCCCTTGACCCTGCCACCTTTGTAAAGGTGGACGAAACTTTTAATTGTCGTTTTCTTCGTCGCTTTCTTTTCTCACGCCGTCATTTTCGGCAACTGTCCCGGGCTCTTTTTCCAGCTCACGGAATATTGCCATTGCAGGGCCGCTGATGGTGAAAAATATGCAGGCAGGTCCCATAAGTGCACCGACTATCCACATTTTCTCGCTCCAAAGGAAGAAAACCACTATCTCCAGAGCAATAACTACCACAAGCACCAGCGAACGAAGAAAATATCTCATCGTTATCCGAAACGAGTTTCTCAGGCTGTTGAAAATGGTGTTCTCATATCTCGCCAGCAGGGGATAAACATAGAGCAGCGAACAAGTAAAAACATACGCCGCAACCACGCCGACAGCCAAGAATATCCAACCGTTTTCGGCGTTCGGGTCCTTGCTTATTACGCTGAATATCTCAAAATCCAGATAGACCGACCACAGGCAGAACAGGGTGATGAACGTCATAGGAATGCCCTGTTTCCAGTTTGCTTTGAACGCTTTGATAAATCCTCTTGCGATATGTCCCTCGTTGTCCTCCGCCATTTTCAGCGTAATGTCAAACGCCGCAATGGTCGATGAACCTATTGTCACTATGGGCAGACTGAACAGCAGCCACATAAGATTGAGTTTTACAACGTCCGTCAGGCGGCTCATAAATTTATACAGCTTGCTGTCGGGACTGAAAAAACCTGCCAAATATGACACCTCCGAATAGAAAACGGGCGGCTGCGTCGGGGGATTTCCCCGACGTATGCACACCCGCTTTTAATTGTTATTTGTTGTTCAAACAGCTAGCTGTTTATCAGCTGTTTACGAACAGTTCACGCTCATGTCTTTCTGCAGCCTCAGCAAGGCAGTGCTCAAGGCAGATACCATCGGGATCGTACTCTTCACAGGTCTTGATCATTTCTGCAACGATCTTCTCATACTCGGCATCGTCCTTAGCGTAGATAGCCTGCCAGGAGTACTGAACGATACACTTAGCAACCTGCTCCCAAACGAGCTTCAGCTCATCGGACTGTTCCTTTTCAGCGTAATCGCTTGCAGGAGCAACCTTAAAGTTTACAGTGTTCATATAATCCTGAGAGTTATACTGACCGGACCAATTTCTCCAGTCTGCGAGAATATTGTAAGCAGCTTCCTGATCACGTCTGCTCTTCCAATTCTCACAGTTATATGTTTCGCCGTTGGAATCGGGGTTGGAAGCGTCACGGGACCAAGTTGTGTTATTAGCCTGGAATGTACCGTCATTGAAGGATCCGCCGCCCCATTCTGCGGGCATCATTGTACCCTTTCTGTCCTTATAAGCGGCCTCGCCCAGCTCTGTGAAGCAGGTGTTGCCGTTCTCGTCATAGTACCAGCAGCCGTTGGGGTGATTTTCATCAAATCCGTCCTTAGGACCCCACCAGTATGTCATATATCCTTCGGGAGTACAGAGATAGTTGATGATCTCCATGCAAAGCTCGGGATACTCGGTGTTAGCACCGATAGTCCAGATTCTGTTACCGCCCATTACGTTCATACCGTAGCCGAGAGGAGTTGCATCATCGGGAACCATAGGATACATTGCCTTGTCTGCTTCGAGATGAGGTTCGGTGTTGTAAAGAGCGGAACCTGCATAGTCGAAGATGGAGAAGAATGTACCGCCTGCCTGTACCTTTTCGGACATTTCGTTATATGTCTGAGTCATGGAGTTGGGGTCGATAAGACCTGCCTGATAGAGCTTGTTGAAGAACTTAAGGCTTGTCAGATAAGGACCGTTATCCTCAAGAGCATAGTGATATGTACCTGTATCGGTGTCATATACGCCGAAGCCCATTTCGTCATAGCCCCAGTATGCGGTAGCAAATGCCTTAACGTACATTACCATATTTCCGTCCCAGTCGGGCCAGAGGGAGAGTGCATATGTTTCTGCACCGTTTTCGTCCTTAGGACAAATTTCCTTCATCTTCAGGAAGAGATCATACAGACCGTCCAGATCCTTTACCTTGGGATAGCCAAGCTCCTTGTAGAGATCCCAACGGATGTCCAGTGTGTAGAAGAATGCTTCATGATCGTCGGGGCTGGTAGCAACATTGTGGCCAAAGCCGAATACCTTGTTGCCTGCACCGTTCTTTTCGTTCATTAAAGCGTTGGCTTCCAGAGCCTTTGGCATATTAGCCTTGATGTAGGGACCGTAATCGGAGAGAATGTCATCTTCATTCCAGTCGAAGAGCATACCCTCTGCAGCAGCTCTCTGGTAAGGTCCTCCGTTTGAACCGAAGACACAAATATCGCCCAGATTTCCCGACTCCATACGGGTATCGAACATACCATCGGTTTCGGGGATAATAGTCATTTCAACATTGAACTTTGCTTTCAGCACCTCAGCGAACCAGCCTGTCAGCTTACCGGAATAGTTTGCCAGCTGGCTGTAACATACCAGCTGAACGGGGGGAGCATCGAAGTCAACAGCGGTGAGTGCATCACCCGATGAGGAGCTGTCTTCGCTGTCACCGTCATCGCTGTCGGCGGAATTTCCGCCTGCTGCTGTTGTTTCAGCCGAAGCATCGTCCTTATCCTTGTTCTTGGAGCTTCCGGGGGTGGAACAGCCCGCCAGAGAGCCCATCAGTACTGCGGCGGTAACGCCTGCCATGATCTTTTTGATGTCCATAAATATCCTCCTATAATTATTTTAAATCGAAATAAATAACGCAAACGAATCGAATCAGCCCTTAACAGCTCCCAGCATAAGTCCCTTTTCAAAGTATTTCATCAGATAGGGATAAACGCAGAGAATAGGAATGATCGTAACCATTGAAATGGTGTACTGAATGATCTTGGTATTCATAGCACCTGCAATGGCAGCCGAGTCGGTGCTGCTCGTACCCGAAGCAACGATAGCACCCAGATTGGAGCTCTGATTCAGGTAGATATACAGTCTGTGCTGCAGTGTGAACAGCTCGGGGGAGTTTGAGTTAAGGATAAGTGAATCCTGGAAGGAGTTCCAGTGACCTACTGCACCGAAGATAGCGATGGTAGCGAGGATAGGCTTACTCAGCGGCCAGATGATCTTGTGGAAGATAGTCCAGTAGCTTGCACCGTCCATAAAAGCACTCTCTTCGATCTCTCCGGGGATTGATTCGACGTATGTTTTTACCAGAATGATATTGTAGGGAGAAACGATGCCGGGGATAATGTATGCCATAAAGTTATTGGTCAGACCCAGCATTGACATATTCAAGTACCAGGGGATAAGACCTGCATTGAAGTACATTGTGATAACGAGGAAACGGTACCACAGCTTTCTGTGCCACATTTCGTTCTTTGTAACAAGGTAGCCTGCCAGACCGGAAACGAAAACCATCAGGCAGGTACCGATAAGTGTTCTTCCGACGGTAACTATTACCGAGTTCCAGAGGTCATTTACCTTGAACATTGCGATATAGTTTGAAATTGTTATGCCACGGGGGATAAGTGTGATAGCACCGCTCTTTACAAGCTCATTATCCGAAATGGTGTTGATGAATATGTAATAGAACGGGAATATGCAGCTGAGAGTGAACACGCCGAAAAACAGGTAGTTGATTACGTTAAAGACAATATCTCCGGGTGTTTGCTTGATATGGGTAGTATTGTCTGTAAGGCCGGTGTTTTCGCCCTTCTTTTTAAGTGTAAGCTTTTCCATAAATACGCCTCCTTAAACAATACTCTCGCCGCGGATAAGCTTTGAAACGGCATTTGCGGCAAACAGCAGGATAACGCTTATAACCGATTTTACCATACCGATAACGGTAGACAGCGGGATAAGTCCGCTTCCGATACCGAGGTTATAAACGTACAGGTCGAGAACCTGGATCTTCGCACTGTTCTTAGCGTTGGAGAATACCAGGTACTGTTCCATACCGTTTGAGAGAATGTTGGCGATGGACATCAGCAGCAGTACGCAGAATGTGGGGATAAGCTCGGGAACGGTAATATACCACATCTTTGCAAATCTTCCCGCACCGTCAACGGTAGCAGCTTCGTAAAGGCCCTGGTCGATACCGGAAATAGCTGCAATATAGATGATAGCACTCCAGCCGGTACCCTTCCAAATGCCCCATGCGAGCATTTTCAGCCACATATGGGAGTCGCTCATCAGATAGTTTTCGGTAACAAAAGTATCGGTAGCGGGGTCCTTAAAGCTGTTGATAAAGGTATTGATAAAGCCGTCGGTGTTGAAGATAGCGATAGCGATAGCGTAAACAAGTACCCAGCTTATGAAGTTCGGGATAGTAGTGAAGGTCTGAACTATTCTCTTGAATTTTGCGTTTCTTATCTCGGAAAGGAAGATAGCGAATACCATAGGTACCCAGCTTGTTGCGATACCGAGTCCGCTCATTGCAAGAGTATTTTTCAGAACGGTGAGAATATCACGCCGTGTTGCGGGTATTCTGAACAGCTCCGTGAAATGGTCGAAGCCTACGAACTTATCCATCGAAAGCGTTTCGCCCGACTTGTAATCGAAGAATGCATATCTCCAGCCGTACAGGGGGAGGTAGCTGAATACGAATGCCAGAGCGATAACGGGGAGCATCATCAGGAAGAGCTGGAATTTTGGCTCCATGCTGAAGCCCTCGCCCATCATTGAACGGGGAACCAGGAACAGGTTCACGATGGAGAGCAGTATGATAACGGAGATAAGCACTATGTACAGGATAAATGCGGGGGGAAGATACTCGGGATCGGGAATACCCTCGGCATTTAACAGAAAGATCTTATCTCCCTTGCTTGCGAGAGTGGTTTCAACGATCTCGGTATGAGCCTGAAACAGTGCAGCGAGGCCGACAGCCTCGATAACGCCTCCGCCCAGCGTAATAGCCAGACCGAGCTTTTTCATCTTATGGCTTCCAAGGGAAAGACATCCGCTTGCTGCAATGATTATTACAGCAATGATGATGATAAGGCTGGCGTAGAAGATAAGTGCAAACGCATCCTCCGATACCCATTCCTGCTTCAAAGCACGTTTCATGTTTGCTATGATAGAATCATAGGATACGCCGCAGGAGAACAGCGAAAGGTTCCTGTTGATGCCCTCACTGAGTCTTGCGGGATTGAGCGGCGGGAAAAACAGTGCAACGACGTTCAGGACGATAGCGGATCTCAGAAACCAGTAGAGAATGTCCGAAACCTTTTCCGCAGGAGTTTTGACAACTTCACGCTTCTTGACCGTAACCTCATCGGTGCCTGTTAAGCTTCTCAATGACATTTGATAGATCACCCTTTCCTCGGCGAATGAATTTTATTCGCTTCTAAATATGAGATTTGAGAAATGAAAACGATTTACAAGCTTCGTCCGATCCATTCCGCAAACCTGTCCGAGCCTGCAATGTAAACAATTACATTGCAGAAGAACCGCCAAAAACCGAGCATTGGGCGATATGCGAAATATATAAAAGCAGACAGTCTGTCCGCTTAGTTTCCGAAGTTGAAAACCGTATGATTTCTCATAAATATGCTTATATATAAGTCTATACAACAAGCATAATTACTTATAACATATTTTAATACAAATTATCCAAAGTGTCAAGCTTTAATTCGGCTAAATTTGTTTAAATGTTATCTTCCCTTAACACAAAATCAGGAAAAATCATTGGAAGTTGTGTATAATTTTACTGAGGATATTTATACATATTTGCCAAATTCTCAAACGTCAATGTAGAAAATTTCACTTCGTTATTGTATAGATTTCACAAATTTATCACAAAAAGAAAACCGTATCGTTCCTCCGCAAAATGCTTTGGCGATACGGCTTTCCTTTTCGGGTCAGCTGTTCAGCATTTCCAGAACGGCTGCCTTTGACCTTGCTCCGACGGCGGTATTTACGGGCTTTCCGTCCTTGAACACCATCAGCGTCGGAATGCTCATAATGTTAAAACGTGCGGACAGCTCGCCGCTTTCGTCCACGTTGACCTTGCAGACCTTCACGGCGGGTTCGGTATTGGCTATCTCGTCGATAATGGGTGACATCATTCTGCACGGACCGCACCATTCCGCCCAAAAGTCCACGAGGACGGGCTTGTCGGAGGACAGCACCTCTCTGTCAAAATTTTCGGTTGTAAGCTTTATTGCCGACATTTTTATCATTTCCTTTCCTAATAACGCTGTTTTGCGTTTGCATATAGTATACCGCATTTTCGGGATATTTTCAATAGATTTGATAAATTTCGGGATTTATATAATTATCGGAAATTTTTGAACAGATGCCGAATGCTCAAGGCGAACAGAAAAAACCTCCGAACCGACTGCGGCTCGGAGGGTACACATCAAATAAAGACTGCGGGACGGATTTGAACCGCCTTTTTCACCTCCTTGGCAGGGAGGGGGTTTTACCGATTAAACTACCGCAGCTGCCCGGAAGAACTTTTGAACATTCTTCCCACACACATGGGGGTGTGGCTCTGCGTTTGCACGAGAAAGGCATATTTATAATAGCATGGGTTTTTGTTTTTGTCAAGGGCGGGAGATGGGGGATTAGTGTTGAATGTTGAGTGTTGAGTGTTGAGTTTAAATTTCACATTAAACTCAACACTGAACACTGAACACTCAACACTGAACACTCAACACTCCTTTGTGCGATTGACAAGCTTTTGTTGAAGTGCTATAATCAGTTAAAAGTGGGGTGACGATATGCGTCAGTGTCTTATCTGCAAAAAGCGAAATATCGACCATTACGGCATCTGTGCGGACTGCGAAAAAATGAACGAGGAACACAGGCTTGTTTCCGCCGACCTGAGCGGATATTCGGCAGTGGTGACGGGCGGACGCATCAACATCGGATATGCCGTATGCCTGAGGCTGCTGCGAAACGGTGCGGAGGTCATTGCCGTTACAAGATTTCCCTATGACGCCCTTAAAAGATATTCAGAGGAAGCGGACTTTGAGGATTTCCGTGACAGGCTGCATATCTGCGGGTTTGACCTAAAGCGTGCGGACAGGCTGGACGACCTCATTGCATATATCAAGGAAACATTCCCGAACGGTCTTGATATTCTAATAAACAACGCCGCTCAGACCATTCGCAAGGCACCGTCATATTATCGGGAGCTTTCGGCGAACGAGGAGCATTTAAAGCTTGAATTTGGCGGGGATCTGCCCGTATGCTGCAATTCGCCGTTTTTCGAGGATAAATTTGATATTATCCCATCTTCCGACGAAGCGGACTTATCTCTTTACGAAACGCCCGATCACAATTCGTGGGTATCAAAAAGCGAGGAAATATCAGCCGCCGAGATGCTGGAGGTGCAGCTTATAAATGTCACGGCACCGTTTATCCTGACGGCGGGGCTGAAATCCCATATGGCGAAAAGTATCCATCGAAATCGGTTTGTGATAAATGTTTCATCGGTGGAGGGCAGGTTCAATTACAAGATAAAGCTTGCACGGCACGTTCACACGAATATGGCAAAGGCGTCCCTGAATATGATGACCCATTCGCTGGCGGGAGAGTTTGGGGCTGAAAATATTTTTATGTACAGCGTTGACCCGGGGTGGATATCAAATCAGTTCCCCGCCGAATATGAAATTTCCAAAAGCTTTAAGCCCTATCTCATATT
Organism: uncultured Ruminococcus sp.; assembly: GCA_964540575.1. Taxonomy (GTDB): domain Bacteria; phylum Bacillota; class Clostridia; order Oscillospirales; family Ruminococcaceae; genus UMGS1889. The sequence continues at coordinate 22,780 of CAZINI010000038.1, forward strand.
TGACGACGGTGCGGCACGGATATGTGCACCTATATATGAACATTTAAATGACGCAAAGAAGCCAAAGGACATTGGTTCGCTTTACAAGGATTACAGGATTATGGAGTATTGATATGGATTTTTACGAAAAGATGCTGAGCTTTCTTCGGGGGATAAATAACGCCGATATGCCCGAGGAAAAAGAGCCGGAGAGGGAAAGCTTTACCGTCCCCGAAATTTCGATGGCATTTAAGGAGGCACAGAAAGCGGGATTTCAGTTCAAATACGGGCGGTATAAAGAAAATGTTATCATTCTGAGCATACATATAAGGTCGGCGAAAACCGTAATTCCCGCATATATCGAGGGAAAGCCGGTGACTAATATATGCCCTCACTGTCGGGTGATAGTTGATAAAAATGTCGGGGAAACTGCAATATATTTCCCCAAAACCGTGACCAAAATAGGGGAGCGAGCCTTTGAAAACCGCACCTTGGGCAAAGACGGGGGATATATTTCCGAGGTTTATATAGCAGGGGAAGCATATATAGGCGTCAATGCGTTTGCCCGTCAGTTCAAGCTGAGAAAGCTTTGTTTCCCGCAGTATACGCATATTGGAGAAGCTGCATTTTTATACTGTGTTTCGCTGGAAAGTGTTGACCTGAGAGGAACTGCCGTTTCGAATATGAGCTTTATGGGCTGTGAAAAGCTTACGAATGTTTTGCTTACAGGCTGCATAACCGGAAAGCCGTTTTCGGGAACGCCCTTTGAGAAAAGTGCGGATATGCTGATTGCGGGGAAAAGGTTTATAAAATGCAATCTCATGCAAAAGGAGATAACCGTTCCCGACGGCATTGAGTTCATAGGCGAGGGTGCTTTTAACGGCAACAAAGCGGTCGAGCGTGTCATTCTGCCCGAAAGCGTTCACGAGATAGAGAAGGACGCATTCCGTCAGTGTACGTCCCTCAGTGAGATAAACCTTGAAAAGGTGAAGTATATTCGGGACAGGGCGTTCGCAGGCTGTTTTAAGCTTGACAGCAGAGTCATCGAAAAGCATCTTCCTCATATAAACGGCGACCCATTTTCGGGAACTATCATTGCCGACGAGCACAAGACCCCCGACGGAACGGTCATAAACGGTATTCTTACTACGGGACGTCCGAACACAATAAACGGCGTTTGGGAGCTGAACGGCGGCATTACGGAGATAAGCTGGAGTGTCGGTGATCATTGTCATTTCGGAGATACTGCCGTTATACCCGAATCCGTTCGGTATATGAGGATGAGCGGTTTTTCGGGATTTCGGCGTGTTATCATAAAGAACCCCAAGACGGATATTTACTTTGACAGAACGCCTTATTTTTCGGGAGATATGACACATCGGGAGGAATTTTGTCTTTCCTTTGAAACGGAAAACGGGCTCTCCGATTTTATAATGTATTTTTGGGAAACGCCGATGCTTGACAGTGCAAGAAAACAGGTCATTACGGATTTTTACAACAGTTTGTGCAGTCATTATTTCAGCAGATTTTTCGCCGAAATGTATGATAATGGTATCCTTGACATTGGGCTGAGCTATCGGCATATGCTGGATATTGCATACAGGCGGGTAGTCGGCGGATATTTGCTTACCGAGAAAAAACGCCGCCGTTATACGGAATTTCTCATTGCTCATCGAAAGAAAGGGCTGAAATATGCCGAGGAGGAAAATAACAGGGAAAAGGCAGATTTTTTGATGGGCCTTACAATGTGATCTCAGATGTCTGTTCGCTTTAATACTTTACTTGACAAATGTCGAAAAATGTTGTATAATTATTATGTATAATTATGCCTGTGAGAATAAACTTATTCATTATGAAAAATTCGCAAATGAGCCGATATGAATAAAGCTTTGCACCGAACGCCGAAGCGAAAGAGGGATAATATGAGAAAACGAATTTTAGCGGCAGCCTCTGCATTATTGTTATTAACGAGCGGATGCGGAAAAACTGTTTCCGAAGAGTCGGCGTTGCCCGAGGAGGCAAAGAACGGTTCAACCGTGGAGGATCATAACAGCAGACTTATTGCGGCGGTAAGCTCACTGCCCCGAAGCAGCACGCTGTATTTTGAGGACACTCTTGGGATAACAGGTCTTGGAGTTACCTTTGACGGCAGACCTACAAGCTTTGACGGCTGTTACTATTTCCCCGCCATAGAAAAAATGACGGGAGCACGTCTTTCTATCGATTGGGACACCGGCGAGGATTACAGCACAACTGTTGCGGCTACGCTTCTTTCGGGCAAAAGTGAACTGCCCGACATTCTCAATCCTATGGATTTCGGCGTGATGGAGCTTGCCGATAACGGATTTATCGTCCCCCTTGATGATTATCTTGACCTTATGCCCAACATAGTGAATGCTGTGGGCGAGGAGCATATGGATATGTGGCGGGCTGCCGATGGGCATATTTATACTATCCCCTCGGTGTCAACTATCCGAGGTTCATTTTCAATGATGATACGGCAGGACTGGCTTAATGCTCTCGGTATGGACGTTCCCGACAAATGGGAGGACTGGCTTTCATACTGGAGAGGTGTTCGTGATAACGACCTGAACGGAAACGGTGATGCTTCCGATGAGATACCTATCGCTCTTGCAGGCGGCATGGGCGGTGAAAGGTGCCTTACTGCTCTTATGAATGCATTCGGCATCGCTGCGTCAAACGATACACAGTTCTGCGTTCTTGATGACGGGACATATACTATGGTATATGAACACCCGAGATACAGGGAACTCCTTGAAGAGATGGCGGGGCTTTATTCGGAGGGCATTATCCGTGACGGATATGAGGAATATTCCTATTCGTCCATTGAGGAAATGATGGGCAATAATACTCTCGGCAGCACGATGACCTTTGCGGCTTCGGGAGCACAGACCGCCGCACTCAGAGCCTCGGGAGATGAGGACGCTCTCTGGCTTTGCACAAAGCCCATAGCGGGTCCTCACGGTGACCGAATGATACCCGAGCGAGAGCTTGTTTCCCCTATGTGGTGCATAACGTCGGGTGCAGAGGTGCGGGGCAAGGTCGAGGACATAATACGGCTTTTCAACTGGTGCTTTTCCGATGAAGGTGCGTATCTGTACAATTACGGCATTGAGGGAATAAGCTATACAGTTGAAAACGGAATGCCCGTGCTTGATAAGGATATTGTGGCTAATGGGTTCAGCGATTACAGAGCGGTCGGCATCAACTATGAGCCGTTCGGAGGATACTGGCTTCAGGACGCTTATATGCAGTGCCTTTTTGCGGGAAAGGACGAGTCCGCTCTTAACGATATTCAGAAGGAAACCTACAACGGGCTTTTTGAAGTAAACAATGACTATTTCTATGTTCAGCCGCCTACCGCCGAAACCTCGGCTTATGTAAAGCACCGCACCGTCCTTATAACGGAGGGCGTATGCAAGCTGAGAGATAAGGCTGTCAAAGGCGAAATATCTATTGATGAATTTTTCTCGGAATATGAGTTGCTCAAGGAAAACGGGCTTTCCGAAGTTATCGGTGAATGTGCTGTACGCAGTAACAGCTCAGTTTCGGGGGGATAGAATAAGTGAAACGGGATTTATACAATAAAAAAAGATCGGGCATGGGATCGCCGTTTTACATTGCTGTACTGCTTTTTTCGGCACTTTTGTTTATATGTACGGTAATTTGGGTAAACAGCTCAAGCAATGCTTCCGAGCAGATGGTAAATCTTCTGGGTGAGTTTTATCTTAAAGAGATAACCGACAGAAACGTAAACACTATCAGCCTGAATATCAAAGAAAGAACGGAGCAGATAAACAATGCCATAAGCGAGCTTGATTCGGAAGATATGCAGGACGAGGAGTCTGTCCGAAAATATATATCCATGGTGCAGAATCTTAACGGTCTGGACGTTTTTGCACTGGCGGACGAAAACGGAATGGTATATACAGCCGACAGCACATTTTCCGGAATATCGAGATTTAATTTTCTGTCCGATGAAGCAAATGATACAGCGGTATATTCAATAAAAAGCTATGGCACCAAGACGATGCTGGCTGTTACGATACCCGTGGAGCATAAGCAGTATGACAATATCCATATCGTTTCCTGCTTTACGGCAATAGATGTGGAAAGCATCATTTCGGCTGAACAGCTTCAGAATGGCGATAACAGGATATATTGCAGAATGTTCGACAAAGAAGGCAACAATCTGCTTAAAATCAAGGGAGAATATCCCGGCGAAAAAAATCTCTTTGATATTTATGAAAATTCGGCAGATTTTGCACCCGGCTTCAGTCCCGAAAAAATGAAAAACGACTGGGAAAACGGTCGGGAGGGTTACTGCGTATACTCCATCGGAAATGACGGCAGTACATATGTATATTACAAAGCTGTTCCCGGCACGGATTGGATAATCACCTCCCTGATGAGAGAGAACAACATCAATGAGGTGGTGGAATCAGGCTCACGGAATATGGTGCGTTCCAGCGTCATAATGATAGCGGCAGTGTCGATTTCGATAATTGCTTTTCTTGTGTACATTATGATAGCCGCTCAGAACATAAACAAAATTCGCAGCGACAGCGAGCAGCTCAAGATAGTAGGTGCTCTCAGCAACGACTATTCGGACATTTTCCTTATGGACCCCCTGCATGACCGCTCCGTGACTATGAAAGAACACGGGCAGATGCGGACCGCTTCCGACAGCGAACCACGGTCATACAGCGAAGCATGGAAATATTATGTGGATACATATGTGTTCCCCGATGATGCGGAAACGGTGCTTGATACTGTCAATGCGGAAAATATCTCGGAGAAAATGCGGGAAACCGAAGAATTTTCGATAGATTTCAGAACAGCTTCCGAAAACGAGATACACTATAACCAAGCGAAATTTGTAAGACTTTTTGGCGAAACAGACAGGCTTATCGTCGGATTCAGAAATATCGACGAGCAGATGCGTGCGGAAGCCGAACGCCGAAAGGTGCTCCAGGATGCCCTTGATGACGCTCAGCGTGCAAATCGTGCAAAGACAAGCTTCCTCAACAATATGTCCCATGATATTCGCACTCCGATGAATGCTATCATAGGATTTACCAATATTGCTCTTAAAGATGACCCAAATGAAGCGGTGAAAAAATGCCTTGAAAAGATCTCCGAAAGCTCAGAGCATCTGCTTTCGCTGATAAATGACGTGCTTGACATCAGCCGTATCGAAAGCGGAAAAATAAAATTTGCTCCCGTTGCTGTGGATATTTGCGAAGTAACGGATTCTGTGCTGGATATTATCCATGGACTTATCTCAGGACGTGACCTTACTTTAAACGTGAAACGAAATCAGCCCGCTCACCCTTATGTAAAGGCTGACCCTTTGAGAATACGGGAGGTCATTGTCAATATTTTAAGCAATTCCGTTAAATTTACAAATGACGGCGGAAGCATAACCTTTGTCACGGACTATCGTCAGGGAAACAGCGATAATGAGATCATTGTCAGCTACTGCATTTCCGACACGGGCATCGGCATGAGCAAGGAATTTATCGGCAGGATATTTGATGAATTTGCTCAGGAGGATTCAAGTGCAAGGACGCAATACAAGGGGACAGGTCTTGGAATGCCCATAACAAAGCGTTATGTCGAGCTTATGGGCGGCACTATCTCCGTGGAAAGCGAGAAAAATGTCGGGACGACGGTCACGGTGGAAATTCCTATGGAGATAACGTCCGATGAGAATGTTCAGCACCGTGAAATGCTCGTATGTCAGAATGATCTGACAAATATCAAGGTGCTGCTGGCGGAGGATAACGACCTTAATGCGGAAATAGCTGCCGTGCAGCTTGAGGAGGTCGGCATGAAGATAACGAGAGCGGCAGACGGAAGGGAAGCATTTGAAACGTTCGTAAACAGTCCCCCCGGCACGTTTGATGTTATCTTAATGGATATTATGATGCCCGAAATGAACGGATATGAGGCGACTAAGGCTATACGCTCCGCTGTCGGCCGTGAAGATGCACGGACTGTCCCCATAATCGCTATGACGGCAAATGCTTTTGCGGAGGACGTTCAGGCATCGCTTGAAGCGGGAATGAATGCTCATATCGCAAAGCCCTTTGTAATGGACGAGGTCATTAAGACAATATCCGCAAATCTGAAAAATAATCTTTGATAAAGACGGCTGCTGACGGATATGCAGCCGTTTTTTTGTCAGCACAATATTTTCCGCTGCTTGACAAATTGCTTCGGCAGTGGTATAATTATCTCAAAATGAACATTGTTCACTTTGGGGGTGAATGCTATCAATCCCGAGATAACGTCAAAGGAAGCAATAATGCAGATATGCCGTAAAATAGCGGCTCGAAAGGGTCTGAAGGCGTTGAATATGCGTGCGGTGGCAGGTGAATGCAAAATAGCGTTGGGTACGCTGTACAACTATTTCGCCGACAAGGAGGAGCTGCTTATCGCAACTATCGAAAGCCTGTGGCAGGACATTTTCCGTATGCCGACAGAAGAGGAAAATCAAGTTCCGCTGCCATTTCCCGAGTATGTTGAAAGGCTTTTCGGAAATGTTCGGGAACGTTTCCTCGAATACCCCGATTTTTTCACGGCACACTCTGCGGCGATAACAGGCAGCGGGAAAGAACGGGCGAGAAATGCAATGCAGCACTGCACAGGAGAGATACGCACTTCACTGCTGGCAGCCCTGAAAAGGGATAACGCCGTGTGTCCCTCGGCGTTCGGCGGTGGGCTGACGGAGGAGGGCTTTGTGGAATTCGTGTTGGATAACATTATCCTGCTGCTGATGCAGAATAAGCCCTGCGGCACGCTGACCGCTGTTATTCGGAAGATAATTTATAGGGAGGAATAGTATGCAGGCAATATTTGAAACAGCTTTTGATGCAGTCTATCTTGTTACGGTCATAACACTGGGAATTATTATGATAAAGAACAGCATGGGCATCGAAAATAACGTCCGGGACGGGAGTCAAGACCTATTCAGCCACGAAAAGCGGCAGTATCTGCTGTTCGGTATCATGGCTGTGACGTTGGGTGCGGGCGATGCGTTCCACCTTGTGCCTAGGGCGTTGGCACTCTGTACTACGGGGCTGGAAAGCTACACTGCCGCACTTGGTATAGGAAAGCTTATCACGTCGGTGACTATGACGGTGTTCTATGTGCTGCTGTATTATGTTTGGCGAAGCCGTTACAGGATAAGCGGAAAGGGTGTGCTCACGGCGGCTGTATGGGCACTTGCGGCTGTTCGGGCAGTGCTCTGCCTTATGCCTCAGAATAAGTGGACAAGTCCCGATGCACCGCTTTTATGGGGGATACTGCGTAACATTCCGTTTGCGGTACTCGGAGGCATCATTGTCGTGCTGTTCCTGCAAAGTGCAAAGAAGTGCGGCGACAGGAAATTCCGCTTTTTGTGGCTGACGGTGGTGCTGAGCTTCGGGTTCTATATCCCCGTGGTGCTGTTTGCGGACGCTGTTCCGATGATCGGTATGCTGATGGTGCCAAAGACGTGTGCATACGTCTGGACGGTGCTTATCGGATTTGGTGCAATGAGGGAAGATATTTCAAATCAAGGAACTGCCGACTAATGTGTCTTTCCCCGCCGAAGGCGGGGAAAGACACACACATAAACACGTCACTTAAGAAACTGAACAAATCGAAATAACGAATTGCTCAATGCTTTCTTAAAGTGTGCAAAAAACGGAGGGTAATTTATGAGCAAGCCTTTTCATCATGTAAAAAAGCGTACTCTTCTGGCAATTGCGGGGTGCGTATGGCTTATTGCGGGCGTTAACGTTGCTCGGCTGGGAATTGCAGCATACGTTAACACGGGGGTCGTTTTATGGTATCTGCTTATCTCGCTGGCGGTATTTGCGGCGTTCGGGATGATGTTTTACAAAATGAGCATAAAGCATAACAGACGGATATGCGGTTATCCCGAGCCGACCCGTCCGTTCTGGAATTTCTTCGACCTGAAAGCATACTGCATAATGGCGTTCATGATGGGCGGAGGCATATGGCTGAGATATTCGGGGCTGGTGCCCGAGCTGTTCATTGCGGTGTTCTATACGGGTCTTGGATGTGCTTTGGCGGGAGCGGGGGTATTGTTCTGGATAATGTTTTTCCGCTATTGCTCCGCCAATTAACTGATGAAAATTTATGCGAAGAACCGCTGTCGAAAGACTAGGAAGAAAGCCGCAGGAATATGCGGATATTTCAAGGCTTTATGACGACGTATTTCGGCAGCGGGGCAAGCAGAAAATTCAATAGTTAATTGGGGGAGCAATATAATAATGTTTCCGAGGTCGGATAAAAATATGGCTGTCGTATCTGGTTATACGGCAGCTTTTTTGTATCCTGTTTCAATATTTCGTTCATTCAAATATAAACCTTTGTTGTTGATATATTTTTCCTTATAGTGTATAATAAAATAGTGCGTACTCAATAACTGCCCACCGGGCAGTTATTGGCTGAAAATCC
>CAZINI010000039.1:0-29359 GCA_964540575.1 uncultured Ruminococcus sp.
CCTCTGTCACTTCGTGACACCTCCCCCGCTGGGGGAGATTACGCCCGGCAAGGGAGCTTGACGCCGAGTGGCTGGGTTATAGCTGTCGGATTTGTCCATAGGTTGATTGAAGATTAGTATCAGCACAAAACCACATATACGCAAGTCTTTGTGCCGATTTCTTCTCCGTAATTATAATGGTTCTTGGTATACATATTGAACATTTATGCGGGAAATACCGCAAAAATAAAGGAATGATATTTTTATGAACGGCAAATATGACGTTATTATAGCAGGTACGGGTGCAGGCGGACTATATTCTGCCCTCAGCCTTCCCCAAAACCTGAAAATACTTATTATCACCAAAAGAGAGCTTATGCTCTGCAATTCCGCTCTTGCACAGGGCGGTATCGCAGGAGTTTACAAGCCGGTTGATGACGATAATATCCAGCTGCACACCAATGACACCCTCATTGCAGGCGGCTTCAAGAACAATCCCGACAGCCTTAAGGTGCTGGTGACCGAGGCGGCACAGGAAATAGGTCACCTTATCGACTTAGGCGTTGACTTCGACAGAACTGCCGACGGCGAGCTGCACCGCACTCTTGAGGGCGGTCATTCCCGTCACAGAATATTCCACCACAAGGACAGCACGGGCTACGAAATAACCGCCCGCCTTGCCGATGCGGTGAAAAAGCTCCCGAACGTTACCATCGCCGAAAATGCCCTGCTTTGCGACGTTAAAAAGGTTGACGGCGGATTTTCCTGCGATATTCTTGCAGATGACGTTCACCATACCGCCGACGGAAAATTTATGATACTGGCAACGGGCGGCATCGGACGAGTTTACGATTTTACCACAAATTCCGCTATCGCAACGGGTGACGGCATTGCATTCGCATATGAAATGGGTGCGGTCATCAAAAATCTCAGCCTGATACAGTTCCACCCCACCGCATTCAACGATAAGCATACAAGAGAATGCTTCCTTATCTCCGAAGCGGTCAGGGGCGAGGGTGCGTATCTCCTTAACAAGGACAAAGAGCGTTTTATGCAGAATTACGATGAACGCCTTGAGCTTGCCCCGAGAGATGTGGTTTCCCACGCTATCGTTACCGAGGGCAGACGGCTCGGTTCGGACGAATTTTATCTGGATATTTCCCATAAGGACAGCGAATTTCTGAAAAACCGTTTCCCGATGATATACGAAAAATGCCTTGAATACGGCTATGATATGACTAAAGAGCCTATCCCCATCTACCCCTGCCAGCACTATCTTATGGGCGGCATAAACGTAAATACCAAGGCTGAAACCTCCATAGAAAACCTGTATGCGGTGGGCGAATGCTCTCACACAGGCGTCCACGGAAACAACCGCCTTGCAAGCAATTCCCTGCTGGAAGCCTTGGTGTTTGCCCATCAGGCGGCAGAGGATATTGTGAAAAAGCTTGCCGATGAACCCGAAAAATACAAGGACGAACCCGTCAGCTATGACTATAAGGTTTCTGAAACAGCACAGCCTATCCCCACGGGAATACGGACGGAAATTCGCCATATTATGCAGAAGGCATACTTCGTTATCCCCGACATTGCCGAGGCTGTCAAGGGCTTTGAACGGGTCGCCGAAATAAAGCGTGACCTTGAAAAAGGCGACTATTTCGTTGACCATAACTATGTTGAAGCAAAATCACTTGCGACAGTAGCTTACATAATTCTGAAAGAGGTTATCTGATGCCGAGATTTTTCACCGCCGAGGTAAACGGCGACAAGATCATCACCACAGGCGAGGACGCACGTCATATAGGATATGCCCTGCGAATGAGAGTCGGAGATGAGATCACATTTTGCAGCGGCGGATATGAATATATCTGCAAAATCGAGGAAATGAACGGCAGCGAGGTGGTCAGCGGCATAGTGGAAAAGCGTCCCACCGAAAGCGAACCGTCCGTGTTTCTCACCCTTTATCAGGCATATCCCAAGTCGGATAAGCTGGAGCTTATTATCCAAAAAGCGACCGAGCTGGGCGTTTCGAGGATAGTCCCGTTTACGTCAAAAAGATGCGTCGCCAAGCCCCCGACGGATAAAAGCGGTGCAAAGCGTACCGAACGGCTGCAAAGGATAGCCATGGAAGCCGCCAAGCAGTCGGGACGGGGCATTATCCCCGAGGTCACCGAGCCTATGAGCTTTCGTGAAGCGGTGGAGGATATGAAGCGTTCGGAAATACGCCTTTTTTGCTATGAAAACGGCGGTACCGGACTGAACGATGCGGGGATAGACAGTAAAAAATCCGTTGCACTGATGGTGGGCAGCGAGGGCGGCTTTGACCGTGACGAGGCGGAGCTTGCCGAACAGTCGGGAGCACAGCTTATATGGCTTGGCAAGCGTATTCTCCGCTGTGAAACCTGTCCCATTGCCGTCAGTGCAGTGATTATGAATTTATCGGGAAATCTCTGAAATGAGGTGCACTATGACATATACAGCTAAGAAACTGCCGTGCAAAAACGGTGAAAACAACATTTTCGGCATCGTCTATATCCCCGAAACAAACGGCGGAAAAGTGCCTGTCGCTGTACTCAGCCACGGATATAATTCCTCATACAGGTATCTGACCGATCTTGCGGAAAGGCTGGCGGAAAACGGCATTGCCGCATACTGCTACGATTTCTGCGGCGGCTCTTGCATATCCAGAAGTGACGGAGATCCGTTTGACATGAGCGTTATCACCGAGCAAAACGACCTGAAATGCGTTGTCGAAATGATAAAAAACCTTGATTTTGCCGATACGGATAAAATTTTCCTCTACGGTGAAAGTCAGGGCGGCTTTGTTTCAGCTCTGACTGCCCCCGAGATCAAAGATGACATTGCGGGAATGGCACTGCTCTACCCCGCTTTCTGCATACCCAATGACTGGCTGTGCCGTGACCCCGAAACAATGAACGAACCGTTTGATTTTATGGGAATGAAACTGTCCCGCACATTCTATGAGGGCGTTCCCCGATATGATGTCTATGCCCATATCAGCAGGTTTGATAAGCCCGTGCTTATTATCCACGGAGATGCCGATGGTCTGGTTGACCTGTCCTATGCGGAAAAGGCGAGCAGTTCATTCCCCGACTGCCAACTTTCGGTATATGAAAATGAGGGACACGGATTTTCCCCCAATGCGAGAAAGAAAATGTGCAGTCAAGTAACCGAATTTTTCAAAAGTATATAAAAGTTTCGCCAGCCTTTCCCAAAGGCTGCGGGTCGAGGGCAGAGCCCCGTCGCCCGTCGCAACGGGCGAAACTCCCTTTCCAGCCGCTAACAGCTAAAACTCAGCAACATAAAAACGCACAAACAAATCGGTACAAAAAGGCACCGCACACAAAATAATCAGTAAAGCATCTATCTTCCAAATATAACAAAAGCCGTGTAAACCAAATCCGTGTGCGGTGCCTGCGAAAATGCGGTCGGGGTTAATCCCCGACTGCATTTTCGCACCGCCGACGCAAGGAGGCGGGGAAAAGCAGTGGTCATCTCAATTTTGCAATAGAACCGCAAACTATCCGTGAAACACTTGCGGCAAACCGAAAAATTCAGCTGCATTGCGGGACGGGAAATCCGTCCCCTACAACAATTTATTCATAACCATTCAATATAAACCTCTTATAGAAATATCGTTGAAATTTCTCAATTCCCCCTCTTGACTAATCCGCAAAATCGGAGTATAATTTAGAAAATCCCCCCTTGAAAGGAGCTATTACTATGTCCGAAAAAATCGTGAAAAAAGGTATCGGAGGTCATACCGACAGAGAAGAGTTTCTCCGCTCGGCAATTCCCGTTGCAACGGCACTTTTCCTGCTGATGTCCTCGGTGGCATATATAGTTTACCGAATTGTGGATAACCACAATTACAACGAAAGATGGAAAGATTACGACGAGTGCGGACTTTCCTGAGGCAGACTTATGTATATTTATAATGCACAGCTTTACACTATGTGCCGTGAGGACGCTTTTTCCGTCCCGAACGGCTATGTGAAAATAGAAAACGGACTTATCACCGAGGTTTCCGAGGGCGTTCCCCCGTCCGTCAATGCCGAGGATATAAACGCCGAGGGCAAAATTCTTATGCCCGGGCTTATTGACGCACACACCCATATGGGCGTTATCGGCAGCGGCGAGGGCGAGGAGGGCGATGACGTCAACGAGTTCACCGACCCCGTAACTCCCCATCTTCGGGCGATAGACGGCGTAAATCCCCTTGACCGTTACTTTGAGGACGCTCGGAAAGCGGGCGTGACCGCCGTTGTTACGGGACTTGGCAGCACCAATCCCATCGGCGGAGATATGATACTGATGAAAACTGCGGGCATTCGTGCGGACGATATGCTCATCAAGCAGGCGGGGATAAAATTTGCTCTGGGCGAAAATCCCAAGGGCTGCTATTCCGACAGGGACGAGTTTCCCGTGACCCGAATGTCCACCGCCGCCGCTATCCGTGAAGCCCTGAAAAAGGCAAAACGCTATCTGGAGGACATTGAAGCCGCCGAGGAGGGCGAGCTTCCCGAGCTTGACGTGCGTTCGGAGGCACTTATTCCGCTGCTTAAAGGCGAAATTCCCGCCCATTTCCACTGCCACCGTCTGGACGATATTTTCACTGCCACCCGTATATGCAATGAGTTCGGGCTGTCAAGGCTGCTTATCCACTGCACGGAGGGTCATCTTGGTGCGGAAATTCTGGGCAGGGACGGCGAATGTGCAGTCCTCGGACCGATAATTTGCGACAGGGGCAAGCCCGAGCTTCGCAATATAACCCCGAAAAACGCCGCCGAGCTTTACAGAAACGGCGTAAAGATAGCCATCTGCACCGACCACCCCGAGATACCTATCGACTACCTGCTGACAAGTGCAGCCGTATGCGTAAAGCACGGTCTGCCCCGTGAGGAGGCACTTAGAGCGATAACAATAAATCCCGCCGAAATGCTGGGCGTTTCCCATAAAATAGGCTGCATTAAAGCGGGTGCGGACGCCGACCTGCTGCTTATGAGCGGCGACCCGCTGGACATTATGTCCGTTCCCGTTATGGTTATGATTGACGGAAAAATCGTCAGCTAAAAAATATCGACCGTTCGTGCTGAGAATAACACGAACGGTCGATTTTTATTCCGAAAGATACGTCCGATAATCGGTCTTATCGGGCTTTTTAAGCAGAAATCCGAAGCTGCCGCCGCAGACGCCGCCGATAATATGTCCGAACTGAGAAATGTTATCTCTAACGGTCAGAGCGGTAATTATCTCGCCGCCAATGTAGAATATAGCCACAAGTATCAGCGTAAGAGGGATACCCTGCTCTTTTTTAGCCGTTGAGAATGAGCTGAGCATTATCAGCATAAAGCATATGCCGCTTGCCCCGCAAAGCATGGTATTCGGGAAGAATATCGAGTGAAGAATGCCCGTAATAAGGGCGGTCAGAGCGGTCATTATGGCAAGATTTCCGCTGCCGTACTTCTCCTCTATCATCGGTCCTACCAGCAGGATTATGGTGAAATTATTCACAAAATGCTGCAAATTTGCATGCCCGATAACGTGTGTGAACAGCCTGAGATAGGTCAGCGGGTTCAGCAGAGAGCTTCTGTATACGGAAAACAGATGCTGTGTTGTCCAACCGTTGGTTATCTTTCCCAGAAACAGTGCCGCCAGCGACATGACCGCAAGGGTCAGCACAACGGGAGAGTTGTACGAAATCCTGAACTTTTTCTTTTCAGCCATTTTGAATTATCCTTTCGATATTTTACCGAATTTTGAACGCTCTTACCTCGTTCTTCAGCATTGCCGACTGAGAATTGAGCTGTTCACAGGAAGCGGCGATCTCCTCGGCGGTCGCACTGTTCTGCTGAACGACCTCGGAAATATCTCCGATGCCGCCTGTTATCTGATCGATAGCAAGAGCCTGTTCCTCAGCGGAGGTTGCGATCTCGGCGATCATAGCTGTTGTCTTGCCGAATGTGCCGATAACGCTGTCAAGAGCCTTAGCGTTCTTGCCCGCAATGTCCTCACCCTCGGAAACAGCGGCAACTGCAGCTTCGATAAGCTCGGCAGTGTCTTTAACGGCTTCTGCACATTTGGAAGCAAGGTTTCTCACCTCGTCTGCAACGACCGCAAAGCCCTTGCCTGCCGCACCCGCTCTTGCAGCCTCAACAGCGGCGTTAAGTGCGAGAATGTTTGTCTGGAACGCAATATCGTCAATGGTTTTAATGACATTTTCGATCTCGGCGGATTTGTCGGCAATCTTCTTCATAGAGTTGAGCATCTGGTTCATATACTCATGCTGTGCGGACATAAGCTCGGAAGCATCGTCGGAAAGCTTCTTTGCATTGTCGGCATTGGAAGCGGTAGCATTAACATGGTCGGAAACGTCGGACAGCGAAGCCGAAAGCTGCTGGATAGCCGCCGCCTGACGGGTGGTTCCCTCCGCCAGAGCCTCCGAGCCCTTTGCAGACTGTGCCGAGTTGGAGGACACCTGATCTGCAGAAACATGTATCTTGCCGATTATCTTGCGAAGCTCACTTCCGATATGCTCCATAGAAGCCTTCATTGCAGCAAAATCTCCGTCATAATCCATATCGGGGCTTACGGTAAAATTGCCCGTTGCCATTGCACCGAGAACTCTTGAAATGTCCTCGATATAGTTATTGAGAGCTGCCTTGGTGGCTTCAATATTCTTGGCAAGATCGCCCAGCTCGTCATTGTAAAGCTTGATTTCCTGATCTGATGCACTCAGTTCTCCCTTTTTCATCTCGTCAGCCATTCTGCCGATATAATTTGTGGGAAGAATGATACGCTTTTTAATGCAGAGATAGCAGGTAATGCAGGAGGACGTGCAGATAAGCAGTCCGATGACTGCCCAAAGAATGGTCGCACCTCTTACTGCACTATCAGCTTCGGCAGTGGAAAATCCGCTGAAATATGCACCGACTATCGCACCGCTGTGATCGGTCATAGGCTCGTACACAACATAGTGCTTCTGTCCCATAAGGTCAGCCTCGCCTATGTAGGTCTCGCCCGCTCCTATGACCTTTTCGGCAATGTCCGCAGCCATTTCCGTGCCCTCGAAGCGTTTGCCGTCCTCGCCCACAAGGGTAGTCGCATAGCGGATCTTATCCTTGAAATATGTAAAATGTCCGTCTGTCTGCTCTCTTGTATTGTCAAGAGTATCGTAATCCCTCAGGTCACAGCCAATAACACAGCCGCCCACCTCGGCATCACCCATAATAACCGAAGTCGTATATCGGAAATACAGCCTGTCACTGTCGGAAACAAGTCCGTTTTCCGCATTCTTGTCATAAGCAATATCGGGACAGTTTGCCGATTTCCAGATAAGGCTGCCATCGTTTCCATAAAATGCGGCAAAAAGTGCTTCGCTGTCTGCCACCGCAGTATACGATTTCTCAACATCGGCAGCATTTTTCGACATAACAGCACTGGTAAAGCCCTTCTGGAGCATCATTGCAGCATAAAGCTGATTAGGCTTTGAAGCCAACTCATCGGTGCTGCTATGCAGAATGAACATAGCCGAACGAGCCTCGTTGGTAAGCAGCCGCCCGGCAACATAATTCGTACTGATAAAAGAACCCGACACAAGAACGGCAGTTATAAGCAAAGCCGAACCGATTATAAAAGTCAATATTTTTTTCCCTATTCTCGACATGTCAAAATCCTCCCATATTATGCTAAGAAACGCTGACACTTGTTAACACGTCATTGCTGAGATAACAGTACCAATTTCTAATCAAAGTTATGCAGCAGCAGAGCTTTCATGATATGCACAAAGCACGCATACGCAAGCCCTTTCTTGATTTTTTTGTAAATATTATGATGTGAAATCAGTATAAAATATTAACGACGAATTTATCGGCGTTTCCCTGAAAATAATATTGTTTATAGTCAAGTAATATTTTATTTATTTTAACATAATGCCGCTGTTTTGTCAAGCGAAATAAGGGATTTTTCAATAAAAATATATACTAATTTACTATTTTATTTTTGTAAAATATACCAAAATTTACCTTAAACGATTACGCCGCCGCCGAACACAAAATCGCCGTCATAAATGACCGCCGCCTGCCCCGGAGCGGGGGCACGCTGAGGTTCGTCGAACAATAGCCGCAGCTTTCCGTCCTCAAGGGGATAGACGGTAACGGGGCTGTCCTTCTGCGAATAACGCAGCTTCGCCGTCCCACGGAATGGCTCTTTCAGCTCGCTTACGGAGATGAGGTTAACATTCTCCGCAATGACCTCCCGCTTCATCAGGTCGCCGCTTTCCCCGAGGATAACGGTATTATCCGCCGCATTTTTCCCGCATACGAACATTGGCTTTCCGAAGGTCACGCCCAGCCCCCGACGCTGCCCGACGGTGTAAAATATCTGATTTTTATGCCGTCCCAGAATATTTCCCGAAATATCCAGAAAATCCCCCTCGGGAAAGGTTTCGCCCGTGAACCGTGTGATAAATCCGCCGTAGTCGCCGTCGGGGACGAAGCAAATGTCCTGACTGTCAGGCTTTTTTGCGTTGATAAGCCCCGCATTTTCCGCAATTTCCCGAACCTGCGGCTTGGAAAGCTCTCCCAACGGAAATATGACCCGCTCCAGCTGATACTGCGTAAGATTATATAAAACATAGGTCTGGTCCTTGGAAATGTCGGCGGCACGGCGAAGAAGCATTCTGCCGCTTTTTTCGTCCCGCTCCGTCCGTGCGTAATGTCCCGTGGCAACGCCGTCAAAGCCCAGTTCTTCGGCTCTTCGGAGCATTTTCCCGAACTTTATATGCTTGTTGCACTCGATGCATGGGTTGGGAGTCCTGCCGCTTTTGTAGCTGTCGCAGAAGCTTTGCATAACAAGGCTTCGGAAATCGTCGGTGAAATTAAAGGTCAGATGGTCTATACCTATTTTATATGCGGCACTTCTTGCGTCCTCAACGTCTTTCAGGGAACAGCAGGTCTTGCCCGTATGCTCCTCGCCCAGATCGGCGTTGTCGTAAAGGCGGAGGGTAACGCCCGTCACGTCATAGCCCGACTGTTTCAGCAGCAGTGCCGCCGCCGAGCTGTCAACACCGCCGCTCATTCCGAGAAGTATCTTTTTCAATCGAAAGCCGCCTCCTCACCGTTGAAATTCACCGTATGGTCGGCAAATTTCGCTATCCTGTGAAAATCCTCGCCCGCTCCCTCGTCGAAAACGCCAGTTACGGAAAATCCCGCATTTTTCGCACATTCCGCCCCATGGACGGCGTCCTCGAAAACCATTATCTCCGACGGGGGAAGCCCCAGCTTTTCGGCACAGTATAGGTAAATATCGGGATTTTCCTTGCCGCAGCCTATTTCATCGCAGGTTATGAGAAACTCCAGATATTCCCAAAGTCCCAGCCGTTTCAACGCACCCTCGGCAAGGTCGTGCTTGTTGGAGGTGGCGGCACACATTTTCACGCCCCTTTCCCGCAGGCGGCGAAGCAGGGACGGCACCGCCCTTTTTGCGGGAACGCTGTGCATATACCGTTCCCCGACTATCTCGGAAATACGCCGCATAACGTCAGTGAGCGGCATATTTATATGGTATTCGTCAATGAAAAACTGTGCCGCCGTTGCAAAATGCAAGGACTTCATCTTCTCGGCAATAAGCGGGTCATACTCGATGCCGTGTTCGGCGAGAAATATCCTGTCCGCCTCATTCCAGACGGGCAGCGAATCCAGCAGAGTCCCGTCAATATCGAAAATCGCACCCTTAAATTCGGGAATATTCATAAGTACCTCCGAAAAAAGCGGACGGTTTTTACCCGCCCGCCGAAATATTAAATATTCTTCATTACTCCGACCTTTGCGGTGAAATCAATGCCGCAGGGACGTATCTCTCTTGAAGCCAGACCGTAAACATCGGTGGTGATAGAGGACATAGCCGCAAAATGCTTGAAGAGCTGATTATCCATATCCGCAATGGCCTTGAGCGAAGTGCCGAAGGTGAGTCTTGCCTTGCTCTTTGCCTCGGAAAGTATCTCTGTGCCCCTCTCGTTAAGGGCAAGTATCCTGCCGAAGGGAGGCGGTGTCTGAAGCTCGTTCTTGCGGATACCCAGCAAAGCACAGAGCAGCAGTCTTCTTACTCTTGCCTCGGGATAACGCTTTGTCTTTACTCCGTTTATGAGATCCTCCAGCGAAACTGCAACTCTGCCCACCTGGAACATTCTGTTGACAAGACCGTCATCAACGTCCGCAAGCTGTGCAAGGTCCTGAGGAGATACCGTTCTCATTCTGTAAAGCAGCTCTCTCTCCAGATTATCGAAATAGCAAAGATGATCGTTTTCGTCATATTCATTTATAGCACTGAGCGTTTCAGCGGGAACGTAAGCGGAGAAATCCTCTCCGTCCTCGATCATTCTGCGGATAGCCGAAGCACTGGCGAACTTGCCTTCAGCGGTTTCATCGCTGTCGTGACCCGCCGTTCTCTTGACGGTGAACGCTTCCAACTCTCTTATCTCGGGGAACTTGCTCTCGTCTATCTCCTCGCCCTTGCTCTTTGCGTCCTCGATAGCCTTTTCCTTTGCAGCGGTGTCAGCCTTCTTGAAATCGGCGATAGCCTTGAGATATTCCACTGCAAGGATATTATTGGGAGAATTGAACACCTCGCCCACCATAGGACCATACTCGCTGTTTACCAGCTGCTGAACAGCCGAGGGATAGGACTCACCCTGCTCCAGAAGAGGCTTTACCTTCTCGGGAACGGAAACAGCAGCAGCCGCAACAGCCGCATTTTTCAGCAGGTCAAGATCACCGCATTCGCTGCCGAAAGAGATACCGTCCACAACGCCGAGAGAGTTCAGCATAAACACGGAAGCTCTCGCAAAGGTCTGAGCATTTGTCAGAGTGTATGCCACAGGCAGCTCCACGACCAGATCGACGCCGTTCTGAACGGCGATCTCCGCTCTCTTGAACTTGTCGATGATGGCAACATCGCCACGCTGAACGTAGTTGCCGCTCATAACAGCAACAATGTGGTCAGCACCGGTCTGCTTCTTGGTTTCTTCGATCTGATATTTGTGTCCGTTATGGAAAGGGTTATATTCACAGACAATACCGTAAGTTTTCATTTTGTTACTCCTCCGTTTTTCTGTTTTGCCGCCTGTTTCCGAAACAAATTATATGCGGCAGATAATACATATACTATTATAACATATTTTTGTTCGGATTGCAAGAGTTATTTTTTGTTTTACACGGAAATCCACCTTGCAATAATTTTTCCTCCCAAAAGCAGTAAATTCGGCGGTAAATATCGCAAAATCGCTGTTGACTGATTTCTTTGTTAACATTTCGGAATTTTTTTAAAAACAGCTAAAGTTTTCATTATATCTGCCGATATAATGAATAGGGTAATATTGTATTCAGATGCTTTTTACGAATAAATGAATTTCTATCTTCTCATAAATATTGTGCTTTGCGAAAATGCATAATATCGTTATTGCTCCACCAATTAACTGATGAAGATTTATGCGAAGAACCGCTGTCGAAAGACTAGGAAGAAAGCCGCAGGAATATGCGGATATTTCAAGGCTTTATGACGACGTATTTCGGCAGCGGGGCAAGCAGAAAATTCAATAGTTAATTGGGGGAGCAATGATACATCATTTGGAGGTGTAACCGTGATAATTCAGCATAATTTGCCTGCAATAAAATCTCAGAACAAATTAAAAAAGAACAGCGGGAAGCTTTCCAAATCGTTGGAAAAGCTTTCATCGGGTCATGCGATAAACCGAGCAGGCGATGATGCAGCAGGTCTTGCAGTATCGGAGAAAATGCGTGCACAGATATGCGGAATAAAACAATCCGTCAGGAACTGTGCGGACGGTATCTCCTTTATCCAAACCTTCGAGGGAGCATTGGGCGAAACCGTTTCTATTATCCGCAGGGCAAGGAGCCTTGCAGCACAGTCTGCCAACGGAACATATCAGGACGAAGTTGACCGTGAAGCTATCCAGATAGAATATTCACATCTTTGCGATGAGGTAAATCATATTGCCGACACGGATTTCAACGGGATCGTTATGCTCAACGGAAGAAAAATGGCGGATAAATTTACATTTCTGACCGAAGACGGCGTACAGTGGCTTACCCCATCAAAAGCCGAATTTCCGAAAGACAGCTTTGTCAGCACCTTTAAAAAGGTGGAGGGTTTCCCCGAGGTTACAATGTCAATAGAGCTTCTGCCCGATGCTAAGTCAAAGCTTGTCGATGATAAGGAGCTTATGCTTGCTTTGGAAAAGCTGAATACTGCAAGCGTTAAGTCTTTCTATGATCAGGGAGTGCCGCAGTTTTCCCTTGAAGGATTAAGCGATGAGGACAGCAGTTTGTTTACAATAACAACTAACGGTCATCAGGCGATCATAAGCACCGTTACACCACAAAGCGGCAAGGTGGACATAGCCCGTGTGAGCTGCACGGAGCTTCCCCATTATGCTTCTACCTCGGCAAGCGGCAAGTGGCATAATACTTACGGAGTCGCAAGCGGATACTATACCAATCCAAGTGCCGATACTCCCGGAAATGACAGATTTGATCTGAGCAAATTTGAAGAAAGCTACGTTAATCAGGGTAATGACAAGGGCGTTACAAGAGCTGAAAGGGAAACTTACCTTAATTGGATAAATGCAACGCCCAGAAGCGAAGCTCGGCTGGTCCCCGATGATGAGTTTAACGAGGATACCGACCCGTTGAAATTTACCTGGAGTTTAAACGGTCAGGAATATGAAAATGTTGTGGGCAGCGATGGCAAGCCAACGTCAACAAGCGGTGTTTCTGTACCGGTATATGCCGATGGTTATACAGGCGGTCCTCAGATATTTTTCTCAAATCTGAAATTTAATTACAATGACGAAAATATGAAAGACGGTGCGTATCTTTATTTATATGTATCTTCACGCTCCCCGTATGCCAATGGCAACAATAATTCTACTGCCACCGTCAGTATGACTGCATCAAGATGCAAAGATATTTGGCTTGAAAACGGCAATGTCAATGTAACCATTACCTATGATAAAGCCACCGATACATGGTCAGATAATTTCGGCGGTTCGGGAAATAAAGGAGCTTATGGGATCTACGATTCACCTTACTCACAGAATAGCTCTTACTATTCAAGAAATCTGAAAAATTTTTATGAAGCCGACGGAAAACTGCCGGATGGATTTCAGCTGAATTTTAACACTTCTTGTCCAAATTACAGGAATAATTCAAGTTATGGATATGTTTATCAGCAGAATTCTGTTCATACCGATAAAAGCAATAGCTCGAACGGCACTATAATCGACTTCAAATTGGACGAACTCGACCCTGCTCACCCCGAGCTTGGCGGAGTTGATTACACGGTAGCAGAGGACGGTGCAACATACACCTTTGACGGAAGAACACAGCCGGACGGCTCCACAGGCGTATGGCGTGATGCTGAAGGAAACGCCGTCGATCTTGCCGATAAGGGTATATATCTTCCCCAAAATCCCAACATCAGCGAAATTATGCCTCTGCACGACGGAATGACAATTACTGTCAACAACCCCACTATGGTCGGAGAGGATTACATAAAAGCCGATATAAGACTTTTTGACGATGACAGGACAGTAAACGCATTCAGAAGGATATACGAAAATATTACATACACCGAAAATCTCGTCATTCAGGCAAACGCCCGTACAAAGGACAGCGTTAATTTCACCTTCGCCTACAACGCAGACGGACTCGGCGGACTGGAAGCCGATCTTGACTGCACTTCAAAGGGACTTGGAATGGATAAGCTATCCCTTGCAACACAGAAAGAAGCAAATTATGCTATCGATAAGCTTGACAAAGCACTTAACAAAGTATCTATGATACGTTCCACCTTTGGTGCTGCTCAAAATCGGCTCGAACATAAGATAGATGATCTTAACAGTTCATTGGAAAATCTCACTTCTGCCGAATCAGGTATCAGAGATGCGGATATGGCAAAGGAAATGATGAATTTCACAAAGGAACAGATCCTCATGCAAAGTTCACAGGCGATGCTTGCACAGGCTAATTCTTTGCCTCAAAGCGTTCTTAGTCTTATTGAAGAATAGCGGCAGACACGTTATGAAAAAGCTGCCGTCAAAATCGGCGTACACTTTACCGAAAAGGCATGGTGTACGCCTTATCCTATTTCATATGTCGCCTTTATGCAAAACATACAAAACATTCTGTTAAATCCCGTGCAAATATGCAAAAATGCTCAATTTCCCTTGCGAAGCTTAATAAAATGTGATAAACTGTAAAAGATAACTTTGATTATATCTCCCGAAAGGAAATGAAAGGAATTACGCATTATGATGAACAAAGAACAGTTTCTCTCCGCAGTAAGCGGAAATCTTATGACCGATTACAGGGTAACGCTCAAAGAGGCTGCTCCCTATCAGCTGCATAACGCCGTTGCAAGAGCTGTTATGGCTGATATTATGCCCAAGTGGTGCGAAACCGAGGAGCGTCAGGCAAGCGGCAGACGTGCATATTATCTCTCTGCCGAGTTCCTGATGGGACGTGCGGTGTTCAACAACCTTTACTGTGCAAATCTCCTTGACACCGCAAAGGAAGTATTCTCGGAAAACGGCATCGACCTGAATGTTCTCGAGGACATTGAGGACGCCGCCCTCGGAAACGGCGGTCTGGGACGTCTTGCCGCATGCTTCCTTGACTCCGCTGCTTCCTGCAATATCCCTCTGGACGGCTACGGTATCAGATACCGCTACGGTCTGTTCAAGCAGGGCATATACAACGGTTTCCAGACGGAAACCGCCGACGTTTGGCTCTCCCACGGCGACGCTTGGAGCATTCGTGCGGATAACGACGCTGTTCTCGTTGAATTTGCAGACCAGGCTGTAATGGCTGTTCCCTACGACACGCCTATTATCGGCTACGGAATGAGTTCCGTTAACACTCTCCGTCTGTGGCAGGCAGAAGCACTTGACAAGTTCAAGTTCGGCGAGTTCGATAACCAGAATTACGTTGAAGCGTCCAATGACGAGATAATGGCAGAAGCTATCACCAACGTCCTCTATCCCAACGACAATACCGAAAAGGGACGCAGACTCCGCCTTAAGCAGCAGTATTTCTTCGTTTCCGCTTCCATTCAGGATATTATCAGGAAATATAAGAAAAAGCACGGCAGCGACTTCTCCAAGTTTGCGGAAAGCTATGCCGTTCAGCTGAACGATACCCACCCCACCGTGGCTATCCCCGAGCTTATCAGAATATTTATGTTCAAGGAGGGAATGTCCTTTAACGAGGCATTCGACATTGCCTCCAAGACCTGCAGCTACACCAACCACACCGTAATGGCTGAGGCTCTGGAAAAGTGGAATATCCCCCTGTTCAAGAGCGTTATCCCCACCGTTTACGAGATAATCCTTATGATAAACGAACGCCTGAAAAAGGAGCTTGCCGCAAAGGGCGTTGACGAAAACGGCATCAACCGCAGACTTATCGTTGACGGCAGCGTTATCCATATGGCAAGAATGGCTATTTTCGCAGGCACATATGTAAACGGCGTTGCCGAGCTGCATACAAATATCCTCAAGACCGACGCCCTCAAGGAATGGTATGAGCTTTATCCCGAAAAGTTCCAGAACAAGACCAACGGTATCACCCCCAGAAGATGGCTGGGACTCTGCAACCCCGAGCTGTCCGCACTTATCACCGAGAAAATCGGAAATGGTTGGATAACCGACCTTTCTCAGCTGAAAAATCTCGAAAGGTTCGTTGACGACGGCGACGTTATCCGCCGCTTTATGGATATTAAACGTCAGAAAAAGCAGCAGCTTTGCGACTATATCAAGGAAAAAGAGCATTTCGACCTGTCCCCCGACTGGGTATTCGATATTCAGGTAAAGCGTCTGCACGAATATAAGCGTCAGCTGCTGAATGCATTCTCCATTATGGATCTCTATTTCCAGATAAAGGAAAACAAACTGCCCGACCTCCAGCCCACAGCGTTCATCTTCGGTGCAAAGGCTGCCCCCGCATACCGCAGAGCAAAGGGCATCATCAAGTATATCAACGAAGTGGCAAATCTCGTAAACAACGACCCCGATACCAAGGATAAGCTGAGAGTTATCTTCGTTTCCAACTATAACGTTTCCTACGCCGAGAAGCTTATTCCCGCCGCTGATATTTCCGAGCAGATCTCCACAGCAGGTCTGGAAGCTTCGGGCACGGGCAATATGAAGTTTATGCTCAACGGTGCAGTTACCCTCGGCACATTCGACGGTGCAAACGTTGAGATCGTTCAGGAAGCAGGCTGGCAGAACGAGTATATCTTCGGTGCAAGAGTTGAGGAGCTTGACAGAGTCCGTGCGACCTACCGTCCCAAGGAGAAGATCTACTACAAGAACGAGCGTGTTAAGAGGATAATCAACACTCTCGTTGACGGCACCTTCAACGACGGCGACACGGGTATGTTCGGCGAGCTTTACAACTCCCTTATCAACGGCACCAGCTGGCACAAGCCCGATAACTACTTCCTCCTTACCGACCTGGAGGGCTATGTTGATACCAAGCTTCGTGCTCTGTACGACTACAAGCAGAGAGAGAATTTCTCCAAGAAGTGCTGGATGAACATTGCAAATGCAGGCAAATTCTCCTCCGACAGAACCGTAAGACAGTATGCTGAGGAGCTTTGGAAGCTCTAATAATTTCATAGGTCAATCGGCATTGAATTAATATGGGTGTCCCCGCCTTCGGCGGGGACACCCATTAACGTTGTAACAAAAATCAAGGACGTTCGGCTTTTGGCTGAACGTCCTTTTATTCGTATATACGCACACACAAGCATTTTCAAAAATTACATCATAGAAGCTGCATTTCTCTCCGCAAGAGCATTTTCACGATGACGAATGCAGTATTCAAGGCGAAGCTTGTCTGTTATCAGAGCGATAAACTCCGAATTTGTGGGCTTTCCCTTGCCAACGCTGACAGTGTAGCCGAACAGAGAGTTGATGGTGTCAATATCTCCCCTGTCCCAAGCGGTTTCGATAGCGTGACGGATAGCACGTTCCACTCTCGAAGCGGTAGTGTCATACTGCTTTGCCACCGTGGGATATAAAAGCTTGGTAACACTTTCCAGCATTTCCTTGTTGTCCACCGAAAGCAGGATAGCCGTGCGGAGGTAATGATAGCCCTTTATATGTGCGGGAATGCCTATCTGATGGATTATTTCCGTAACGATAAGCTCCAGATTTTCGTTGGCGGGAACGCCCTTGGGCATATTTCCGATAGCGGTCAGGGAAATTATCCGCTCGCTGAGAGTTTCGCTGTCAAAGGGTTTGAGCATAAAATATGCGTTGGAATTGCGTGTTATCTCCCGCTCAACGGCAAGGCTGGAATATGCAGAAGTTACGATGAAAAACGGCTTTTTAAGTACCCCCGCATTTACACGCCTGATGACCTCGGCAGCGTCAAAATTCGGCAAAACAGCATCGCATAAGACAACATCGGGCATTTCTTCCCTTACCGCATCGAATATGGCAAGCCCGTCCTTCGGCTTGGTACTAACAATAAATCCCCTTGTTCTAAGCGATTCGGCTATTTGTACACCGAATTCCTCAGAATTATCGCCAATCAATACTTTAATTTTCTTTAACATTGCTGTAACCTCCATAATTTTTATCTTTTCCATATTATACCATAAGCTTTTCCAAAAATCAAGAGGTTTTCGGAAATTTTTGGAAGAAAATTCCATCTAAATATGACAAAGCCCTACAAATTGCGAATTATAGCGATTTAAAAATGGTAAAAGAACGCTTTTCTCGGATTATTTTTCCTTTTTTATTAAAAAACACTCATCAAAAAGAGCCTTGTATTTGGGAGGGATAAGCTTGTTTTTGTGGCATTTTCCGAAAAACCACATTTTAAAGCGGCAGTTTTCCTTGACCGCATCGAAAAACGAATGCATCTCGCTGACCTGACGGGTGTCGCTGCCCAGAAGCTCCTTCATGGACCCGGGCGGCTCGTGGGTGACGATATAGTCCACCTCATTCCCAATATTTGACAGATTATCTGCCCCGACCGCAATCTCGCTGCCAACGGGAAGCTCCGCTTCCCACCATTTTTTGGCAGAGCTTCTTATGTCAATGTCGGTGCTTTGTCCGCCGCCGAAGATAAAGACCTTTTTGCCGTCCAGCTCGAAAATGCTGCCCCGTTCGGCGTGCATAAGCCGTCCACTGATAACTCTGACCTTGCCGCCTGCAAATTCCGTCACGGGATATTCGTTCAGCAGGTCGAAATTTTCATGGCAGCCGTCGGCAAACAGTATGTAATACCGCTTTTTTCCCAGCTTTTTCAGGATACGCTGCTCCTTTTTGGTACCGTCCCAGATAAATCCGAAGTCGCCGCATACGATGAGAACGTCGTTTTTGCGGAGCTTTTTTATATTTTTGTTTTTAAATCGGGTAATATCCCCGTGAATATCGCCTGTAATGCAAATCATTTTTCCGAAGTTCCTTTCTCCGTATCCTCGCCGTCCGATTTTTTCTTAAATATTATCAGCTTGCTGAACAGATAGTTTGCAATAAGAATGAATATTTGTGCAATAAGCTTCATAAGCATTTCACTGAAACCCAGCTTATCAACGGTCACTACCATAAATACGACCTCAAATACCCCCGAAACAAGCCTTGCGGCGTAGAACTGTCCCGCCTGTTTTAGCATATCGGCAGCGTTTTTGCTGTTTTCCTTGAATACGAAAAACTTGTTTACGAAAAACGCAAACGTCACCGCACATATCCACGAAATGACGGTAGATACGGCAGTCGTACAGCCCGCTTTGCTTGCGAGATACTGAGCGGCAAAGGAAACAACAGTCGTCAATGCACCAAAAAATGCGTAAAGAATGACCGATTCCAGCTTGTAATATAAGTCCTGTATGGGCTTCGGGAATATGGAAATTATTTTTCTGAAAAGCTTTTCAATCATCGGGGGGCTTCCTTTCGGGATATATACTATTTTATAGCGATCCATAAAATAATATTGTAGGGGCGGGGTCTCCCCGCCCGCCGGTTTCAGCAATTTCAGTGTGAAATGCGGGACGGGAAACCAAAGCTATGCTTTTTCCCCTACAAATCTTGTTAGAGTATTTTATGTACCGCAATAATTGCTTATTCGACAAGCATACAATATTATTTTAACACATTTCCCACAGGAATTAAAGGTATTCCTCTATACATTAGTTTCCAAATCTTTAACAAACAGTAAATCTTTATATGTTTTGCTTTAAAAAGTAGTGATAATATGATAGAATGTTAGAAAATGCTGCCGTATATAAATGGCAGAAATTTCTAAAATCGGTGCGGTACGCACAATACTTACGGAGGTTATTTTTTTGAATTATGTGATAATTGCCGTCCTGTTGGCTCTGTCGGCGTTTTTTTCATCGACGGAAACAGCGTTTTCTTCGGTCAATAAGATAAGGCTGAAGCATCTTGCCAATCAGGGCGACAAAAAGGCAGAAAAAACGCTGAAAATCGCCGAAAACTTCGACAACATGCTTACGACCATACTTGTGGGAAACAATATCGTCAACATATTCTCGGCTTCGTTGGGAACGGTGATATGCACTCAGCTGTTCGGCGACAAGGGCGTTGCAATATCCACCGCCGCAATGACGGTGCTGGTGCTTATTTTCGGAGAGATACTGCCGAAATCCTTCGCCAAGGAGAATGCCGAAAAAATGGCACTGTCAAACACTCCCCTGCTTTCGGCGTTTATGGTCATATTAAAGCCCGTAACATGGCTGTTTATGCAGCTGAAAAGGCTGGCGGGAAAGCTTATCAAAAGCGGCGAAGAACACCCCAGCGTTACCGAGGACGAGCTGAAATACATTATTGACGAGATCGAGGACGAGGGCGTTTTAGAGGAACAGGAAAGCGAGCTTGTCCGCTCCGCACTGGAATTTGACGAAACCTCCGTGCAGGAGATACTTATCCCGAGAGTCCGTGTAATAGCCGTTGAAAAGGACGCCGAGATCGAGGATATAAAGCAGGTGTTCCTGACCGAATGCTACTCCCGTCTGCCCGTTTACGAGGATACTATTGATAATATAGTGGGAATTATCCACGAGCGTGACTTTTTCCGTATGCTTATCGACGAGGAAAGCAGTGCAAAGTCCATCTCGGGGATAATCCAGAAAACTATTTTTGTTTCGGAGATGCGGCCCATTTCCGAGGTGCTTAAGGAAATGCAGAAAAACAAGGTCCATATGGCGATAGTCAAGGACCAGTACGGCGGGACCAGCGGAATCGTTACGCTGGAGGACATTATCGAGGAGCTTGTGGGCGAAATATACGACGAAGCCGACGAGGTCATCCCCGCAATTGTAAAGGTATCGGACAACGTTTTCGATATTTCCGCCGAACTGTCCGCATCGGATATGCTGGAGGAGCTTGACCTGCCCGAAAATCTTATCGAAAGCGAAGCAAACTCCGTTGGCGGCTGGGTGATAGAGCTGTTCGGACATATCCCCGAAAAGGGCGAAACCGTCAAATCGGGGATATTCGGCATTTGCGTTACCGAAGCCAATGAGCAGAGTATCTCGAAAATTCGTCTGACGCTGGATATGCCAAAGGAAAATGAGGAAGAATAAACTATTTCAGTGCAAAAATGGAGTGATTGACATGGATGATCTTGAATTTACAAGTACCCTTTCAAATGAAGAGATCGAAAAGAATTTCAGCGGCATTGATTTTTTCTCAGGCATAGTGTCCGGTCTTGAAGAAGCCCTTGCTTATGAAAAAGGCACAGCTAAAGTTGACACCATTGAAAAAAAACATATCCTTCCTGTTTGTCTTTTTTGATTTTCTTTTCACATTTCACATTAAACTAAACACTCAACACTCAACACTAAACACTAATAAACAACCGCACCCCACAGAAAAACTCTGTGGGGTGCTCCTATTTATATTTATAGAAAAACCGAAATTATTTGCTTCTCTTAGCGTCCATCTTAGCCTTAACAACGGTAGGCAGACCGAACAGATTGATAAAGCCCTGAGCATCGGACTGGTCGTAAACGTCATCGGCATCGAATGTTGCAACTTCCTCATCATAAAGGGTGTAGGGAGAAGTAACGCCTGCGTTGATGATGTTGCCCTTGTAAAGCTTCAGCTTAACGTCACCTGTAACGGTTTCCTGAGTCTTGTCAACGAATGCGGACAGAGCCTCACGAACGGGTGTGAACCACTCGCCGTTGTAAACCAGATCGGCAAATTCAATAGCCAGCTTCTGCTTCATACGCTGAGTTTTCTTGTCAAGAGTGATGGTTTCCATAACCTCGTGAGCAGCGTAAAGGATAGTTCCGCCGGGTGTTTCGTACACGCCTCTGGACTTCATACCAACAAGACGGTTCTCGACAATATCGGTGATACCGATACCGTTCTCGCCGCCGATCTTGTTCAGCTTCTCTATCATAGTAACGCCGTCAACGGTTTCGCCGTTCAGAGCGGTGGGGATACCCTTTTCAAAGTGAATGGTAACATATGTAGGCTTGTCGGGAGCCATTTCGGGGGAAACGCCAAGCTCTAAGAAACCGGGCTTGTTGTACTGAGGTTCGTTGGAGGGCTTTTCAAGGTCCATACCCTCGTGAGAAAGGTGCCACAGGTTCTTATCCTTGGAATAGTTTGTTTCTCTGCTTATTTTCAGAGGAATGTTGTGAGCCTCTGCATAGTCGATCTCCTCGTCACGGGACTTGATATCCCACTCTCTCCAGGGAGCGATGATGGTCATATCGGGAGCGAAAGCCTTGATAGCCAGCTCGAAACGAACCTGGTCATTGCCCTTGCCTGTGCAGCCGTGGCAGATAGCGTCGGCACCCTCAGCCTTTGCTATCTCAACGATTCTCTTTGCGATAACGGGACGGGCAAAGGAAGTACCCAGCAGGTATCTGCCCTCGTAAACAGCCTGTGCCTTCAGTGTGGGGAAAATGAAATCCTCAACGAATTCCTTCTTAAGGTCCTCAACATACAGCTTGGAAGCACCTGTTTTCTTAGCCTTTTCCTCCAGACCGTCAAGCTCTGTGCCCTGTCCAACGTCTGCGGAAACAGCGATAACCTCACAGTTGTTGTAATTTTCCTTGAGCCAGGGAATAATAATGGAAGTATCCAGACCTCCCGAATATGCGAGAACGACTTTTTTAACTTCTTTTGCCATTGGAATTTCCTCCTAAATTTCTTTAATTGCCGCCGAAAAATCAATTCAAACAGCCGTTATTTTTATTATACACCAATATGCGGAAATGTCAAGAGTTATCTAAAAATATTCACAATATTTTGCATAATATTCATTACAAACTGTATAAATACATTTATATTGCATAATATTAAGCTTAGTGTTGAATGTTGAAAGTTGAGAGTTGAATTTAAGCGATAAGAGAAAAGTAAAAAGATTATGGCTATCTGCTGATTTCCCGAAAAATTCCACTTTCCACTCTCCACATTATTTCGTCATAACCTTCTTATGCCAGCCCTTCTGACCGCATTCGGGGCATTTCATAACACGGTCGCTGCCAACATGGACGGAAAAAATGACCGCATTTCTCGCAGGAACATACCGATGCTTGCAGCTCTGACATTCGTAATAACCGTTGTCACATTCAAGCAGCGTTGCATAAATCGTCGTAATTAAGACCGTCGCACCGCCCGACGAGCAAAGTATCAGTCCCGCCATAGGTGCCGCCGACGCAAACATCACGCCGCAGACTATCATTATAAATGACACAGCCACGCCCAGCCAGCCGATGAATTCCTCTGCCTTTGTCAGCCTTTTGTTCTTTTCGTTTTCCAGACGAATGCTGTCCGCAAGATTTTTCTCCGCAATTTCCTTGTAATTATCCATAGCAATTTTTTCTCCGGTAAGGAGTTCGTTGACGCTTATGCCGAGAATTTCGCAAAGCTCCACCATTATCCCGGCATCTGGCAGACACTTCCCCGTTTCCCATTTGGAAACGGCACGGTCGGTTATCCCCAGCTTTTCCGCTAACTCTGCCTGGGTGAAGCCCCGTTCTTTTCGGAGAGATGAAATGAATTTTCCCGTTTTCTCCTGATCCATACCGAAGTCCTCCTTTCTGAGGATAATTATAGGACAATTGCTCATAATTGTAAACATACCGCAGGTTGAGTCCCCGCAAATGACGTATCTGCGTGTTCTCTACCTGCGGTTGAATGTGACGTCAATCTGCAAAAATTCAACTTTCAACATTCATAATTCAACACTAAAAACTCCACTTTCCACTTTTCACATTCCACTTTGATTAAAACTCCGCCCCGAGAGTAGCCGCCATTACCGCCTTGATGGTATGCATACGGTTTTCCGCTTCATCGAAAACGATAGAACGCTCACTCTCGAACACCTCGTCGGTGACCTCCATAGCATCACGTCCGAAGCGGTCGCACATTTCCCTGCCCACAGCAGTCTTTCTGTCGTGATATGCAGGCAGACAGTGCATAAATACACAGTTCTCCCCCGCCATATCCATAACAGCCTTGTTCACCTGATAGGGAGAAAGGTCGTTGATACGCTCCTCCCAGACCTCCACAGGCTCGCCCATGGAAACCCAAACGTCCGTGTAGATAACATCGGCGTTCTTGACAGCCTCGGCAACGTCCTCACAGAACCGAACGCTTCCGCCCGACTCCGCCGCCAGCTTTTCACATTCGGCAGACAGCTCGGCATTCGGGAAATACTTTTTGGGGGCACAGGCGGTGAAATTCATTCCCAGCTTTGCACAGCCCACCATCAGCGAATTGCCCATATTGAAACGGGCATCGCCCATATACACGAAATTGATACCCTTAAGCTTTCCGAAATGCTCTCTTACGGTGAGGAAATCCGCCAGAATTTGCGTGGGGTGATACTCATCGGTCAGACCGTTCCAGACGGGAACGCCCGCATATTTCGCCAGCTCCTCCACTATCTCCTGACCGAAGCCACGATACTCGATACCTTCAAACATTCTGCCGAGAACTCTCGCCGTGTCGGCAATGCTCTCCTTTTTGCCTATCTGTGAGCCTGTGGGGTCAAGATATGTAACGCCCATTCCCAGGTCACGGGCAGCCACCTCGAAGCTGCAGCGTGTTCTTGTGCTTGTCTTTTCAAATATGAGGGCAATGTTCTTGCCCTTTAAAACGTCGTGAGCTATGCCCGCCTTTTTCTTTGCTTTCAGTTCAGCCGCCAGGTCGATAAATCCCGTAATTTCCTCGGGTGTAAAATCCAGAAGCTTCAAAAAGCTTTTTCCTTTTAAATTCAAGTGAAATCCTCCATTCAGTCAATTATCGTAAATCCCGTTTCATCTTTTACGGGAATATCCCGTATGTCAATATCCTCAATATCAACAAAACGCTGATTTTTCATTCGGGAAATAAGTTCGTATATCGCCCGCTCGTCCCCCTGCAGCTCGGCTTCGACTCTGCCGTCATACAGGTTGCGGACTCTGCCCGTCAATCTCAGGGAATCGGCAATAACACTGCATCTCCAGCGAAAGCCGACGCCCTGGACTCTTCCCGAAAACAATATCCTTTTTCTTACCGTTTCCATTATGCAAAAGGATTTTCCGTTTTGTACAGCATACCCTTGGGCTGATTGAAACCAATATCCTCAAGACCGAGATAACGGAATACGCTGTGGATAGCCTTGCCGTAATGTCCGAATGCAACCGCACCGTGATGGGGATAACGTCCCTCAATAAGGACATGACGGTAAAATCTTCCCATTTCGGGGATAGCGAAAACGCCTATCGAACCAAATGAACGTGTAGCCACAGGCAGCACCTCGCCCTCGGCAACATATCCTCTCAGTCCCGCCTCGGCAGTGGACTGTAAACGGAAGAATGTAATATCCCCCGCAGCAATATCGCCCTCAAGAGTACCTCTTGTAATATCAGGCTCCTTGTCCGGCTCAAGACCTCTGTGCATGATAAGCTGATATTTCATCTCGGACTTGACCAGCTTGCAGGACGGTGTGTTTCCGCAGTGGAATCCCATAAATACGTCCTTTGCGGTGTAATCAAACTTGCCCTTTATGTCCTCATTGTAGATATTTGCGGGAACGGAATTGTTAATATCAAGCAGTGTAACGGCATCTTCGGAAACGCATGCACCGATATATTCGCTGACAGCACCGTAAATATCCACCTCACATGCAACGGGAATTCCCCTTGCCGCCAGACGGCTGTTCACAAAACAGGGAACAAAGCCGAACTGTGTCTGGAAGGACGGCCAGCACTTATTTGCGAAAACAACGTATTTTCTTGAACCCTTGTGTTCTTCCATCCAGTCAAGAAGAGTTATCTCATACTGAGCAAGCTTCGGCAGGATACCGGGCATTTTATTTCCGTCACCCAGCTCCTTTGCCATATCCTCAGCGAC
The DNA here is from genome assembly GCA_964540575.1 of uncultured Ruminococcus sp. Taxonomy (GTDB): domain Bacteria; phylum Bacillota; class Clostridia; order Oscillospirales; family Ruminococcaceae; genus UMGS1889. The sequence continues at coordinate 25,409 of CAZINI010000039.1, forward strand.
TTCGGCAATGCGGGGGTCGTTTGCATGAGCATTGAATGCGGCAAACAGGTCAAGCTCGGAGTTTTCCTCTATCTCAATGCCGAGATTGTAAAGCTGCTTTATAGGTGCATTGCAGGCAAGAAAATCCTGAGGACGAGGTCCGAAGCTTATTACCTTAAGGCTCTTAAGACCGATGACCGTCCTTGCCACGGGGATAAACTCAGCTATCATATCGGCGACCTCGTCAGCCGTTCCAACGGGATATTCGGGTATGTAAGCCTTAACTCCCCGAAGAGATAGATTGTAGCTTGCGTTGAGCATTCCGCAGTATGCGTCGCCTCGGCTGTCGCATAAACAGCTTCCGCAGTCCTCCTCGGCAGCGGCGGCGAACATAACGGGGCTGTCAAAATATTTTGCCAGCAGTGTTTCGGAGCTTTCGGGTCCGAAATTTCCAAGATATACGACCAAAGCATTACAGCCCTCTTTTTTCAGCCAATCGAGAGCGGCGAGCATATCCTTTTCATTTTCGACTACAACGGGGCATTCGCATATTTCGCCGTATTTGCTCCGAAATGCATTGCAGACAGCTATTCTTCGGGATTCGGAAAGGGATTTCGGAAAGCAGTCCCTGGAAACAGCGGCAATTCCAAGCTTAACGGCGGGTGTATTTGTAAACATAGTGACATTCCTCCGATTTTATAAATATAGTATTATTTTAGCATATTATCGGGGATAATTCAAGAGGTTGGGAGAAAAAAGCGAATACAAAAGTTTCGCCAGCCTTTACAAAGGCTGCAGGGGTCAAGGGGGCAGAGCCACCTTGTCGCCCGTCGCAACGGGCGAAACACCCTTCCCAGCCGCTAACGCCCAAAACTTCGTAACAGTAAAAACCACAAACAAATCAGCCCCAAAAAGGCACCGCACACAAAAATAACATTAAAGCATCTATCCAACAAACACAGCAAAAGCCGTGTAAAGCAGATACAGTGTGCGGTGCCGCAAAAAATCGAACGGGGGTTAATCCCCCGACCGATTTTTTGCCCTCGGGGACGGGGGACCCGTCCCCAATTTCTACAGCATTTGATGGTTTGCGGCAAGTATCAAACGGCAGTTTGGAGTTTTGTTGTAAAATAGCAATAACCACAGGTTTTTCCGCCGCTTGACAGCGTCGGCGGGGGCAAAAAATTTCTCGGGGGTTAACCCCGAGAAATTTTTTGCGGCACCGCACACCGTATCTGCTTTACACGGCTTTTGTTCTGTTTGAAAGATAGATGCTTTACTGTTTCTTTTGTGTGCGGTGCTTTTGGGCTGATTTGTTTGTGGTTTTTTACTGTGAGAATGCTGTATTTGTTAGCAGCTGGAAAGGGAGTTTCGCCCGTTGCGACGGGCGACAAGGGACGCCGTCCCTTGACCCTGCCACCTTTGAGAAAGGTGGACGAAACTTTTATCTTTTTCTTTGCCGTGCTGTCAGCTATTTTTCGGATTTTTTACCGTTTGCTATCATAAAATTATCACATTTCGGGGTAAAATAATATATAGTGAATGAAACAAAACCACAACCGAAAGGATGATATATATGTTTGATAACAACGAATTCAGAAAACCCGATACAAACGAAATATCCTATTACCCCGAGGACGAATTAGATCCCCAAAATTCCAAGCCGAAGCATCACGGCACAAAGGAAAAGGTGCTGGGACTTATCGCTCTGATGGCGGTTGTTTCCGTAGGCTCTATCGGCGGATATAAGCTGGTCACCGAAAGGAACGCTGCCCCCGATACCTCCATTGTTGCACAGGCAAACGAAACAACAGCCGCTCAAACCGAAGCCGCAGCCGCCCCCGCCGATACCGCCGTTACCACAGCAGCGTCGGGCGAAGCATATCACAGTATGCTTGAGCTTGCCAACAAGGGCAGCGAAATGAGCGTCCCCGATATTGTCAAGAAGGTTAAACCGTCTGTTGTGGGAATATCCTCAGAGTTTGTAATTGATTCGGGATTTTCCTATCTCTCGGGAACGTCCATAGGCACGGGCACGGGAATAGTAATGTCCAAGGACGGCTACATTATCACCAACGCCCACGTTGTCGTTAACAGCGAATACGGCACTAAGATAACCGCCAAAAAAGTCACCGTAGTCCTCAGCGACCAGAGCGAACACGAAGCGGAGATAATCGGTGCAGACACAAAGACCGACCTCGCCGTTCTGAAAATAGACCCCGCAGGCATTGACCTTGTCCCCGCCGAATTCGGCAACAGCGATGAGCTGGAGGAGGGCGAGCTTGCAGTTGCTATCGGAAATCCGCTGGGCTTCGAGCTTTACGGTTCCACCACCTGCGGAATAATCTCCGCACTTAACAGAACCATCACCACCGACAACGACTCTCTGAGCCTTATCCAGACCGACGCCGCCATCAACCCAGGCAACAGCGGCGGTCCCCTTATCAACAGCTTCGGTCAGGTGATCGGCATCAACTCCAACAAAATAGTTTCCAGCCAGGTCGAGGGAATAGGCTTCGCTATCCCCATTAACGAAGCAAAGCCTATCATAGACGACCTTATCAACAAGGGCTACGTTACGGGCAGACCTCTTATCGGCATTACAGGCGAGGACATTAACCAGAGAACAGCCCGCTATTACGACATTCCCGAAGGCATTATGGTAAGATTTATCGAACCCGGCTCTGCCGCCGATGAAGCAGGTGCAAAAGTGGGCGATATTATCGTAGGCATCGAGGGAACAGCCGTCAAGACCATGGACGAGCTGAACAAGATCAAGGACAAATACGCCGCAGGCGATACCGTTACCATCACCGTTTACAGGGACGGCAGCGAGCTTGACCTTGAGCTTACCTTAGGAGAAGCAACTTCCAATTAATTGATATACACATCCCCTTTCAACCCAATGAGAACCGCCGCACACTTCTTCCTGTGTGCGGCGGTTCTCGTTTGTATGAGGACATTCGGGGAATTATTTTACGGTATCAATAATTTTCAGTGTAACATCGGCAACACGCTTTGCAGCCACCTTCTCAAACTCGTCAAAGGTCATTTCGCCCTCATCGTCCGCATTGTCGGAAATGCAGCGGATAGTTACAAAGGGCTGAGAATTTCTGTATGCACAATGAGCCACGGCGGAGGACTCCATATCCACCGCAAGAGGAGAAAACTCGTCGGCTATCTGTGCCTTTACAGCGGAATCGGAAATGAACTGTTCACCCGAAACTATCCGTCCGATATGGGACTTGTACCCAAGCTCCGAGCAAACCGCTTCGGCGGTCTTTATCAGGAAATCGTCAGCTTCAAAGGTATTGTGATAGGGGGGATATTCCGCAAGAAATCTGGGCAGCAGGTCGTGATGCATAAGGTCTTTGGAGATAACAATATCGCATATCTTGACGTCTGTTGACATTCCCCCCGCAATTCCGCAGTTGATAAGATAGTCGGGACTGAAATTGTCGATAAGCACCTGTGCACATACGGCGGAATTCACCTTGCCGATACCGCAGCAGACGTTTACAACGGTAACATCGTCACGCTTTACGATATTGAAGTCATAGCCTGCTTTTTTTACTATCTCGGCATTTCCGAGGGCTTCACGAATATCCTTTATTTCCGAGGGCATTGCCGCAATTATTCCGATAGTTTTCATTTAACACATTCCTTTCGATGAACAGATTTAAGTTCATTTACAAGTATAGCATATATCGGAGAAAAAAGCAAATAATTTTATATAAAAGTTTCGCCAGCCTTTACAAAGGCTGCAGGGGTCAAGGGGGCAGAGCCACCTTGTCGCCCGTCGCAACGGGCGAAATCCGCAGCTAACAATCCACACTCAGCCAACATAAAAAACCACAAACAAATCAGTCAAAAAGCACCGCACACAAAAGAAACAGTAAAGCATCTATCTCCCAAATACAACAAAAGCCGTGTAAAACATTCCGTGTGCGGTGCCGCAAAAAATTTGTCGGG
>CAZINI010000040.1:0-28517 GCA_964540575.1 uncultured Ruminococcus sp.
GAAATGCTCAAGCATAAAGCAGAAGAAAACAAGCGTGAAGAGGAAAAGAACAAGCTGGACGCTGAAGCAAATGCACAAGAAAGAAAGCAGAACGAAGCTGACAGAGCATCGATTGCCGAGAGAAATGCTATATTGAGCAAAAAGGAAGAAGAATTCGATGAGCGTGTTAATAGAGCTGCTGACAAGAAGGTTAATGAGATCCTTAAGAAGATGGATATGGAAAGGAAAAAGGAAAGAATGGGTGAGATGATTTATAACGGGTCAGGGACCTCTGAGGGGGAGTATAGTCCGAATCTTGGGAAGAGATTTAAGTAGTCTGACACCCCTCTTAGGCGTATTCCACGGCTCTGGGAATATTCGGTGAAGAATGAGAAGAGCAGTAACATTTCTGCTACTGCTCTTTGCCGTTTTATTCTGTAGCCTGCGTTGGGGCGGTTTTTTGGCTGGACTTTTGTGGTTAAAATTGTGTGGGGAAATCATTTACACGGTTTGTTTTTAAGACCTGTACAATTCGATATATAGTGGTTCTGCGGTCATAGCTTTTTCTCGGACACTGTTCTCTGCGAACAAACCATTAACTGAATATCGTTATCTGAGGACGGTTTGCCGCCGAAATCCGAATAGCTGTCATATACCTCCATTCCGAGAGATGAAAAGATCTTCTTTATTTCATCAAGGGAATATAATCTGATAGGATTTCCTTCTGTCATTTCGGGCTTTGGCAAAGCTTCACCGTAATGATAATCAAGCTGACCGTAAATAAGCGTTTTCGTTTCGCTGTTCCATTCAAAATTGGATAATGTAAGGCATTTTTCTCCCGAGTCCCACAGCTTGCACGGGAAATGAGTTTCGGCATAGCTTCCGTTCATAATGTCCATAAAATGCTTTCCGCCCGAACGCAAAGCTTTTGAAACGACAGCGAATATCTTCAGATTTTCATCATCGTTTTCAAGATATCCCACCGCACCGTCAGCCATATTAAGCACGACATCAAATTCATTTTCAAAGCTCACATCACGTATATCCGAGCAGATGAACCGAGCGTTAAGCTTTTCATTTTTCGCCTGTTCCGAAGCATATTTTATGTACTCGGGAGTGATGTCAACGCCCGTCACATCAAAGCCGCGGCGTGCCAACTCAAGTGAATGGCGTCCGAATCCGCAGGCAAGATCGAGTATTCTTTCTCCACCGATAAGTCCTAATTTTTCTATAAGAAAATCTACCTGACGCTTCGTATCCTCCACCCAGGACTGATCTTTGATATCAAGTGTCCAGATTTTTTTATACCAATCGCTTTTCATTGCTTTCATATGCATTCTCCTTTTTTATAAGCCTTCATCAGAAGGTCATTCCATCATAATATATTTTTTTGAAATCAGCTTTTTTCAATTCATCAAGTAACCTATAGCAAAATAAGCATTGAATTTATTGAATCAGGGATACGGAACAATTTTGCTCACATCATTTATTCCTCTGTGCTGCTAACCGAGGTGTGGTATCCGGCACACCATGTTCATCCGTATAGGTTACATGATTTTCTATGTATTGAAAGTTGCCATCACTAATTGGTTTAATTGTAATTTCGTGAGTAAACCGAGGGAAGCATTTATAATCAAAGCATAGTACATCTACAACTATGGTAATAGTGCCATCCTCATTAACCCGTTTCTCCTTAACTTCCGGCGTAAGCTTTGGACAATAAATTACATTATAACAATTACACTCTTGCCACGGATAGGAATTAGTGTCGCTTATATAGAGCGATAAAGTTCTGAAATCTTCCAAAGGAATGTCAAAATAACGGAGGATAGTATCCTCAAAAATTTTTGCAGGAATGAGGCGGCACGACATATCTGTGCACCTCTCATAATCATCAGAATACACATAATCACCATACACCGCCGTATAAAATGGTTCAAACAAGTCATTAAAACATATTTCTTTGTAGCTTTGTCTATCCCAATCTTTTGTAAAAACGCCGCTTGGATAACCGGCAGGTGATAGGTATTCTGCATATAAATCATATAGGTCTTTATCTACCGATTGCAAGCGTACAAAACTACAAGCACTCCAATGACGGTCAAGAGGATAGATCTGATAGTAGAAGCATTCATTATATGTCATGCCCCAATCGATCAGCTGATTCATAGCCGGAGCTGAGATGTTGTATTCTCCATTTTCGTCCCAAATAATAGATGTGATAATATGGTACATTTCTTCTCCGTCATAACGAAAAGTAAAGTAATATATAGTTCTGTTTTCAGAAACTAAAGCCAAACTTTGTTCTGATTTTTCGCCTTCATTTGCTAATTCATAAAAACGCTTCAATCCATTTGAATTTTCAAGATATTCAGGATAAACACTATCACTATTAATAACGGCGTAACCGAACTCAGAAAGTAAGCTTTCCACCTCATCAATTGCCGTTTGCGTCAATATTGTGTCATATGGAAAGAATTGCAAGGTTTCTTTTTTTCCGTTTACTATCAAGTCATTACAAAGTGAAGCAATCTCTTCACATTCAATCTGTAATTTCCCTCTTGTTTGGGCATCGACATCAATGCGTTGAGAGTAGGGAAACGGCGAATTATTTTCGATAACCTCACTTTGTTCAATAAATTCTGTGCCTTCTGTTTCTGTAATAGCTGACATTTCATAAATACCACTGCAGCCCGCTGAAAAAAGAATTAGTGAAAAGCAAAAAGAGAGCAGCAGCGTTTGATATTTACATGCAGATTTCGATCCAATTTTGCGTTTATAAAATTTCATATATCTCAGCACCCTTTTGTCTTAAAGTATTTATGGTTTCTTGTGTCACCGGGATAATACAAAGGCTTTGACTGCTTCCGATGGCAAAATATGAATATACAGCTATATTGTCCTTATAGAACACTGCATATGGGACAGAATAACTGCTGTACCATTCATCAGAGGGAAATACGTGGTCATATCCCGAGTCAATTGCTTTGGAATATAGACTTATAATTTGTTCGTCAGAATAATTAGGAAAAAAGACTTTCAATGTGTAAAAGCACATATCTTTATACAGATCGTACATAGGTGCTGTGTAACTATGCCAATCAAAGTTTATATTTATTTCCTGTATATAATCAGCATTAGTCGGGGCATACACTTTTATGGTGGGAAGCGGCCATCTCTTTTCATCTTCCGTGAAAAAATAAAATCTCGTTTCATATGCAGAGTGAATAGAGGTTTCTTCCGTCCATGTTTTCCATTCTTTTGCCGGTAATAAATAGCGTTTGTATTTATCCTGCCAATAATGACCGTTATAACAGTCGATATAATCGTCAATAGAAATAGAAAAGACAAGTTCTTTTTCCCTGTTTTCCATGATCTCTATATTGAACTTCTTGATCTCGGACTCTTGTGTCAGAATATCGTCAGGCGGTATCTCCGATGTATCTTCCTCGTACAATTTGTCGCTAAAATCAAAATCATTTTTATAAGAGCTGCGATCAATTAAGTTTCCAAATTTATCGTAAAACTCCCATTCAATTGGAAAATCACTATTGTCAAGAAAATCTCCGTAGTATTCCGCCCCAAGATATTGTCCATAAAACAAAGCGTTTACATATTCATAGTAGTAAGTATATTTGTTAGATCCTCTATCGGTACATGCAACCATTTTTGTGTTATACCTTTCTATTTCCTGTTCAGGCTGCAAAACAAAGAGCGTATAAAACAATCCCGCCACACAAAAAAAGCACGATAGAACAACCGATACGTTAATATGAGCAGATCTGCAAGGATCATCTTTTTGATGAAACAACTTGTATATTCTTGCTGCTATCCACGAAGTAAACAGTATAAGTGCAATAACCCAAAACCAAACTATAATCAACATAGGCACATATCGTAAGTGTAAATTCATATTATTTTTCACTAAGTAAGTGCAGCCTGAAATGAAAACAGCTGCTATTAACGGGCAGCATTCACGGTATTTTTTCAATAATCTTGTAAACATAAAAATCCTTTCGTTTAGTATTACATTTGTAAGATATGACTCTGTTAAAATAAGCTGTCAGCAGTTGAGAATAAACCTCTAACAGCTCATTTGTTTAGTAAAGTTGGATTCCGAGTTTATCACAAATTGAATATGCAATTTCTGCAGCATTATTACCATTGGCATTGGCTTCATCCTGCAAGCACACTGTAATGAAATAGGTGTTATTATCGGTTTCAACATATCCGACAAACCACCCCATAACATCATTACTTCCTTTTTTCCCTGTGCCGGTTTTACCGTATAACCTATTTCCGTTATAATCAGATATGTACAAAGCATCTTTGACTGCATCTAAATTATCTTCCTTAAACAGGAACTCATTGTTATAAAACTTTACAAGTAATTCAGTCTGTTCCAATGGAGATATTCTCAGGCTGCTTCCATTCCAATAATATGCGGTATCATTTCCGATGCAGCCATTTCCATATCCAATTCTATTATAAAACTGTTCCAGCATATCAGCTCCGGAATATCGGTCTAATGCTTGAAAATACCAGTTGGTTGAATTCCGAATTGCAGTACGGAGCGTCTGATCACTATTCCATTCAGAAAATTCTCGGTTGATATGATCCCACATTAAAGTGTTATTCTCCGGGGTTATAAAGCCATGTTCTAAGGCATTGATCGCACTATATATTTTGCATGTCGAGCAAGGCGCAACTCTTTTAGTTATTATTGGAACATTATATGCTGAATAGGCATTTGATTGTGTATCAAAAATAACAGCACACCCTGATATTTCGTTAAACAGGTCACTATAATCAGCTTCCGTGATATTTATTGTATGGTTTGGTTGATATGATAGTCCAAAATCAGAAGCAAAGGCACTTAAAACGCCGTTCTGAGCCAATGCCGCAAATGACAGACCAACAAGTAACATACGCCCCAAAACCTGCGAACGCCAAGTTTCCCTTTTGTAATTTGCTATCCGTTCAATGCGATATTTGATCTGTGCCTTACTTGAAAATAATCCATTTGCTGTATATATAATAGTGTTATTTTTCTTTCCTGCAAATTGTATCAATGTTTCACCATAACATAGGCGTTCCTCCTCCGTAGGATAGGTATTTAAAACCGCCCAATCGCAATACACTTCACGATCTCGCCGCATCTGAGAAAAAACCCACCACACAATCGGATTAAACCAATAAACAACTTGCTCTGCACAGAAGAAAAAATTAACCCATGTATCTTTATGTTTAATGTGAGTAAGCTCGTGTAACAAAATGTGTTCAATATCTGTTTGAGATGATTTTTCTATTATATCTTCGGGAAGAGCAACATAAATGGTTTTGCAGCCAAAGGTTAATGGAGCGGTAACCAAGCGTGATAGAATCAGATGAATATTTTTTTTGACAGAAATCTGTTTGCGGCAATCGTCAAATATTTTGATCATATCATCTGACGGTGCTTCAGAAAAGCGTATAATTGTACGGAGCTTCCTATGGCCTATATAATAGAAACCCATAACTGCCAAAGCACCAACTACCCAAATTATTATTAAAATCGGCATTGAACTGTCACTGCTGAAACTATCAATTATTTCAGTAAAATCATAACGCCAATCACTTGGCATATCCGACGGAGAAAGATTGTTAATTGTGGGAGATGTGACCTCTTGAGTAATAGTATTCAGTTTCGCAGAAAACATAAATCTATTCGGAATAAGTACGACAATCAACGACAGCAAAAGTGCGGACCAAATATAATAATGGAATTTCGGAGTAATTTTGTCTTTCAGTAACTTCTTGAGCAGTACCACAATCGCTGCTAAAATGACATTACTGATATTTCCTATTAAAAATCGAGTGAGAAACATAATGTTTACCCCCTATTTTTACGCTTCGCATCTAAAATAGCTTGCAAATCATTGATTTCTTCTGTCGTTAAATCATGTTGATTTAGCAGACTTACCACCATTTGATCAACCGCTCCATCAAAAAAGCGATTAGCAAATTTTTTGCCTGCTGCCTCAAGGTACTCTTCTTTCTTTATTAGTGGGAAATATACAAACATACGGCTATCTTTCTCATGAGCAATAACGCCCTTCTTTTCCAAACGAATAAGCATTGTTTGAATAGTCTTAGGACTCCACTCTTTATTTTTAGACAGACGCTCAACAATGTCATTCGTGTTAATTGGTGCATACTTCCAGATAATATTCATTACGTCAAACTCTGCATCTGAAATCTGAGGTAAGTCAGACATAAGTACGCCTCCTTTCTAAATCTTACACTTGTAATATTTATTATACAACAATCATTTCAAATGTCAACAGGATACCGCCCTTATCAAAAGATTTTAAAGTTTATTAAATAATTGTTTAATTTTTGCCTTTGATCGAACGCATATTATTGTCATAAAAACAGAAGAAGTAAGCCAAAGTCACTTGTTTTTTTCTATGCGGATATGGTATAATAGTTTTGGAAAATTTGTCGGGTAAACAGTCCGACAAAATCAGAATATATGGAGGACAAAAAATGGAAAGCAAACAACCATCTTTTATTGACTTGTTACTTGAAACACACATCGGGTTGGAACGGCAGGGACCGGGAAGCCCCGAAACAATGAAGCAGGCTCTTGGATTTTTGGGATCGTTGAAACAGTTTGAACAGGTCGCAGATTTAGGCTGCGGCTCCGGCGGACAAACTTTGCAATTAGCGGAAAATTTACCCGGAGTCGTTACAGGATTAGATATGTTTCCCGACTTTATTGATCGGCTCATGGAGAAAGCAAAAAGCAAGGGACTTAAAGGCAGAGTTAACGGCATTGTCGGCAATATGGAGGATCTGCCTTTTCGGAAGAATTACTTTGATCTTATCTGGTCAGAAGGTGCCATCGACAATATCGGTTTTGAAAAGGGACTACGTTATTGGCATGATTTTCTCAAACACGGCGGTTATGTTGCAGTGACGTGCCCGTCCTGGATAACGAAAGAACATCCGCCTATTGTTGAACAGTTCTGGTCTGATGCGGGATCGCATATCGATCCTGTAGAAAAAAACATTGAGATCATGCAGGACTGCGGCTATAAGTTCATTGCTTCGTTTATATTGCCCGAGGAATGTTGGACTGACAACTATTTCTTTCCAAGAGAGTCTGCCATTCAGAATTTGATGCTCAAATATCCTCAGAGCGATACCATGAAGCAATATGCAGAAATGAATCGACATGAGGTCGAATTATTTATGAAATATAAACAGCATTATGGCTATGTCTTCTATATCGGGCAAGCGATATAAATTGCATTTATCGGGGAGTGTGAGCAAAAACTCACGCTCCTTTTTTGCATTTCTACAACCATTACGTCCTTGCGTGCAAACATCGAACAAATACAGATATAGACCAACTATCCGTTGATGAAACTTGCAAAACGTGATATATAAATCCATAAAATTTATTTGGTGGGTTTCGTTCGGCTTTTTCCGAAAGGGACGTATTTGTTATGATAAATCTGTTTGTTCTCCCCTTGACTATATTTATATTTTGGGGTATAATGGAATAAATCGGGCAGCTAAACTGCCCGACATATCGGAAGTTGTCTTTTAAATGTGAAAAGTGAAAAGTGAAATTTATGGTCTCGGCTGAACCTACGAATATCAATTCTCTGTTGTAGGCAGCACAATAATTCCACTTTCCACTTTTCACATTCCACATTGATAAAAATTCCAATTTATCGGGGAGTGTGAGCAAAAACTCACGCTTCTTTTTCGTATTACTACAACCATTACACCATTGCGTGCAAATATCAAGCAAATACAGATAATGACCTGCTATCCGCTCATGAAACCATCAAAACGTAATATATAAATTCTATATTCTTTTTTGGTGGGCATTATTCGGCCTTTTCCGAAAGGAGCGTATTTGTTATGATAAATCTGTTTGTTCTGACCCTGACTATATTTATAATTTGGGGTATAATGGAATAAATCTGGAAACAAACTGCCCGACAACTGAAATTTGAGGAGGCGTGGAATATGGTGACATTCTTACGAACAAGAAATATCTGAGTACATGGAACTATGTAAATAGTTTTGTGTACAAATGAAATGCAAAGAACTATTTATATAAGGAGTTATTATAATGATATTTCAGGATAATGTAATCAAAGAATATTTGAAAAATGTATATTTCATAACAGGTACACCCTGCGGCGGAAAGACAACAATCTCACGGGAGTTAGCCAAACGGCACGGCTTATTAGTTTATGATATTGATGAGCAGTTCGCAAAGCATAGGGAAATTTCAGTTCCCGAATTTCAGCCGTCAATGAACAAGGCTTTTAAAGATGCCGATGAGTTTTTCGGGCGTTCTGTGGAGGAATACAAAAAATGGCTGATAGATAACACAAGAGAGCAATTGGATTTTGTTTTATTGGATCTGATACGTCTTTCACAAAATCAAATTGTAATATGCGACTGTCATTTGACAGTAGAAGAAGCTGACAGATTAACGGAAAGGTCAAGAATAGCCTTTTTGATAAAAGACCCATCGAATTTAGTTGATGATTACTGTAATCGTCCCGATCATCAAGGCTTCAGCAATTTTATAAACAGCACATCTGATACCGAAAAAGCAAAGGCAATATGTAATGCGACCTTGAAAAGCATTAATGAAAAAAGATGCACCGATATCAAAGGCAGTAACTATTTCTGGCTCGAAAGAACCGTAAACAGTACAATTGATGATACAGTAAGAAAAGTGGAGCAGCACTTTGGTCTGGTTGGAAAAGCTTTAGATATTGGCGCATTAGAGATAAGAAAAGTTGACAAAGATACCGACTTGGCTGAAAAGCTTATCCGTTTTGTTGAACATTTTTCCTGGGAAGATGTAAAAGAGCATATTTTGCAGATGCTTCATACATGGGAATTTACCGATTGGGAAACAGTATTTGCTGCAATTGCAGACGGTCAAATCGTAGGAATGACAACTATAATGAAGACGGATTATTATCCGCTGCCCGAAATATTTCCGTGGATTTCAAGTGTGTTTGTTTCGGAAGATTACCGTGGACATAGGATCAGTGAAAAACTGATAGCTTTTGCAAACGAATATGCAAAAGATAACGGATTTGACAGGACTTATATTCCATCGGAGCATATCGGACTGTACGAAAAATATGGTTACCGTTATCTAAAAGATATTGTTAATTATGGAAACGGAACCGACCGGTTGTATGTCAAAGAATTGAAGTAATAATAGGAATACGACAACTTCCATTTTATCGGGGAGCGTGGGCAAAAACTCACGCTCCTCTTTACATTACTACAACCATTACGCCCCTGCGTGCAAATATCAAACAAATACAGATAAAGACCTGCTATCCGTTGATGAAACGTGCAAAATGTGAAATAATAAATCTATAAAATTTGTTACAATCAGATGTGCTTTGATGCCTGTCAGGATTTGCAGGATTACTCAAAGCGACTGAAAGCAATGTTACAACAATAATCAGGGTGAAAATTCAAATCAAAAGGCACTGGCCGAACATAAAAACGTCGTATTGCAGTTCTTGACAGCACAGACAAATGGGGTTATACTATGAATATTAAAAGTATTTGACAGCTAAAAGCACAAAATGTCGGGAAACACTTCAATCAAGCTGATATAATGAATACAGTAGATGGGAAAGGACGTGATAGAATGAACGGCTGGGCAGAAGGAATTCAAAGCGCTGTGCAGTACATCGAGGATAATCTTACGGAAGATCTGCAGATAGAGGATATTGCCGCAAAGGCGTATGTTTCTTATTTCCACTTCCAGAGGATATTCAGTGCGCTGTGTGGCTTCACTGTGGGCGAATATATCCGCAATCGCAGGCTGACTCTTACGGCACAGGAGCTTTCTGCGGACAATGCAAGGGTAATTGACGTTGCGGTAAAATACAGCTACGATTCACCAGACAGCTTTGCACGGGCATTCACAAAATTTCACGGAATTTCTCCCTCGGCTGCAAAAGAAAAGGGCACAAATCTGAGATCCTTTGCACCTGTGAGAATAAAGCTAACATTGGAGGGCGGTACTATGATGGATTACAAAATTGTTGAAAAAGCGGCATTTACGGTAATGGGCAAGTCGAAAATGTTCAATGCGGACACTTGCTATGCTGAGATACCGAAGTTTTGGGATGAACATCTCAGTGAGGGCGAGGGAAGGACTGTGTGCGGTCTGTACGGCGTATGTCTTAACGGCGAAGGAAAGGATTTCGAGTATCTGATTGCAGATAACTATGACCCTTGCCGTGAAGTGTCCGAGGGTCTTGTTACAAGATTTATCCCCGCAGGAACATGGGCAATTTTCCCGTGCAAACTGAAAACCTTGCAGGGCGTGAACACAAAAATCTGGAGCGAATGGCTCCCCAACTGCAAGGAATACAAGCTCTCAGGAAGCTACGATATTGAAATGTACACTCCGCCTTGCGACCCTCCCGAGGACAGCTACTGCGAGATATGGATACCCGTTGAAAAGATTTGACATAACAAAAGTTTTACGCAAATATCACTTTTCAATTAACCAAACAGCAAGAAAAAAAGCGACCGAAAGGCGATTTCGGCCGCTTTTGTTATGCAGCATTCTGGAAATGTGGTCAATAATTCAGTAATATTTTTTCCTCAATGAAATTTTACAATTTCCTTATTGGGTGTCTGATGACTGTTTTCCATTTTTCGGGAGCAACCTTTCTTGCATCTGACATATATATTTCGTGGTGCAAGCGTTTGTCGGTAATATCATTTTCATACCCGTTTGCTTTTAAATATTCGTCCATTAAAGCAACAGTTGCGGGTTCATCGTCAAAGGGACCGTGGTGCATTATCTGAACGCACAAGCCCTCTTCAACAGTCAAAAATTCCGCTGATGAACAGTCAATTTTTTTCTTTTTGGAAGCTGTTTCCACTGCCCATTCAAAATCCTCTTTGGAAACAAAATCGGGCAAACGAATGACAGAGATCCAGTTAAAGGTGGATTTATCGCTGTAATCAATTCCATCAACATTATCCTGCCACCAAAATCCCTCAAGCGGCGGTACAACATACTCGAAGAATCCCTCGATTTTGTGATCTGTCTTATAACTCATTTTCAGAGTATAGGCTACTGCATACAAAACGCCGACTGCTTGCTGATATGCTCCGCCTTCTTCGTTGGGATTGCCTTTCCCTCTGACGGCGATGTAATTTGCCTTTGGAACGGTTACTATCTCAGGGGTGTTCTTTGGCATATAAAACTCTTTATACTCTTTCTTAAAATCAAAAGCCATATTAATTCCTCCGTTAAGTTGAATTTTTAGATAGGGAAACAAACCTCTGTAACATACTCGTCGGGATTTTTCGT
Organism: uncultured Ruminococcus sp.; assembly: GCA_964540575.1. Classification (GTDB taxonomy): domain Bacteria; phylum Bacillota; class Clostridia; order Oscillospirales; family Ruminococcaceae; genus UMGS1889. Next base: position 11,357 of record CAZINI010000040.1, read on the forward strand.
CTGTGCAGGACCTACATGATAGATATTGAACATATGCCCCGAAACCTTATATCCGTTGGCATTTATCCATGAAACTATCGTTGCTATGGCGTCATTCATCTGTTCATAGCCGCCTTTTATCACACAGCTTGCGACCTTAACTGAAGGAAGCGTTTTGAATTTGATATGCTCGGTATCACAGTATGTTCCTTTGACCGTCATCCATGCGATTATCTCAACATTTTCTTCCATGTATTCCTCGTCAAGAAATTCTGTGGCGGCAAGGCATGGATCGGACGGCACAAGAGGTTTTTGACACTCACGGAACATTTCCCACGCCATACCCTCGTCCTCGTAATGCGGAATAACTGTATGTACAGTGGCTGCATATCTTTCGGATATTGTCTTTACAGTAACGTTGATGCTAATATTCTGTTTCTTTTTTAGTCTATTTCGGGCGGTATCAAGCAGCATCAGCTTATACTCCGTCTGTTTTGCAAGGACTGCCAGTTCCTCCTGTTTTGCAAGCAGAAATCCGTCAAGCTTTTCTGTATCATCATATATTTCCAGGATACGAACAATATCGGCAAGGGCAAATCCCATGTCCTTTAATGCTGCAATTCTTCCTGCAATAAACAGCTGTTCCTCACGATAATATCTGTACCCCGTAAACTCGTCAATTTCCGCAGGTTTAAGCAATCCGATATCGTCATAGTGGCGAAGCATTCTGATACTTACTCTTGACAATTTTGAAAAATCTCCGATTTTAAGCATATTTTCTACCTCCATGGATATATGCTTTTAAGCTCACCTCTATTATAATCCCTACCATAATGTCAGAGTCAATACCTTTTTTAAATTGAAGGAGGCTTAAAATTATTTGATATCCCGTCCCGTTCTGATATAATGCCCTTCCTGAACAGCGGAAAATGTTGCTATGATACAAACTGCTGCAGCACTGTATTTCAGTTCAATAACAGGCAATGTTAAGGGCAGCAGAAACATCAGCAATCCTGTGATCTTATTCATAACGGTGTGTTCTGCTACGAATCTTTTTTTGCAGACAAAACCCGATATGATATTTGTGATTTTTATTACTGCTATTATCAGGATCCATATCCAAATCCACCTTGAAATATTCATCGCAGGCAGCAGCTTGAACAAAGCCGCCGACGCAAATATAAAATCCGCAATAGTGTCAAGTCTTGACCCGAATGCACTGACGGAATTTGTTTTTCTCGCAATAGTTCCGTCAACCATATCGGTAAGTCCGCAAAGAAGATACATAACATAAAACCAAGTCGAAAATGTGGGAAAGAACAGCATTAGTATGCTGAATATTATCCGACAGCTTGTAACTATGTTTGCAATGTGTTTTTTCATAATGCTTTTCACCCGAAGTTATGTTGCTTATTAGGGAATCAATGATTAAATCAATATTTTTATTTTTCTTGTTGCCTAAGTGACGTATCTAGGTGGGTGTTGCCGAAAATCATACACCAGTATTGCTGTAAAAATCAACGGTATCTCTTTGTCAAACGAACTGACACACAGCTGTGTAAAGAAGAATAGGAACCTAACCGTCATATCTGCAAAATGGAAGTAGGTTTTTGGCGGAAGATCATTCATATCTGTCATAATTCAATTAATTCTATATAAAGCTTTCGCATTTCTTCGATCGAGTCATCTATCGTGTTTTCATTACTTCCCAAAGCAACGATTTTCAAAAGTTTGTCATAACAATTCTGCGGTTTTAGTTCAAACGAGGCAATTGCACTTTCTGTTCTTTTTCGACTTGGAAAGTATCGTCTGTTCTTTGCGTATAGTGCTTGTAAAAAATGATCCAAAAACTCTTCTGCAACCTGATGATAAAATAATACTTCGTGACGAAGCTTTGCTCTGCCCAAATCTTCATCATCAATAATTCTACAAACCTCAGATGAATACCACTTATCAAACAGCTCCTGAGGATAGGTCCTTACTTTATCAACAATATTTGTCCATGCATTATTCTTTTCCCATAAAACATTAATTGTCTCAATGCTTGCAAGACGACCGATAGGATAAAAGCTCCCCTCTTTATTCAAATGTTTTCCATCTAATATCTCATCAATGTATTCCTGCATTTCCGTTTCAGAAAAATACATAGGCATAATATCAATTCCATTAATATAAAATACATCTCCATATCCCCATATTCCGCCGGAGCAAACTTCCATTTCAAGCTTGTCATATAAACCCTCAAGCGATTTGTACAAGGAAAGACGCCTATCGGTATCAGGTACATTTTTGCAAATAATAAACATATCTATATCACTTTTACCGGCGATAAGCGGGGCATTAATATCTCCTGTCTGCCCAATTCCCAATATTCCATCGAATTTTGAGATTTCTTCCACCAGTTTTAATTTAAAATTATTTGCATCCATTTAACTGTCCTCCATAAATTCCAATTTTCCAATCATTTTATTTCACCGACAAGTTCAAATTTACCCTTTTAATTCTTCCCACTCTTTGCGTGTAATAGCATAGGCATAGGAGATAACATTTTTTTCGTCGGGATATTCTTTGACCTTTTTCATTCCGTTTGCAATTGCAGTAGAATATGAGCCTACATTTGTATATTTCATATAGGAATACAAACAGTCATATTCAGTATTTTCAAATGCCCAGTCCCTGACCGCCCTTGCCGCTTCACTGCCAAATCCTCTTTGCCAATATTTTTTGTGAATGTGGTAGCCTATTTCGGGAAGAAAAGCACCGTCAATATTTTGTATCGTAAGCCCGCAGTCGCCTATAAATTCGCCTGTTTCTTTCAGAATAACAGCCCATAAACCAAATCCATATTCTTTGTAGTTTCGAAGATTCCATTCTATCCAGCCCTTTGTTCGCTCTTCATCAAAGGGTTTTGGATAATGCTGCATAGTTTCCGTATCTGACAATATTTCATAAAGTGGTCAAAATCATCAGGAGTTAATTCTCTGAGCAAAAGTCTTTCTGTTTCAATTTTCATTATCACCACTCCATTTCTTTGCTGCTGCTATCATTATATCATTAATTTTCGGAAATTTCAATATATATCAAAGCCGCCTGTTTGCGAAAAAAAGGCGGCTTTGCAGCTGTTTATCAATCGTACATCTTATGAATTATTTGTCAGCAATTGCTCTTACAGCACGCCCTTCAATATATCCTCTCCAGCCCATTGGTGCAAGCTGGAATTTCGGAGCAGTTTCATCGTCCCATTCATAGCCGTAGACCTTGGGATTGAAATCCGCAATACGTTCCCACAGCTTTCCGATTGCTTCTACATATTTTTCATCATCGTAAGGCTCTCCATGGAACACAAGATACTTGCAAGCAGGAAGGTCTATCACATCAAATTCTTCGGGAATCTCTCCCGAATAATCAGCAGGGACTTCAACAGCGTGAGCATAAACTCCCGTACCTTCGGGACACATTGATTTAGGCAGCCACACACCCATAGGTTCGTTCAGAGCGTCCTTAATTCCGCAGAGAATATCCCAAGGGGCAGGGCTTTCGGGCGTTCCGCAGCCGACTTCTTCACAGTATTCAAAGTAATCGGCAGCATTTTTGCTTCTGAAAAGTATCAGCTTACGAGCGGGACGTTCCATGATCTGAGTAAAAATAACAGCAGTTTTCTGTTCCATATTAAATTCCTCCGTTTTAGTTTTTTGGCGGTTAAGATAATAATACGGGATATTCCAGCCGTTCGGTGCAGGGTAATCGGCAAACTTTTTCGGGGTAATTCCGAAACCGTTTGCAAAAGCCCTTGTAAATCCTTCGTGGCTGTCGAACATAAAATCAAGAGCAATATCAAGCACCTTTTCGCTGCCGCCCCTGAGTGCAAAGGCAGATGCTGTAAGACGTTCACGGCGGATATATTCAAACAAGGACAGGCCTGTTTCCTCCTTGAATATACGTGATGTGTGGAACTTAGAATATCCCACTGCTTTTGCAATATCGTTCAGCGTGACAGGTTCATTCAGATGTTCAATGATATACTTTTTGATTTGTTCGGTAACAGATCTCATATTTTCTCACCGCCTGCTGTTATTATATAATAATACTCAAAAACTTTCTTGACTTGAATTGCTGCAATGACAAGTGCGAATTGCGAATAAGTTTATCGGAACAAAAACCTTGGATTCTATCAAATTCTCTCATTCATTTCAGTGGAAAACAAATATCTATCTCCATATATCCGTCCTCCCGAACATTTCGGTATATATCGAATATCGGTCTTTCGTCAAGCTGATTGCCTGTTTTGGAAAGCCACCTACAGAATACTTCCTGATATACCATAAACAGAAACTGCGGAAATCCCTTGAAGTGATATACCGCATATTTGCCGCCCTCAAAAGTATGAGTCAACAGCCCGTTATCCTCCTTCAAAGCAGAATCATCGGGAGAAATTGTTTGACACAATTCATACATACATCTGTTTTCATCTGTGATGGTTGGATCGTCAATAGTGGATTCAATATAAAGGGTATCTTCCGAAGAGAGATGCTCATACTTTTTGATAAATCTGCACCACTCTTCCGGCAGATCATGATAATTGCCTTTTTGGCGTTCATATATGACATGATAATCGGGAAGCTGCTCGATAGTTATCGGCTCTTCCGATTCTTCCAGCTCGTCAATTGATATGCCATGTGAAAAAGAACTTTGCTGCACCATTTGCTTGCTCTTCTTTCTGAAATCTGCCGGTGAAACATTAAGATGCTTTTTAAATGCCGTTGCAAAATTTGAGGAAGAATATCCATAGTCAACGCCGATCTCCGTTATACTTTTTTCCTTTTCGACTTTCAGCCGCCATGCACTTCTTTCAAGACGAACACGCTTTATAAACTGATACAGTGCTTCATCGGTGTTCTCTTTAAACATACGCATAAGATGATATTTTGAATAACAGCAATGCTTCGCCACATCATCAACGGTAATATCTTCCTCTATATGGTCGAAGATATAGTTTATCGCTTTGTTGATAACTGCATTTCTTATCACAACACTGTCTTTATCCTCCACTTATGTATCACCTGCTTTCGAGCATTTTCTTTTGCTTTGTTATAAGATATACCGAAACGACAGCCGTTAAAACCTCTGTTGCAGGAGCTGCAAGCCATACTCCCGTCATTCCCCATAAAGCGGAGAAGATAAATGTAAATGCAAGGAGAAGCACAATGCCCCTTAGTGACGAAATAATTGCCGAGCTTTTTGCATCGCCGCAGCCTGTAAAATACATGGAATTTATCACATCATATCCCATAACAAGAAATGTTACGGCATAAATTCTGAATCCTTCCGATACCATATACGCAACAATGTCGCTGCACCCAAACACAACGGCATAGTTTTTCCCGAAAATGAAAAAAATCACAGCAACTATTAAGCCTATTACGAACAATATCTTATTAGTTATCTTACGCAGTTCCATTGCAGTTTCATATTCCTTTGCACCGCAGCAAATACTTATAAGCGGTGTGATTCCCTGTCCGAAACCGATCGCTATCATACTGTATCCGTAAACAGCAAAACCAAGTATCGTAAATGCGGCAACACCCTCTGCACCCACATATTTCATCAGCACAAAGTTAAATGCAAACATTGATACCGCACTTGCCATCTCGCCGATAAACTCCGATGAACCGTTGATAAACGTTTCTTTATTAACCGCCCTGTCAAAGCTGAAACGTCTGAATTTTATGCTTATAGACGGTTTCAGAAAGTAAGCAAGCTGAACAATAACTGCAAATATCTGAACAATTAGCGATGCTATAGCACTGCCTTGTACACCCATTGATAATCTGCCGACAAATATAAAGTCAAGTACAGCATTCAGAATGCAGCTTGCGATGCTGACAAGCATACACACCTGCGGCTTTCCGTCTGCACGGATAAACATTCCGAGTATAGTCCCGATGACCATCAGCGGGTAATTCACAAGCATTATCCTGTAATATTCGGTGAAGTAAACGGACAGTTCACCGTCTGCCTTCAGAATTTTCAGAATAGGCGAGAACAGCAGAAATACCGCAAATGATGTTAATATACATATAACTGCGGCTGCAACGATAGTCTGTGAGAAAACTTCGGAAGCCTTGTTATTATCCTTTGCCCCAAGCAGTCCGCCGCATATAACAGAACCGCCCACACCTACACACAGTCCGACACCAAGGTAAAAATACAGTATGGGAAGTCCCAGATTTATTGCCGCAAGTGCATTTTCACCCACATAATTTCCGGTAAAATAGCCGTCGGTTATGGTGATCGCCGTCTGCAAAAGCATCGCTATAATGCTTGGAACAGAAAACATAAGGATAGTTTTCAGCTTGTTTTCTTTGATTGCTTTAATATCCATGATCACATCTCTCCTTTACATAGTTCTATTATAGAGATGTAATAACAGATTTTCTTCTGAATTTGTGCTATATGTAAAGGGGACAGGACAAAACAGGTTTATCTGTTGGACTCATAAGAATTTGATGAATTAATAATTCATAATTGACAATTGATAATTATTAGTACAGCGGCATTAATTATCAATTATCCATTAGATAATTTTGTTAGGCAGTTTATCAACTTGTCTTACTCATTATATCATAGTCGACCGAATAATTCAATAAAAAAGCAAAGCCGCTTATTTTTGAAAAAGACGGCTTTGCTTTCGCTTTTGTGACCTGTGCGCCTTATGGAATAAAACTGTCAGCAATTGCTCTTTCCGTACGTCCTTCAATGTATCCTCTCCAACCCTTGGCGCGTGACGAAACCTCGGAGCAGATTCATCGTCCAACATTTTTTCGCCGTGCTAAATATGTGTTAAGGTCGGGCCGGGCGTCATAGATATGCAGGTCAACGGACTTTGGGCTGAAATAGTTTTCCGAATTTTCTAAGTGCGGCAGAAATTCCACCATGCGAGGAGAAATTATTTACCCGTAAACATAATCGTACAAAGCCCCTTTGCCTGTTCCTTGGTCGGCATTTTCAGCACACCCATATCAAGAAGGGCTTTCATGACTCTCGTATGAAGGTATCCGGCAGCAGCTTTGCTCTGACACTTTATCAGTTCGTGCATATGCTCGGGCTGACCGATAAGCTCCGCTTTCTCAACCTCTGCGGCATATTGGCAAGACAACTCCTTTATTTCCTCTGTGGCTTCGGGGATATATTCAAGCCACTTTCTTTCACTGTCACAAAGGATAAGATTGCACTTGTACCTGTCACCGTTTTTAATAAGGTAGCCCTTTTCAAGCAGGCGGGCGTAACTTTCGGCATTGGCTGTGGTTTCGGGCAGTTGATTTTTCAGCCAAAAATATATCTTGTCAAAATCCTCGTTAATATTATCCCTCCAGTCGCCTGTTCTTCCGGTCCAGCAGCAGTCAAACTGCCAGCTTTTCCACCATATTCCGTTTGAAAAGTTGTTCCGCCCCATATCTCCGCAGCTCCAATAAATATCCGAATCGGCTTCGCTTGTGTCCCAATTGGGCTTTGCGTCAAGAGTTGCAAAAGCAATATAATCGCCGCCGTCGGGACGCTTTATGAAATATTTTGAATAGTCGCAGCCATTTGCCTCTATAAGCTTATGGGACATGAAACACACAAGACACCATTTCATAAGGTTTATGTCATTGTCGGGAATGTGAAGCCATTCGGGTATTTCGGTTATTGTTTCAAGAATTGGTTCGAAGTATTTTTCGGCAAAAAGTTTAGTGTACTTCGGCTCGATCTCTCTGTAGATCCTGTGCCGAGTTTCGTTTGGCTCATAAATTCGTATATTGGTGCGGTATCTTCTGTTTTTTTAACTTACCCATATATCCGTTTTCTTCGAGAACGGCGACCTCGTCCTCAACGAATATGGGGTTGATGCCAAGCTCCTCGGCAATTTCGTTGATAGTCCTCGGTTGATGATATGCCGCATAAGCGATGTTCTGGGTGATGACCTTTGCGAGAAAGTCTGCGGTATCACCTTTTGATCCCGAACAACCGCAATGCCCCATATTGCATAAACGTATCGGCTCTGTGCCGAGAGTTCCCGTAGTTCTTGTCTTTTCCATACCTGAGATTAACTCCTTTCGTGAGCAGGCTAAATGCCATTTTACCGTATTTTCGTTAAGGGAAAGAAGCGTTGCAATTTCCTTGACTCTTTTGTCGTGGAAATAATGCAGGACGATTATCTCACGCTGCTGCTTTGAAAGATATGTTATCTCACGCCGCAGAATACCATAGCTTTCGCTGTCTATTATCTCCTGCGTGAAATCTCTGCTGTCGGAGACATACTCAAGCCCGTCAACGGCGGTGATCTGCTTTCTGCCGTCGATATACCTTGCATAAACGTTTCGGGCAATACGATAGATATAGCCGTCAGGATTATCTATGTTGTCCTGTTTAAGCAAAGACTCATAAACCTGAAGGGTTATCTCCGCCGCAAGCTCCTCCGCTTCGTCAATTTTTGACAGCCTTGTCATAGCAAAACCGAACAGCTTTTTTATATATGAAGCTATGAGCTTGTCAGCATCCTGCTTTTTCATTGTTTTTCCCTCGCTTTAAGAACGTTCTTGATAATATAGTGGGGAGTTTTTCAAAATGGTTGGTAAGTTTATGATAATATTTTTTGTGTCATTTGTCAATGAAAAGCATCTTTAAGAAAATATTGTATTAATAAGCATTGATTTGTACGCCGAAAAGTGTTATAATTTAACAAAGAACACAGGAACGATAGATTTGCATAATTTCTACAATAGAAGGATTAAGCATTGTGCAACGCTACGTTGCACAATTAATGGAGGCATTTTATGACAAACCGAATCATTACCGATATATCAGATTATATATTTGTGTCCGATAAACCGCCGAAGGTTGATGCTATATTTCTTCCAGGTGGATCGCACCCCGAACAGCCCGAATATGCCGCAGAATTGTATCTTAAAGGTATGGCTGAATGGCTTGTTCCATCAGGTGGGATAAGCGTTAAAGCGGACAAGTGGCATGGTGTACGTTCCAAAGCAGACATTTATAATGGGGATTATCATTCCGACTGTGAATTTTTCACAGATGTTCTGGTGAAAAACGGCGTTCCGATAACTGCAATTATTGAAGAAAACCAATCGGGACATACCCGTGATAACGCTTTTTTCTCCCGTAAAGCTGTTGACGAAAAAGGTGTAACGATTAAAAGTGCTATTATTGTCTGTAAAGCATTTCACGCCCGCCGCTGTTTAATGCTGTATCAAATGGCGTTCCCGAATGTTGACATAATGGTTTGCCCCGTACATTGCTATAACATTACCAAAGAGAATTGGCATCAAACCGAATATGGGACAGACAGAGTTCTTGGCGAGCTTGCACGATGCGGAAGTCAGTTTGTTGGGGATATTAAGTATTATCTTGAATTTATATAAAAACGTGGAGATTTCCAATGAATAAAATTAAGTGGATATTCTTTGATGTCGGTTCAACCCTTATTGATGAAACGGAATGCTGTTATTGAAAAAAACTATTTATTTACTGATATTTGAAATAAATTACTTGGTGGAACATACGATACTACGAAATTAAAATTTCTTATTGATTATTTGTTGAATGAATGGATAAATAGAAAGAGGAATGCTGCCAAATACTGTATAATACTATGGAGGTAAGTAAAATGGAGCTGATTTCTGCAAGTAAACTCGCAAGTCTAAGTATAGAAAAAAGTCGCTTGTTTCAAGGATTATTACCGGAATTAGTAAAAAGATTAATAATAGACAGCTCAAATTCGTTATCATCAATCAGGATTCCGTCAAATGATGATATTTGGGCACCGGGATTTGATGGAATAATAGAAAATGACGAAAAGAACACATATGTAGCGGCTGGAAAAAGTGTATGGGAATTTGGAACTAATAACGATTCATTAACAAAAATAAATAGTGATTATGACAAAAGAACCAAAAATTCTTTAGGACTTGATAAAAAAGAAACGGCATTCTATTTTGTAATACCTAAAATTTGGGCGTTTAATGGTACAGGCGGATCGATATCTGAATGGGAAAACAGCAAGGATGATTGGAAATAGGTAAATTTATATGACGCATCGGTTTTATGCGATTGGATAAATAGCAGACCTATTGTAGCTGCGTGGTTGATTGAACAACTATTTGATGATACGAAAATTAATTTTGAAACAGTTTCTAAAACGTGGGATATTTTTTCGAAAACTACCGTTCCATCATTTACCGATAAATTGTTTCTTATTAAAAGAGAAGCAGAAAGTGAAAATCTTTTGAACTGCATTAAAAATAACGAAATAGTAAAAATCAAGAGCAAAACTTTTATTGATGCATATGGTTTCTGTTTAGCATCAATTATGAAATCTCCTGATTTTCTAATGAAATTATTGTTGTTAATAACGAAGAAACTTATACGAGGCTGGCTAATATTGTTGAAGGAAAAATATTTCTTTTGTCATTTATGAATATCTCCGCATTTGATAAAAGAAATACAACCATAGTATGTTATGGTCAAGAAGCGGTAAGCGTAACAGATGTTGATGTAGAATTACCCGCATTAAGTAAAAAAAGATTTATTGAAGCATTAAAAGATATGGGTATTAACGAAAGAGAATTAGAAGATTTTTATTTTCATACTCATGGTGAAATCTTTGCACTTATTCGTAAAATTCCCGGACTGAGCAATATTACAAAGCCGAATTGGTCATCAAAAGCAAATATCAATTTACTTGTACCGTTATTATTTTTGAGAACCGTAAACATAATGAATGATGCGGAAAAAGAGCTATGTGAAAAACTTGCAAATGATTCATTCGATAACATTTTATATGCTTTTGATGATTTTGCAAAAATGGAGGATTCTCCAATAAAAAGAGTAGAAAATATTTATTCTATAGCAAGCTATGAAGAAGTATGGAGAGTTTTAGGTCTAAACATAGAGGGACCGGAATTTCAACGGCTTTCTGATTTGTTTTTGCATATTATAGATATTTGCACCGGAAGAACCCAAAGTGATTTAAAATATAGGTTTCATATTGAAAAACTGTTGAATATTTTATCTTTTAACTACTTGTACTTTTCATACTCATATCCCGGGAATACTACGTTATGTACTGTAGTTAAAATGATACTTGATAATATATGGTCATGCGAGGAGTTGTGGGATTCATTAACTTTATTCGCCGAGATTGATCCCCAAATGTTGTTGGATATATTTGATAAAGACCTTAACAGTTCGAATAGTAATATATTATGCCGATTTCAAAATGGAACGTATGGCAGCAAATACTGGCTTATATTATCTGCTATCCAGAGACTAACACAGTTTTCAGAAACTAAAGTTAAAGCATGCATGATGCTATTTGATCTATGCAAGATTGAATCAAAATATTGTTATAATGGAAACACTCCGGAACAATCACTGCTTTCAACTTTATGTTTATGGGGTACAAATGGTAAATTAAGCATAACAAATAAAAAAGATTTGGCTTTGCGTTTTATTGAACTTGATTATAATTGGGGCTTGTCTTTTTGTATAAAGCTTATTCAATTGCAAAGTATATCAAGTGCAAGAACAATAGGGTTAAGACATAATGAAGAAAACATTTCTGTTTCTAATTATGATTATTTTTCAGCAATATTTGAGATTGACACAAAAATTATTAATGCTGTAATAAAAAATAAGGATACCCATTTTTTATCAGAAATAATAAATTCATATAGGTATTTTCCGCCAAAGCTTATTGAAAATCTGTTGATTGAAAGCTCTACTTTCGAACTTGATATCTACAGCAAAATAAAAATCGGATATGATATTAGACAAATAATATACAACGCAAAGTTTTACAAAGATACAAGGGATGATGAATATATTGATTTGTTCATTTCAAATCTTAAATGCATAGAAAAGGATATATACGATGACTTTCTTTATGCCTTTTGTGATAACTACTATTATTGTCCTATTATTGATGCACCATATTTAAATGAAGACGAAATATCATATACAGATCATAGTCAGTATTTTTTCGACTATAGAGTATCTGTATTAAATCAGTTAATTAAAAAGAATAGTGACTATTATCTCTCAATTATAATTGATATTATGGAAGATTTACCGAATTGGGGCTTTTTGCTTGCTAAATCGGATTATTCATCTTGTGCTCTTGAATTATCTCAATGTGCTATTATTAAAAACAAGTATAAAATTCTTGGAGGATTTATAGATGGACTGGATTTAGAAAACGCAAAAATACTTCTTGAAATGCCTAAAGAAATAATGAGTATTGTTATATCAAACATCAGAAGACAAGATGTTTTAGTTTTCATTGATAACGAAGAATTACTTGAAAATTTCTGGTCAAATCAAATAATGTATGAATACAGTCCATTTATGTACAAACAATTAATTAAATACAATCCATCTGGTCTATTACAATATTATTCCTTTTACTGCAAAGATATTATAAATGCGGTCAATAATGCTATTCAGGTTTTGAAGGCATTAATAACTACTAAATGTACGATTAAATCAAGCTTATTGAGTGAAATGATTCAAAAAATTGATAATAGTGGGTTTTACTCAGATGAGTATGCAGAATTATGTATAAAGCTATCTGCATTATATAAAAATCATTCAGAATTTCATGATTATTTTAAAGAGTATTGTTATAGACATCCGGACGAACTGAATGAATTAATGGCTGATGAAACAGCGTTTTGGAAAATACTGTCTTATTATCAGCTGCCGTCAAGGTCACATGAATCAATAGAGAATATTGCACATTTTTTTGATGCAATTTTACAGATCGACACAAGTGAAGGTAAGTATAAAGCATACAGTTTGTTTGGCGTACTGTTAGGAAGTTTATTTCAATTTGTTTCCATTAATGAGTTTATTGAAAGAAATTATATTTCACTCATTGAACAATACTATTCTGATGTATTTGAAAAGTATTTTTTTATGAGATATTTTGGCTTTGTTAGTGTTAGATGGATTGGAGATGGAAGTGACCAAAAACAAAAAGGAGATGAGTTAAGGAAATATATTGATAGACTTGAAATACAATATCCTAATACCACTCGAATTTTGAGAAAACTGATTTGTCAATATGATATAAATGCCAAATGTGATTATATTCAAGCGGAAACAGATGTGTTATAAAAGCGGCAATGATAATTCAATAAATCGGGAGATAATATTCTGATGAATGAATCCCAAAAGCAACTATAACAGTTACACCCGACTGCAAGAAAAAATCTCTCGCAGCCGGGTGAACTCAGGTGTGCCCATATAAGATATTCACAGTCGTCGTCGGCGTTGAGTGCCCTAAACAACTCTGAACAGTCTTAACATCAATTCCGTTTGCGATAAGCACCGACGCATTAAAGTGACGGAAGCTGTGGTTACATACATAACGCATACCCGTTCTTTCGCAGAACTGCTTGAAGAAATATCCCGGTGCTGTTCCGTCAAGGGGCAGTCCGTTCCACTTGGTGAAGATCCTGTCGGTTTCCTGCCATTTGCTGCCTACCTTGTTACGCTGTACATTCTGCAGCTCTTTCCACTTAAGGAGCATTTCCATGACCTCATCGGGGAGCTTTAGCGTTCGATAGCTCGTTTCGGTCTTAGGCGTTTCCGTGTACGTTCCGCCCGCTTTTCTGGAATAGATAGAAGTCCTGTTGACAGTGACCATGTTTGCGGCAACATCAATGTCCTTCCATTCAAGACCAAGAAGCTCTCCTCTGCGAAATCCCGTGTAGATTGCAAGAGTGTAGAACAACACATATTTATAATTACTCTCGGGTTCCTTTTCAAACAACTCCAAAAGCTTCTGCACCTCTTCCAAAGTATAAACCTCACGCTTCTCACCGTCAGGCTTCGGCAGAGTAACCGCACGGCAAGGATTGTTCATGACCAGCTGCATTTTCACTGCGTAATCAAAAATCGTGGAGATCATCGAAACATGCAGCTTGATGGTCTTGGCAGAAAGCTTGCCGTTACGCTTGTTTCGCCCTGAACGATCTTTATATCGTGTACAGCAAGACAATTGTCGATTGTGATAGACACGATTGCTTTGAGGTTGCCTGTGGGGAAGGTTTTTCTGACCTTTACTTCAGTGATGTTCAATGTGGAATCCACCTTTCTTAAATTATTTAGGTTTGTCAGGAAATCAACAGCTGCCGGCATAGCCGTTGTTCCCTTAATAGCCCTTTAAAAATAAATCGGCGGTGCCCCGGCACCGTTTTCTGTTATTGGATTACAAAACAAAAAACACTTAATGTGTAATCAAGAAATCGGAAAATAAATCTTATAAACAGTCTTGATAATAAGATAGGCAATGTCCGGTGACAAATTGACTGAAAATATTCATAAAGATAACGGCATGACTTACAGAAAAAATGTAGGCTATGCCGTTTATATATTCTCGAAAAATTTTAGAAAAGCTATAGCTTTTTTGTAAAAATGACAATAAAATGAGGGTCGGAAAACTGATTGCTCTAAGTTAAAACAAGATACAAAAAATGCTGAAAAAAGTTACAAAAACCTTCAGCAATCTGTAGAAATTTCTATTGTCAAAATGGCACAAAAACCGAGTCGTAAGTCGGTTTGACAATAAGATTTGTTTGGTATATGTGCTCAATCCGGAAGGAAGAATCCGGTTCGCTGATTAAAATTAAGGAGTTGATATTATGACTGAAAAGGAGGAAATCAAAAAGGAGATTTCTAAAAGGGAAAAAGAAACAGAAGCACTTAAAAAAGAGTATGTAAAAGCTGAATTGAACGACAAGCTTTGCTGCGTTACAGATATTATTGTGAGAAATAAAAATCTGTGCAGCAAGACCAACGCTTTGCCGAGTGATGAGGTGAAGATTGTGATGGACGAGATTATCGGGTCGCCTGCGTTTGATGAGCTTATTGACACTGTACTTTGCGGCAGTACAAGGCTTGCAGCATTACGCAGAAGCAAGGCGGGAAAAGCTGAAAAGCGTAAGCGTATAAGCGAGCAGAACAAGTCTTCTTTAAATGTTGAAGGTGGCACTGAAATCATTTGATTTCAGCAAAAGAGGTCGCAGGGGGAAAACAGCAAAGTGTCGTTTTGTCCCCCGCAAGTCTTTGCTTGCATTTTGGGGGAGATTGCTGTTTTTTTCTGAGATTTTACAATTGGCTTGCAGCGTTTTTTGATGTAGGAAGTGTCGGCAGCATGTATATATTTACGTTGGCAAGCAGGCATAGTTCGGTTGAAAATATTGGTTATCCGCAGCAGAGTCGTGATGTTGTTCACGTTATAGGTACAGACAAAAATTCAGACAGAAAGAAGGACATAATTATGAGTAAGAAGAGCAGCAATGAACCCAAAGAAATATCCCATCGTCTTAGCGTTGGGCTTTCGGAAAATACATACAACGAGCTTCGTGAGTTGGCGGAAAAGTATGGTGAAAGCATAGCATCTGTTATCAGGCTTGTTATCGAGAAGAACCTCGGTGATTATCTTGGAACAATAAGATATATTGACAGAGAACAGGCAGAGAATGGGGCGGTATCAATTACGGCTGTTCCAATTGCTGAAAATCTTCACGCAAATGTTCTGATGATTGATGATGAAGATGAGATTGAACAGCCTGAAATCGTTCATAAATCGGAGAAGAAAAAGGCTTATGAAAAACCTGAATCTAAGCCCGAAAAAACGCCAAAGAAAAAACGTAAGGTTGATAGCAGCCGCTTTGATAGGGCTATACAGATAATAGAATTTTCTCCTTTGTGTGATATGCCGTCACAGATTTAAAATGATTTTTTTGCAAAGAGCGATACACTCGTTAATACCCTGATGAACGGGATAGCGGATAAATTCTCCGTGTTCCGTTTTTATTAATTCTTCGCTTATACTAAACACCATTAAATCACGGAGAAGAAATCGGCGTAAAAAACGAAACTGTTGCATACAGTTTTGCGTATATGGGTTTTTACGCCGAGAGATTCCCGTGATTAATGGGTGTTTAGTATTAAACTCCCTTTTTCAACTGTTCCGGTCAGAACAGCATATCCGCCTTTTGAAATAAGATGCTTTGTAAGCTCTGCCGATTGGGGATCATTAAGCTGCGGGGAACTGATAAAGTATATGCCCTTATCTGCCTGTGAAACAGAAGAAATTTTTGGCATTTCTGAACGGGATTTTTTCCAAAATGGATTTTTATCGGATATTTGCTTTATAAAATGCTCATCACCGTAATAGTCCGCATTGATACCGCTTGCCGCAAAAAGAGTTATGAACTCCTCACCCCTGCCGTATTTCGGAACAGGCAGAATAAGTATGGGGTGTTCTGAAAGCAGCTGAGTTATCCTTTCGGTCAGTGCTTTGCAATATTCGGCATAGCTTGTGGTATTATGTCCGTAAGCACAGTCGATAATTGCTATATCTGCATATATTCCCCTTATCTTATCACAGCGGTAAACCAATGCGTTTTCGGTATAATCTCCCGAAAAAAGAATTGAACTGCCATTTTGTTCAAAGCGGTACCAAACGCTGCCTGTGCAGTGTCCGCTTCTGCCCCAGCGTATATTAAGTCCGTTTATCTTTCCATTTTCGCAGGGGACAGCTTCTTCAAGGGTAACAGCATTTTTAGGTTTAATTTTCATCTGTTCAAAGGTTTGGCGTGAGGAAATGACAGTGCCCTCAAAGCCATTTGAATAAAGCCACTCCAGCCCTTCGCAATGGTCGGTATGGGAATGCGTCAGAAAAAGATAACGGACCGATCTTATCTGTTCTTTGCTCAGATGAGGATAAGGCTCTGCATCTCCTGCCATAATGCCGCAGTCAACCAAAAAAGCCGTATCCGGGGAGCTTACCATAAAGCAGTTCCTGCCGTGTTCTCCCACGCCGCCTGCAATGTAAAGCTCCATATTATCTGCCTTTCTGTCTGTCAATGACCGTATTTAATATCACAAGGGCAGTGGTGGTAAACAGCACGCAGAGCACAGCCATTGCCATTCCGACGGAAACGCTGCCCTGTTCAAATTCTCTTACGATATATGTTGATACTACAAGAGTATTTGGCGGTGCAATCAGACTTGCCGTAACAAGCTCTCTGAATGCAATTATAAACGTCATCATCCAGCCTGTCAATACCCCTTTGGATATGAGCGGCAGAGTTATCCTGCGGAAAATATAAAA
>CAZINI010000041.1:0-27671 GCA_964540575.1 uncultured Ruminococcus sp.
ATATCACATTCCATATATTATGTCAATGTAGATTTATTTATGTCGTTTGCTATAATTCATTCCGAATATTCTAGTGGAGCATTTACTCCAAATCGGAAATAACTTTATTTGTGCAAGAAATAGTCGATATATGCTAATTTCACATCTGCTTTCCTCAGTGACTCCTGCCTAAATGCTTAAAAGAGGTTCTAGGACATCACAGAATTCAGGATACCTTATGGAGATAGACAATGTTGTTATTGCTATACAAGAGGCTGGTTATGAGCCTTCCGCTTTTATGGTAATTATACCCTATTTCACAGCTCTTCCTTATATGAAAAACGGATATTTTTATCTCTAACTGCACATTTTATATAAAATATAGCAAATTTTATTGAAATTTGTATATTTATATTGCATTCTGCATAATTGTGTGTTATAATATATACAGATTATTGTTAAATATATCTTTTTAAGAAAGGAGGTTGCTTCGTGAACGAAAGTATTATTATGTCTATGCTTGCACCGTATATAAACAACAATTCTGTTACTGCAACAAATTTAGATAATATTTTCGGGGATTTTTTATCTCAAAAGGAAATAGAAGAAATAGCCTCTTTTTTGCCAACAAAAGGAATCACCCTTATTAATAATATTACAGATGATCAGAAATATTATAAGCTGGCCCAACCATACGCAAAATCAGGATATATGTCTTATGATGATTTTGATAAAGCCTTTATGGGATATTCACGAAAGAAACAATATGAAATTGTTGAAGTTCTCTTTTCTTTAGGAATAGAGTTGGTTGATGATGAACCAACGTCCATAGATATTGCCTCATCTAGTATAGAAGAATTAAGCGATCCATTAAATATTACATCTGAAGAAAGAGCCTTAGATTCATTTAAGATATTATATGATGAAAGCATTTTCAATGATAAAACAAAACGAGAAGCTACAGTTTTTTCTAATATCACTCAAAAGAATGAAATACTATGCAAATTAATTCAAGAAGGTAATGAACAGGCTCGCCAAGATATTTGTGTAAAAAACGAAAACTTGGTCAGAAAATACGCCACTGCATATTTTGGATATTATGGCAATGACCTTTCAGTAGATGACCTGATGCAAGCCGGTTATTTGGGTTTGTTAAAAGCAGCGCAAAATTATGATTTCTCTTCAGATAATGCTTTCAGTACATATGCCACAATTTGGATCAAACAATCAATTACCAGAGAAATTGCCGATTGTGGATATACAATCAGAGTTCCTGTTCATATAATGGAGAAAATTATAAAAATTACAAAATTAGATAATTACTATGATTCAAAAGGGATGGATGCTGCTGAAAGAAGAGTACAAATAGCATCTGATTTACAAATTAGTGAAGAAGACGTTCGAAACATTATCTCAATCAAAAAGAGATTTTTGCGAGTTTCATCGCTAAATGATCCTGTAGGTGAAGATCACGATACCGAAATGCTCGAGCTAATCGTTGATACTGAAAATGAAGAAGTGGAGGAACAGATAATTTCTATTTCTCTTTCAGATCAACTGGATAAAGCATTATCTTCCCTACCAGTCAAAGAACGGGAGATTATTAAATACAGATTTGGTTTGTATGATGGGAAAATATGGACTTTAGAGGAAATAGCAAGCCTATATCATCTTACAAGAGAAAGAATCCGACAAATTGAGTGCAGAGCATTAAGAAAACTAAGACACCCATCAAGGAAACTTAAAAATTGGCTGTAAACACAATTTCTTATAGCCACATCATTTATAAAGAGGGATAATATGAGTGTAAGTATTCAAGTTTTTGGAGCAAAACCTGAATCGGATGAATATCAAGGAGCATTAATACTTAAAGAAAAATTTCAGAATGCTTTCCCGTCTGAGGTAATCGGGGAAATTCAGATACAAGCAAATGCAACATTGTTCGGTCAGACAGTAAAGGATATCGACATTATAATGATGGGGACTTTACAAAATTATTCACTTCCCCTATCCTTTTCAAATAAAAACAATGAGGTTATAAAAGACAAAGTTGAAATATGCAGCTTTTGCACAGTAATAGAAGTTAAGAGCCACGGCATTAAAGGTGTTATGAGGCAAGGAACAGAATTCTGGGTAAGATATGGAAATCACAGACATTCAGTTACATCTCAATCAAACGATCAGAAGATAGCTGCAATGAATTTCTTTTCACAGACGCTTAAGAATTCACCCTATATGACTAATCTGATCTGGTTTACCGGATTGACCGACAAGGATCTGAATGATCTATTAACAATGGACGAAAATCCAATGCCTACAAATGCTTTTGCAAGTGATTTTTCAGTTGAAGAATTGATGCAGTTATTAGTATGGCAGAAAAAGCCATACTTTAGAAATGGCACCTACTGCTTTGATTCCGGATATGGTGATTCCACTCCCGAAAAGCTTACAAAACAATTCAGACTATTTGCAGCAGCAAAAGATAATATGGGCGAACTTTCAAGAAAACGTATCGAGCAATTAACAAATAAGGCTTTCAGTAATATAAATATAAGTGATGATGACCGTATGTCGATCTATCGTGGACGAGCAGGCACAGGAAAAACAGTAGGATTGATCCAAACTGCTATAAAGCTTGTTGACGAAAGAGATAAGAGAGTTATTATTCTAACTTATAACAAGGCTTTGGTATCAGATATCCGCAGATTGTTTGCGCTGGCAGAACTGCCAGATATGTTTGAAGAAAGCTGCGTTTACATTAATACGATGCATTCATATTTTTATCACATAATATCAGAAGGTTTATATGATGGTAAACTCGATGGTGAATTGTTTATTAACAATTACAGAGCCTACTTACAAGAATTGCTGGACTTTCTAAATTCAGATAAAGACTCAATAAATTGTCTTAAAAAGATATTGGACAGCAACTGTTATTTAAGCTGGGATTATTGCTTAATAGACGAAGCTCAAGATTGGATGGCTATTGAGCGTGATTTGATAGTAAAGATATTTGGTATCAATTGCGTTGTAGTTGCTGACGGAGGTCAACAGTTCGTCAGAAATATTGGCAGCTGCGATTGGAATATTTCAGAGAAGCGAAATAACGTCAAATTAAAGCATTGTTTACGACAAAAAAGCAATCTGATCAAGTTCATAAATCATTATTCCGAAGAATACGGAAAAAGTGAAAACAAGATCATCGGTTCTGATAAAATGCCGGGAGGGAAAATTATTATTTGCAGTGATCCCGATAAAAAATGGAGTATTCTTAAAGATTCGATGACCGAACTTAAATCGTATGGTAATATTCCATACGATATGATGTTTTTAGTACCACCATCACTTGTTGATAAAAAACCAAGAAGATTTACACTGATCAATGAGTTTGAAAAGCACAATTTCTTTGTATGGGACGGTACAAACGAAGATATCCGGTCAGACTATTCTATTGCCGGTGATGAAGTTAGAGTGCTGCAGTATGATTCTGCACGAGGCTTAGAAGCGTGGACTGTTGTTTGCCTTGACTTTGATGATTTTATTGATAAAAAGATGAGGCAATATGATTTTTTAGACAATGTGGGATCATCTCTTCTCCTGGAAAGTGCTGAAGAAAAGAAAATCAAGTATATACTCAATTGGGCGCTCATTCCATTTACAAGAGCCATTGACACACTGATAATTACAATAAAGGACAGTTCATCCGATACTGCATCAATCCTAAAACGAATTGCCGTTGAAAATCCGGATTATGTATCATTTATTTAGGAGGATAAAAATGTCAAGTGGAATTTTGAATAGTATTATTATGAAAAAAATTGATAGTATCAGAAGTAATCTCACTGACAATGACATTATTGTACTTAAGGGTATACCAATGAGTGCTGTTGATCCAGCTTCTGCAGAAAAAATAAGATTCGAGGATATTGCAAAAAACAAGTTTTCGTATTTCTCTAATATAGTTGGAAATCGCAGCTACCTCAGTTATGAGGAGTTTTTGCTTCTTCGTGTTTTTGTTTTATCCCAGTATTCTACTGTATACATTTTGAACAACAACATTTATATGGAACAATATCCGCTTGATTTATATTGTAGTGAAGCTACTAAAATTGGCTTGCTCACACATTTTACCGAATCCGACGATCCGGAAAATGATTCGTCTGTTATCGGCGATATTGATGAAATTATTTCACTTTATGTGGGAATAAGAGAATATAATGGATTTTTACTTGGATCATATTGTGAAGAAAAAGATCCGTCCGATACAAAAATAGAAGTCATCAACCTGTTTGATGAATCTGAATGTCATATCCCATATGCTGAAACAGTCGATAATTTTATTGATATAGTTGAGGAAGCTGACTATATTGATTTTGTAAAATGCTTATTTACAGAGCCAGACGAAATATATGTTAGAATATCAAATTATACTGGTGACGTATATAAACTAAAAAACCATTTGAGACTATTAGCGGCTAATTGGTCGGATTGGACAGACATTTATATTCTGCAAGCTGCAAAAAAATCAAGTGATTTTGAACATAGAGATGAATATACCGAAATACTAAAAAAATATTGGGGATACTCTTCATTCAGAAATCTTCCTGTTTATGATATGAACAAACTGGAAGAGGGTAAAAAAGAAATCATAAATGTTTCACAGGAAAGCATTATATCCGATCTGGTGACACAGGTCGAAAACTGTGAAAAGACTGACAACAATTTCAGAGATATTTTTGTTACTGCTCCTACCGGAGCCGG
The DNA here is from genome assembly GCA_964540575.1 of uncultured Ruminococcus sp. Classification (GTDB taxonomy): domain Bacteria; phylum Bacillota; class Clostridia; order Oscillospirales; family Ruminococcaceae; genus UMGS1889. The sequence continues at coordinate 4,741 of CAZINI010000041.1, forward strand.
TAAATCGGTAATGTTCCAAATACCTGCTATCTATTTGGCTGAAAAGCATGATCTGTTGACCATTGTTATTTCTCCGCTGATTGGCTTAATGAACGATCAGGTAAAAAATCTGGAATTGAAGAATTATAAAGCAGCTAAAACTATAAATTCAGATATTTCGCCTATACTTAAGCAAGATATTATGGACAAAGTCGCTTCAAGTGAATATCACATATTATATATCTCTCCCGAAACTCTGTTGAGCAGAAGTGATGTTGAACAACTTATCGGAAACAGAACTATTGGTATGATCGTTATTGATGAGGCTCATATCGTTACAACGTGGGGAAAGCAATTTCGTCCTGATTATTGGTACTTGGGTGACCATATAAAAAGATTAAGAAAAAATCAACTCGAAAAGAAAGGCCGAGCTTTTGTTATTGCAACATTTACCGCAACGGCTATATACCACGGTCTTGAAGATATGTATTCCGAAACTATCAATAGCCTACATATGCTCAATCCTATTACCTATCTCGGATATGTTAAGAGAAATGATATTACAATCGAAATTGAAACAACACAGAAAAATCAAAAGGGCAGAACCGAATATGAGCTAAATAAGCTAGAAACGATCGAAAAGATTATCAAGAGAGCAATTATTACAAACAAAAAAACCCTCATATACTTCCCGACGGTTGCGTTAATAAACCGGTGCTATGAGTATCTGAGAGCTAGACATATGATTGATCAGGTTGCTAAATACCACGGCTCTTTAAATAATGATGAAAAAACTGAAAATTATGAAAAGTTTTTAAACAAAGAAAAGCTTGTAATGCTGGCAACAAAAGCATTTGGAATGGGCATTGATATAAACGACATAGAGCTTGTCGTCCATTTTGCTCCGACAGGTAATGTGTGCGACTATGTTCAAGAAATTGGTCGTGCTGCACGAAGAGAAGATATTAATGGCGAAGCATATTATCAGTACAATACAAGTGACTTTAAGCATATCAATCGACTTCATGGTATGTCAACAATAAAAAGATATCAGTTAGTCGAGGTTATCAAGAAAATTGATGAACTTTATTCGAACAATTTAAAGAAAGGCGGCAGAGGAAACTATACAAAAAAGAGAAATGCTATGCTCCTTGATGCTGAAAACTTCACTTACATTTTCGGAACTCCTATAAGCGATGAAGATAATAATACAAATAAAGTAAAAACTGCACTTCTTACTATTCAAAAGGACTTTGAAAACAGGATAGGATTTTCACCTATTGTTGTTAGACCGATCCCCTTGTTCTCTAAGGGCTTTTTTGAAATAAATGAAGCGGCACAGAAAAAAATTAATCGATTATACCCCGATTGTATTGAAGAAATTAATGCAGATAAGCATATATGCCGAGTAATATTGGATAAAATATGGAAGAAGAAATATTCTGGTGTTTCTTTTCCAAAATTTAAGTACTTAGTATACTCCAACGCTCCTGAATTAGATGATCTCCTTCGCACTAGTTTAAAATCGGCATTATGTGTTTCAATTGATTATGTTGATGATTACAATAGTGTGTTTGAAAAAATATGGAATGCTCTGCGCAGTTACATAAACAAGAGAGTTATTTCAGAAGACTACATAGGCGTTGATGAAATTGCCGATGCCTTAACAGTTGAATGTATGATTTCGAAATATAAAGCAAAAGCAATTTGTGAAGTCATCATTGCTTCGATGGACTCTTTTAGAAAGAATAATTTTGCAAAGGTATCATCTTCTATAGCTAGAGAACGTGCTACAAATGACGGAGATGTCAAGTATCAGTTTAATGTGGCAGTAAACTCATATTTCTCTTGGGTTGAAAAAACATTTGCGTCATTAAAGCAGGAAACCAAAAATGGTGAACTGTACCTAATTAATGATGGTCGCTCATATATAAAAGAGGTAAGCGTTGTTTTAGGAATACTCGAATCACTTGGTGTACTTTCATTTAAGATGATAGGTGGTGCAGACAGTCAACTCTATATTTATGTTAACCAAATTCAAAGTTTGAAAAACATAATAAATGATCCTTTCCACTACAAAAACAGACTTCTTGAAACTGTTGCTGATAGGCACCTGATTTCAGTAAAAATGCTGACATATCTTTACGAAGGCGGTTTTACAAGTGACGAAATATGGAATTACCTGGAGGATTATTTCTTAGGTACCATTCCAGAAAAAGTTAAGCGGGATTGCCTGTCCGAGAACCCTGATTTAGTATTTGACTAAAAAAAGATGGTGACAGATTGCAGCTGCGTAAAATCGCCTTTTTCCCAAAAGCTCCTCTTGTTTCCATTGCAATCTGATAGGCCCTCTGCTCGGACGGTCAGAACCGTATCATTATCCATATTTTACCATTCGCTACAAACGGGACTGACAACGCATCGTCAGTCCCGTTATTTTTAGGAAATTATCAGTTCAATAGTTTCAACATTCCAGGCAGGCACTCAAATTTTATCTTTGTAAACTGACCGAGATATTCTGAATATGTCGCTCAAAAATGAGCACCTCGGCCGCTGAAATTGAGCAGTGGCGTCGGCAGAAATGAGCACTTTCGTCGCATAAAGTGAGCACCGGGGTCGGATGATTGAACAGTATTGAAAATCACGGTAAAATTGTATTACACGCAAAAGCGTGAATACAAAAAAGGAGGTCATACAAATGACCAATTATCGTGAGATATTGAGACAGTATAGTCTCGGACTCAACAAAAGTCAGATTGCAGCAGCGTGCGGTTATTCCAGAAATACCGTTGCCCAGGCAATCAGCCTTGCCGAGGAGAATGGACTCAGCTACCCACTGCCGGAGGGAATGTCCGACAAGCAGCTTGCAGAAATATTGTATCCCGCAAGGTGCAGCAAAGCCCGAATACAAAATGCCGGACTATGAGTATGTGGCGCGCGAAATGCAGAAGAGCGGTGTTACCTTGAATCTGCTGTGGCTTGAATACTGCGAACAGTGCAGCAATAAAGGTGAAACTCCGTATCAGCTGACACAGTTCAAAAAGTATTACCGTGACTACATGCTGAAAAACAGCGCAACTATGCATCTGAATCATAAACCCGGTGAGATCATGCAGGTGGACTGGGCAGGTGATACAGCATCTGTCATCGATACAGATACAGGCGAGATAATTCCTGTGTATGTATTTGTCGCCACGCTTCCATACAGCGGATATTCTTACGTTGAGGGATTTTTCTCTATGGATCAGGAATGCTGGACAGCCGCACATGTGAACGCGTATCGCTATTTCGGTGGTGTTGCAAAGATCATTCAGTGCGATAATCTCAAAACAGGCGTTGACAAGCACAGTCACAACGAAGTCAAGCTGAATAAAGCATACAGCGAGCTTGCCGAGCATTACAACACGGCAATTCTCCCGTGCAGAGTGCGTTCTCCGAAAGACAAGGCTTTTGTGGAAGGGACAGTCGGGGTAATCTCGACATTTATTCTTGCAGCACTGAGAAACCGCCGTTTCCTGTCGTTGGCTGAACTGAACGAAGCCATTTCAGAGCACCTGTATGAATTCAATCACAAGCCGTTCCAAAAGCGCGACGGCAGCCGGGCTATTGCATTTGAGGAAGAAAAAGCCTTCCTGATGCCGCTTCCGTCCACGTCCTTTGAGCTTTCCGCATGGAAGATCGCAACTGTTGCACCTAACTATCACATCACTGTAGATAAAATGAATTACTCCGTTCCCTATGAATACATCAAGAGAAAAGTAGATGTCCACATGACGAGAAGCACCGTCGAGATATTCTTTGACGGAAACCGTATCTGCTCACATCGCCGACTGCACGGACGGCCTAATCAGTACAGTACGAATGAGGAACATATGCCGAAGGATCATCAGAAATATATTCAGTGGAACGGCGAGCGTTTCATCAAATGGGCTTCAAAGATTGGCGAAAGCACAGCAACGGTCGTAAAGGCAATCCTCAGTGGATACAAGGTAGAACAGCAGGGCTACAAGGCTTGTATAGGGCTTCTGAAGCTTGCAGACAAATATACCCCCGACCGTCTTGAAAATGCTTGCAAACGTGCGCTGAACTTTACTCCTCGTCCTTCATACAAGAACATTCAGGTGATTTTGTCCTCCGGTCAGGATAAACAGGAAGAACAGTCTGTCAATGAAATGTCGAACACCGATGAACAGTATGGCTTTACCAGAGGCGATTCGTACTATGGAGGTGTGAAGTAATGCTGACAGAGAACACAATTACCAAACTCCGGGAAATGCACCTTGGAACTATGGCTGATGCCTTCAAAGAACAGCTGACCGATCCGAACATTGCTGAGCTTTCTTTTGAAGATCGTTTTGGACTGCTTGTGGACAAAGAGTGGATGACAAGAAAGAACAATCACCTTACTCGGCTGATCAAAAGTGCCCATTTTTCCGAACCTAATGCGTGTGTGGAAGATATTTCATACAGTTCGGGCAGGAAGCTGGATAAAGCTCAGATCACACGTCTTGCAAGCTGCAACTTCATCTTTGAACATCATAATCTGATGCTGCTTGGAGCCACAGGCTGCGGGAAGACATATATTGCCTGTGCGCTTGGAATGGCAGCAGTACGTCAGTTTCTGACTGTACAGTATATCAGACTTCCTGAACTCCTTGCGGAGCTTGCTATTGCCAGAACAACAGGCACTTTCGGTAAAGTAATCGAGAAATACAAAAAGCCTGCTCTGCTTATTCTTGATGAATGGCTGCTGTACCAGCTCAAGGAAAATGAAGCTCGTGATCTGCTGGAAATTGCAGAGGCCAGATACAAAAGGGGTTCTATCATTTTCTGTTCCCAATTCGATGTTCCCGGTTGGCGGGACAAGATAGGCTTGCCAATCATTGCCGATGCAATATGTGACAGGATCGTACATGACTCATACAGGATAGTGATCGAGTGCGAAGAATCTATGCGGAAAATATTCGGTGTAAATCAGGCTGACGCATAAAGAAGCCTTCGGCTCATCGGGCTCTGCCCGAACCCGAGGTTTTTCGCTTTCGTTTCCAAGTGATAAAAGAAACGGCGATGTCGTTCACTGCGACATCGCCTCATCACTTGTAAACCTCACAAGGCGCTCGGGTCGCTCCTCAGCGTTGCCCTATCCTCCCTGTGAGTAAAGCATCTTCATTTTAGCATACAGGGCTAATCTTGTCAATGCTCAATCTTAGCGACGAAGGCGCTCAATTTGAGCGACGTGGCTGCTCAATCTCGCCGGCTTGGGGTGCTCAACTTGGACGCTATATTCATATTCCCCGTCTGCGTGAAGTATCATAGGCTTTGCTGTTTCAATCACAGCATGATTTGAGGGATATATGTCAAAGCCTTTCAGCCACTTCTGCTTTGCCATAACAAGAACGGGAAGGCATAGAAATGTTCTCCACTTTGGTATTCCCGCCGCACTGGCAAATGTCAGCTTTCCGTCATCGGGAAGCGCATCTGGAGCCATGGGCACTCCCCCGCCTTCTGCCCTGAGATTCATTCCCACAAAATATATCACATCTTTAATTGTCCTTCTCTCCTTCCCAAAATCGACGGATATATCGGTAGTTTCCATAGAAAACAAGGTGTAAACAGTCATAAATATGTAGCTAAGCTTGCCGAGATGAAGTTTGTTCAGAATCTTCTTTATCTTTGAGTTCGAAACTTCTTTGCAAACAATAGCGTCCATTACAACTCCCGAGCTTATTCCAAAGAGCCTTGAACCTTTATCCCCAAAGCATACTCTGCCCAGATCTGCTCTCTTTGTGTTATCGGCTGAATGATTACTCAGAATCATATCCACAACCTCATTTATATCAGTACCGATCTTATGTCCTCGTGCAAAATCGTTTCCCGAACCGGCGGGAATTATTCCAAGGCGTACCTTTTCAAAATCGGAAATGCCGTTCAAAACTTCGTTTATGGTTCCACCGCCGCCTATGACAATTATCGTTATCTTTTCATCGGGAAGCTTGCTGAGCTTTTCTGCTATTTCGGAAGCGTGGCCTTTATATTTCGTCTTATAGAGCTTATATTGCTCACCCTTTTCCGACAGACGCTCTATTACTTTTTTCAGCACATTTCGACATTTTCCGGTCGCAGAGGTGTGGTTGACAATAAAATAAAGCATTTATTTAAATCCCCTTTTATAATGAATTTTTACATCATTTCAGCTCATCTCTGACAGCCATAAGTGCAAAGCCAAGCAGATTTTCACCATTCCACTTTTTCACACATCAGTTTTCATCGTATTTGTGATATAAAAATACAAAATTATAATTGCTTTCAGATGTAAAATTATTCAATATCTTCCTGCCCATTTCAAGAATTTCATTATCAATTACCGCAAATATTACATCAATATCATATTCGGCATGAGCTGTTATAAAATCATTTATAGATTTTATAGATATTTCCCATGCCGCTTCTTTGGGATAACCATATATGCCCGCAGATATTAACGGGAATGCTATGGAATGACATCCTTTTTCCATTGCAAGCTCCATTGATTTCTGATAACAGCTATACAGTAATTTTTCTTCGTTGTTATTGCCGCCGTTCCATATTGGGCCAACAGCATGAACAATATATTTTGATTTCATCGCAAATCCGGGAGTGATCACGGCACTTCCCGTTTCACAATGACCGATCCTATCACAAGCATTTGACAGCTCAGTATATCCTGCAGCTTTAAAAATATATCCACACACACCGCCTCCGGCAGCTAATGATGAATTAGCCGCATTTACAACACAATCGGTATCGACCTCAGTTATACTTATTTTCTTGATCTGAATGTTATTCATATTTATCAACACCCTTTTGTATTACTCAATAAAATACCGAACCTACATTCTGACAAACGCCTAAATTACATGATTTATGAGGCTCAGTGTTCCAAATCATTAACAATTTGTATTTTTCGCCTTATCCTGTTCCAGCGTTTTGAGAACCATATCATATGTAAGCTGCGTTCCATGATTATCGGAAAACAAAAATGACTTGTAAATAATGCTCTTATTTTCACTATTTTTCATATTGATCAAAATATCATAGCTGCCGGTATTATCCCAGTACTTATCTTTATCAAGAGTATTGCGGGACATAGTATTATTGCGGTAATCGTAATCAAGCAAATTATCCAAATCGATAATCATAGAAGCGACATCTTCAAGGGAATGTGCATCTGTAAGATTTAGCTGAATTATTCTATCCCTGATTTTGTAATCGTCCATATTGTATGACTTTAGAATATTATCAATTTCACCGGAATAATGTTTGATAACGCACGACTTATAATCGGTCTTGTAGATAAGATTTTTGCCGTAAAATGGTGTTATTACCTCTACAAGCACTTCTTTTCCGCTCAAAGCAATGACATTGAATTTTATTCCACGGTCGTCTACCATAGGAAAATAGTATTTTTTACCGTCATCAGAGAATTTTGAGTGAATGCTTCCTGCGGGTTTTATTCTCTCGTTGATACACCTTTTGCCATACTTCTCTCCATCGGATCTTAATGGTTTACGTGGGAACAGATAAAATTTTGGCACAACACATTTGGCATACAGAATGAGTCCCTTTACAATATCCCTATTTTTCATACTGAATACTCCCCCATTCTTTTCCGTCAATGATTTGTATCTTCAGAATTTTTCAGTAACAGGGGCTTCGGTAAATGAGGAGAATGTCGCAACAGCGTTTTTCATATAGAAAACCTGTGTGTTTCCGTCATTTTCATCATACATTGATCTCAGATTTGGATACGCATCCAGCATAGACTTTCTTGCTTCAACACTGTCATCTTCAATAAGCTCACAAGCCACACGAAGCCACTTTCCGTATTTGAATGCACAAATCTCAGCCTTAGGATTTGCCATAAGCTGCTTTGAAACGGGCTTAACTTTTCCCGTCTGAATGTAAAGCTTGCCGTCAAAAATATTGACTGTACCGAATGGTCTTACTCTCGGCTGATCTTCCTCGACGGTTGCCAGATAATAAGTATCGGCGTTTTTCAAAAATTCATACACGTTTTTAATTTCAATTTCTCCTTTGCAGTTTTATCATAGCGATTAACTGCTGTCTTTTTTTATATTGAATTTTCATCAAGCAAGAAATCGATCAATCCAATATTTAAAACTCCGCTTTCATCATACCAGCGCTTCCTAATGTCTTTTCTGATTATCACTTTCGGAAAACTGTCGCCTGTCAGAGAGAAAGGCTTCAGTTCCTGCATCGCTTTTTCATCGTCAGGTAAGGCAAACGCCGACTGAACATAAACCTTTCTGCCGCCCTTTGCCGCAACAAAATCAATCTCTCGTGCCACTTTTGAATAGTTGCCGCTGCTGTTCCGTTCTCTGGAATACACAACGCCCACATCAACCGAGAAGCCTCGCACTATCAGCTCGTTGTAGATAATATTCTCCATTATATGGGTCATTTCCTGCTGCCGAAAGCCTATCCTTGCGTTACGCAAGCCTATATCCTCGCAATAATACTTATAGGGGTACTCAAAATAACACTTGCCCTTTACGTCATACCTTTTGCTTTCCGAAATCAGAAATGCGTCCTCAAGATGTCCGATATACGACACTATGGTATTCTGCGAAACAGTCATATTTGTCATTGAACGAAGCGTATCGGAAATCTTCTTGGGATTGGTAAGTGAGCCTATTGAGGAACATATCAAATCAAGCACCTGTTTAAGCACTTCCTCATGCTTTATCCCCATTCGTTCAACAATATCCTTGATGTAAACCTCGTTGAAAAGCGACTCAAGATACTTCATCTTTGCCGTATCATTCGGGCGGGACAATACAAACGGCATTCCGCCATAGAATGCGTATTCGTCAAATGCATCGTTCTTATCGCCGCCAACCGCCGAATAATACTCTGCAAAGGACAGAGGGTGTACTCGGATCTCATCGCTTCGCCCTCTGAACTCGGTCAAAATATCCGACGACAGCATTTTTGAGTTGCTGCCCGTTACATAAATATCAAGATTATTCAGCTCGCGCAGGTCGTTGAGAGCATCGTAAAAGGTTATCTTCTTCCCCTGCGGGTTATAGGGATTATTAACCTCATCGGACATCTGAATTTCATCTATGAACAAATAATACTGCTCCTGCTTGTTCTCAACATAACTGCGCACATAAGAAACTAACTCCAACGGGTTTCTGTACTTTATATCCCTAGCAAGGTCAAGCTCAATCACAATTATCTGACTCTCCGAAACGCCTGATTCCAGCAAATGCCTTTTGAACAGCGTTCTAAGCAGAAAGGACTTTCCGCAGCGGCGGATTCCCGTGATAACCTTGATCTGCCCGTCCCACTTATATTGTATTATCTCGTTCAGGTAGATGTCTCTTTTAATTTCCATCAAATCATCTCCGTTGAATACTTCGGTACATATCAATTCTACTATTCAATAGTATAATCTATTTTCAGTGGTTTGTCAAGCGTTCTACTGAAAAGTATGGTCAATATGATGCTGGATATTCAATATATAGTCATATCCGCACTTTAAGAAAAAAATCAGGTAAAGCTTTCTACAATTCGGCGGGAAATGTTCAAATCAATGAGCGATAGAATTTCTTTTTGAATTTACGTCGTTAATTCATATGCCTTTATGTTACTTTGTATTTTCGGATTTCGAGAATATGTCAATATTTTTTGGATTTTCATACCGTACCTTTTACTACGTTTATGCAACTTTGTTTTCCAAACACGTGCGCGTATCTCTGCTTTGATATTATCAATATCAAATTGACTCTAACTGACCGGGCATGAACCGACAAACCGAATTTTAACAATATTGTACAAATGCAGTATCGACCTCGGTTATAATTATTTTCTTAATCTGAATGTTACTCATATTTATCAACACCCTTTTTAATAATCAATAAAATACCGGACCTACATTCTAACAAACGGTTCCAATACCTCTTTATCAACTATATATGGGTGGGCACTGTCCTTGTTGAATACTAATCCGCTGATTACGTCCTTGCTCAGCGCATTATCAACAACCTCTCTTACGGATAGCTGCTGAACACAAACATACCCGATAACCGCCAATGTTTCCTTTGGCGGTAATTTTGCCTTTTTCATACTTGAAAAACATACAAGCAACCTTCTGTCAGATGGGCCTGTATACATTTGATTACATATATTTGAGTCAAGTGAATCCTGTATCACAAGACCATATAACGATAAATCTTCTCTGTATGCAAGAATAATTGTGTTTACAAAATCAGTGAGTCTTTCAATAGTCATATCCTTTGAACTTATCTGATCAAGTTTCATACAAAATTGTTTCTGAGTCATAAATTTCCTCTTTTCGATAGTTTACCTCATGGCAATTCTCTGTCCCAACCCCGTACACCTGCTCTTGTTTTGGCAGGATTGCTATTCTTGATGCATATTCTGCAAATAAAAGCTAATAAATTGTATCTGCCAACCCCACCCCCAACTCGCCAAATTATATAAACAATGGTATAACCGTATGAAATATATGTGTCCCGAATGCGATAAGAAAGCGGATAAAGCTGTCATTGTTACTGCTCACAACGGTACGCCTGCACCTGTTACAAACAAAGGTCTTGCGGACGCATCGCTTGTTGCTGATATTATGCAGAGAAAGATTCAGCTAGCGTGCCCCTTTATCGTCAGGAAAAATACTGGGAAGCACAGGGCATATATATTAATAGGACATCTATGGCAACCTGGGTAATAGATGCAGGTAAATGGCTTGCTCCCATGGTCGATCTCCTTTGGAAATATTCATTAAAAGAGCCGTACAGGAATTGAATAAAGATATCGGGCTCTTTTTCTCTGTTTTAAGAAATCGCCAAAAAAGCCTATTTTACGTCATTTGCATGCATTTGGCTTGTTTCGATTTGACGCAGATAATCGTTACTTTTTGTATTAATAATTCCCAAATAAGTCCCAACAAGTTCCAAGGCTGGGGTGTATTTCTGCACAGATTTTTGGAGGTTATCGTCACCTGTTATCGTCGCCTTTCGATAATATTGATAGGTAACACCAACTCAATTCTTTTATGCTCAAATGCTTCCGTTAAAACAGGTGTATTCCATTTCTGCTTTTCCCATACATCATAGATATTCGGAATACCGCTGCCGGCACGTTCACCGATATCCATCAGGTTAGGATATGCTATTGTCAATATCGTCGCTAGAGTGATCTGTTTAGCGTAAAAACAACACCAATCATTGAGTTGTTGCCGAAGCTTGAAATGCCATTTCAGGCATATACAATTAATGCAAAAGGCTCTGGAAAAAGAATATCCTCAGTCCTTCACTACCCAAAATTAGCAAATCAAACGCTTGCTCAGGAACTCATGGGCAAGAATGAAACTTAATGCACCAAACAGCCATCTAATTTCTTGAAACAGAAAACGAAAATACATAGCAATGCTTTAGAAAATCTTTAGGGAACTCTATACGGATATTTCCGATGATTCTCTGAACCAATGGTTAGATTCTGAAATTATTCACTAGTCGGTAGTTGCATTTTGTGCTTCGTGGTTTAATGCAACCCAGCTGATAGCGATTTTTTCCAATTCTTCTAACAACTCTAAATGTTTAAGGTAATTACTGCTGTTCAGACATCTGCGTTTTTCTGTTAGTTTAATTACATTGCTCGCTTTTTCTTCAAGCCCTGTTTCTCGTTCAGTTCCAACAATAACCTGCCCCTCATCAGACAAAAATAATTCTAACGATTTGAATATACTCTTTAAATTTTCAACATCTTGACCTTGCTGATTAGGGGTATCAACAACGTAAAAATTGAAAGGACTTTTTGCACGATCTAAATTATATAGATACAATGCCGACTGATACATATACACCAATCGTGGAGTTTCGCTACCGGTACGATTTATTATTTGCACAAAATCCCTTAATTTGATAAATGTTTGAGGAAGATTAATCTCATCTGCTAAAATGCGACAATACTCTTCAATCTTTTCTCTTATTTCTTTAGAACGCTTTCTAGATTTCATTTCTTCAATTTTTTCTTCAAGTATTGCAATTTTCGAAGCATATGAATCTATCTCTTGTTGAAGAACTTCCAATTGATTCTTACAGGATTCATATACCTCATATTGCCCTTTATTCTTATAAAAAGAAGAATAGGACAAAAGTTGTTGAGATTTCTGAATTTTTTGTTCAATAGACTTGATCTCTAAAGAAACCTCTTTATATTTTTCCCTAAGTTCTTCTAATCCTTTTGTAGCAGTAAATATGCTATTTCTCAGTTCGTCAATAAGCTTTTCACAATGAGCATAATCTGATGTTATAATCAATTGTTGTTCTATCCCATTTGAATAAACAGTACCACAAGTCGGACAGATCAATTCATTTTCTTGGGACATCGCAAATTCGATGTCTTCTTTTATTTCTGCAAGATTATGCTCTACAACTTGAAATTTGTGTTGATTCACATATATTTCATTTTCTAAAACTGTCATCTCTGCATTATAAGTAAATTGTTTTTTTCTCATTTCTTCAGCCTTTGCAAGTAAAGCATCTATATCTGTTGTAACCTCTTCAACAGATTCAATATTTTCTATCTGAGTTAGTGTAGATGTGATATGTGAAACAAAGTTTTGATTATATCTCAATTCTTTTTTCTTATCATCTTTTTCAAGCATGTATTCTACTTTTTGTGCTTGCAATTCATAATACTTATCATCGAGGTATCCACATACATATTTATTTGTGTTTATCTTCCAATCCTTAATATACGCAACATTAGAAAAAGAATCCGCTATTTTATTCCACCCTTCATCTTGGTCAATATATTGAAATCTAAGGAGTAACGGTGGTGTTACATTTATTTGCTTACCATCTTTTGAAATACATGACATTTTAATTTCTAAAATTTCCATTAAGCAGTTACTATACTCTTGAAAATCTTTCGTTTCAATAATGCACGAATACGCACTTTCGCTATTTTCGAAAATCTGATATTTTTTTCCTTGACGAACAACACAAAACTGTTTTTCCCCATATCTAAAAAACAATATATACGCAGAAATTAGTTTTTTCCAATCAGCTTCATTTTTCCTGCATTCGCATCCCAAGGTAGTAAATATACTTTTGATAAGCGAAGATTTCCCTGTTTTATTGCCACCCAAAATAATATTAAGCCCATTTTTAAATGGAATCTCTAACGAGCGAGATTCACTTTGACTGATTACTATCAGTTTGTTTATTGTTAGCCTTTTCATTATTATTTTTCTCCTGTCGTTTTCGTAAATTTCTGATTAAGAGCTTATATTGCTGCTCTAGTTTAACTATTTCGACTGAATTTTTGTTCATAATACAACACCTCAACTAATGATTTATCAAGTGAATCAGATAGTAGATTGTGTTTTATTAGTTCTTGAATACATAATCTATTCAATTCATCACTTACCCCATTTGTCTCGAATGATTCACAGTATGTAGAAATTACTTTTCGCAACACAACTACAGCCTCATGATATTTAACATCATTAACATTAAGCCACCTTGTATCGTGAAGAGTTTTTGCCGCTTGTATACGATTAATATCATCGTCAGACAATGATTGGGTAGTCAAGAAAGAGCGAAATGCATCGTAATACCCGCTCCCAATAATATTATCATTAATTCTCTTGCCTATTTGAGAAACATCTACGCCTTTCTTTTCCATCAATCTTTTCATACTAATAGGAGTACTAATTTTTTCTTTACTCTTTTTTCTGACATCATTCAGCAATTGCTGAAGAATAAGGTTGGCGGTATTTGATGGAATATTCTTATCAGCTAGGTGATCAAAGAATTTTCCCTTAGTTTGATCTTCATACGTTGTTAATTGTAATTCCGATTTGTGGACAAAAGTATTCTGAATAAACTCCTCGAAAATTGAATCAAAATTGGCTGGCATTTCATCTGAAAACTCAGCAGAAATTCTATCCTTGATTTTCTGAAATAAATCAACATCTTCTTCTTGTAATTTTTTACCATCCTCGATATATGACTGCCATAGCAAAACATCCCTATCAAAGTCATTATTTGATACAAAATAGCAGTGCGAGCATTCTAAGCCAAAAAGCAAATAGTTGTAAAAAATAAATCCCAAAAAGGACTTTTTATATCCACCACTTTTGTTCTTTTCTTTTTTTGACATTTCAGCAATTGTCCAGTTAGAAGAATCTTCTTTGGTCTTAATTTGATAAAACTGATACTGTTGATTATTCGGAGAAAACTCCGCCATATCATCGTGAAATTCACAAAAAATCAAACAATCTGCATTTTCTTGAAGTTTATCTATTATATGACATACAATCCAATGAACTTGGTATTCAAATCTGTTATAGGAGTCAGAACCAGCTTGTTCACGCTGTTCAACAGATAGTACCTTACTCATAATTGAAGTTCCTTTCTTTATTATATTCCATAGAAAAGTTTCACTATTCCCGTAATTCTTTTTTCTCTTTTACCCCGAATACTGGCTCAAAGAATACGATAAAACATTAATGACTACTGATAACTCAATTTTATCACATTTAATATCCACCAAAATGTATTTCTATCGTTATTTAATCTTCATCTTCTGCAAATAAAACAACATGCTTAAGGCTATTTTGGACGAAAATGCACCCTACACTGTAATATTTTAAATTTGCGGCTGCCGTTTTTTTACACATAATCAAATGCCTTCAAAATCTTACTGGTATTTCAGATTTATTAACCGATACTTTATCCATACCTCTACCTGAAAGAAAAGCCTTTAAATTATTCTGCGTTTCGCAAAAATCCATAGTTGGAGAAACCGTAATTTCTTTTACAGATTTCAAATCAAAATCAAGATTAAGATGAGGAACTATAAAGCCATTATCCTTGCAAATATACTTTATTTCCTTATGGGTATTTGCAGCCTTACCTTCAGATACAAAAAAATCAACAGCTATTCTGTATTCTTCTTCCACCTCAAAACAAGTTTTCTTAAAAAAAACTCCAAGTAAAGTGATTCGTTCCATAATAATATGGGGACGATTCACAAAATCAAATACTGCCTTTTCTTCTATACCAAAAGAAAAATCTGTCTTTACATCTTCGTATATGGCAGTATAAATGCGAGTCACAAATGTTTTAAGTATTTCAATCTGTTCATTTTTATTATATATTACTTTCCCGGAAAAAACATAAGGCTTCTCCTCATTGCAATTAATTTTATCTAGTATGCTATCACATAATATTGCCGAATCAAAACCTATGTTAAATCCTTTTATTCCATTTCCCTTTGTATAGTAGTTCCACATACATAAGCTGTCCGGATTAGTCGAAAATGATGCTTGAAAAATTTTATAAATCACATCCTGCATATTCTCTTTATATTCACGAATTACAGTCATTAATTCTTCTTTTTTAGTGTGTAATGCTGTATCAGACACAATGTAGTCAAATTCATCAATAAACAAATCCAAAATATACGTGCCTTCGGATTTATCGTTTAAATAGAATCTATCAGTAAAACGCAGCTCCTTATTTTCAATTATTGACCTAAATGCCTCAATATTCGTGTAATGATAAATATTTTCAGGTGTTTTTTTCATAGATAAATCTTCTAATACACCATTACAAACTCTCAAAAAATTATGGTAATCCAACATAAATTCCTCCTTTACTTATGCAACTGGTGTTTTTATAATCCCATTATTTCAGAGCAGTCCTAATTGGTTTTGCTTAGGATAATATTTTCAATCACCTCAATAGTTACCAATTTCTTATGATCATTATACTCCGAACATATAGGAGTTCTGTTATTCTCCAGCATAAGTTATGATTGCTAGATTCATAGTCTTGATAAATAATGGCGTGACATAAATAGCTTTCCAAGATCAATGAAGCTGACCATCATCCAAATAGATAGCACCAAAGTCACACACTCTGCCACCGTCAACATCAACGTCCATATCAATGAACACTATTTTTCTCACACTATCACGCCCTAATATCGTTTTTTATATTATATACCATAATTCGATATTTTGCAATATTTTTACTCAAAAAAGTTTATGCGAATCACAGAATTATAGAAAAACAACCGCCCATTACCGAGCGGTTGAAAAAGTATAGCTTCATATCTTCCTAAAAATACAATTTACCCATTTCTCATCTCTATCCGGGCGAACGTCATCGGTGATCCACATTGCCATTTTTTCGAATGACGGAAAACCTTTGAAGAGCTTATCGATGCTATCCTCGGTATAATCTGTAAAATATCTGCCGTTCCGTTCGCCTTCATAATCCCCATATTTGAATGAACAGTAGAAATACCCGCTCGGTTTAAGTGCCTTCTCTATCCTTGAAATAACCGAAACTATTTCATCTGACGGAACATGCAGTAAGGACGCACATGCCCATATTCCATCAAACTCAGAATCAAAATCAATTTCCTCAAAGGTCATATGAAGAACAGCCTGTCCAATGTTCTTTTCGGTTTGCCTGCACATTTCAACGGAACCATCAACTGCTGTTACAGAATATCCCTGCTGCTTAAAATACAAGCTGTCCCTTCCGGAACCGCAGCCAAGATCCAATATCTTTCCACCCGATGGTATATACTGAATAAACCTGTTCTGTATAGTCATCATATCAGCATTAATGGTCCCAAGGACAAATGAGTCGGCATTTGAATTGTAATAATCCAGTGTCTTGTTCAAAACTAGCCCTCCAATCATTAAAAAGCAGCAGTCTGAAGCTCTTCGGTCTCCCAGGTGTGAATAAGGTATTCCTTCGCAAGATTATACATACTCTGGAGAAAAAGATGACGTTCACCTTCCGTTTTTCCTGTCTGATTCATCAGAGTTTCACGAAGCGGATGATGA
Source organism: uncultured Ruminococcus sp. (assembly GCA_964540575.1). Taxonomy (GTDB): domain Bacteria; phylum Bacillota; class Clostridia; order Oscillospirales; family Ruminococcaceae; genus UMGS1889. The sequence goes on from CAZINI010000041.1 coordinate 21,620, forward strand.
CTGCTTATAAGGAAATCATTTCTCTTGCTCAGTCGTTCAAGATATTTTAAAGCAGGAACCTTTGCAAATTTGCCGTTATCTCCCCTATTGCAATTCTGACACGACAATACAAGATTCCACACACCGTCAAGATTAGCTTTCGTATACTGCTGTAAGGTATGAGGAATGAAGTGGTCAACATCACAGGTATTTGTTTCATCTTCCGTAACATTAATATCATCAAAGCAGTAAAAGCACTTGCCTTTCTGATATCCGTTAAGTGCTGCTCTTACAGATGTTATATTCTTTCGCCTTATCTTATTATCCTCAACATAAAGGATACTGCTCTTATCATCATATCGTATAGATAACGTGTTTACCGAAACGCCAAGGTTCCATGCGGTTTCAACAAGCTTCCACCTTGCTTCGGCTTCACTAGTAAGGTTTTTCTCAAATTTTATATCACTCAGCCTGAATACATCATCGGTCAAGATAATACCGCTTGTGCCATCTATGCTTGCTTTTTCAAAGAATTTTACCGGCAGATCCTGACCATTAACATGATGAAACGCATCAAGCACATTATTAAATCCCTTGGCCTTGGTTATCTGTATCAGCTTGTCATAGGATATTTCACCATTATTAAACTGCTTGCAGGCATCAAGAAAAGTACTTGAACGGCTGGTCGCCTGCTTGTCCGATGCTGCAATATGCTCACAGATATGTCCGGAAAACGGGACAGCCAGCTCTTCGAGCGTGATGTGTGTTTTCTGCTGCTCAATCAGTTCCAGCAGAGATTTTGCAAGGGCAAATTTGTATGAAGCCACGTTATTTCCGAAAAGAACAACGGAACGCCAGTAGTTTTCAAGCGTAGGGTTTTGTTCCTGAAATTCTGCTATACTATCCATTATATCACCTTTGTAAAGTTAAAGTCAACGCTTTTCAGATCATTAATTATATCCGTTAGGTCGCTATTGCTGCTATTGACCTCCAGAACCATATACCTAGTAACCCTGTCATTGAATAGATCTGCTATCAGAGAAAGGAATTCTGCCTTCAATTCAGGCTGCCTGAAATATGTATCAAAATTGCCGTGATGGGCAACTCTCGGTCTGCCGTTTGACGCACCTTTTCCCCACAAATGTACACTACCGAAATATTCTCTTAGCATCTTAATTCTTCCCAGACAGTCAGCCATTCTGTTCAGCTTTCCGCCGCCGATAGTTTCTGCGGTAAATAGCTGCGGAATATCGAATGCGATCCTCAGACCAAGCTTTTCCCGTTCAATTTCCTCACAAAGCTCAAAGAAACTTATAAATCCGGAAAAAAGGAAATGAGCTGCTTTGTAATTGGAACCGCATCTGTTTTCAATAAATATCCTTGTATTGGGATATTTTTCAAGTATCTCATATTCAAACACTTTGTATATAGGGATAAACCTGCGGAAATCTTCCGCATAATCGCAAAACGGCGGATGAATCTCAATGACCTCCGGAGCGGAATGGTTTTCGCACATTCTGAAAATAAAAGCTGCAAATTCCTTTGCCCACTCTTCACTTTTCCACAGCTGAGGAATACCATAGTGATTACTGTTGATAAGCGTATCCAACCCTTTAAGATGATGACCGGAGAATTTTCTGGAACCGAAGCTGTACTCTGTATGAAGAGAATAGGCTTGTTTGGGGTAGATGTCATCCTTGTCAAAGTGTCCCGCTAATTCAGATATTCTTATGGGAATATCCTCGGGATACACCCATCTGCCATACTGCACCATTTCAAACTGTCTCATCACTCGTCCTCCATCCTGAATAACACTTCCGGTTTTATGTTTAGTGCATCTGCGATCTCAAAAATAACCTCAAGTGAAACAGGAGTAAGCATATTGGGAGCTTCGATATTGCTCATATGCGTTCTGCTAATACCGATCATTTCAGCAAGCTGTATCTGGGTTATCCCTTTCATCTTGCGTTGAAGAGATATATTCAGACCGATTCTTTTATATCGGTTTTCATATTTATTAAGTGAATCCCGACTCATTTCTCTCACCTCTGTATATAGTTTAATACATTTCTTTTCAGACATAAACAAACTGTAATATTGCATAAACAAAAAATCCACCACATATCTTGGCATAACGCACAAGATATGTGATGGATTTCTATATTCTTTGATAGATTGTCAAGTCAAATACAACAAAAAGCCCCAAAGGAAACTTATAGGTCAATGTCTGTCTTCGAAAAGCTTTTCTACTCTATTTATTTTTTGATTTCATCATTCCTACGCTTTATGACACTTTAGTGTGTAAGACTAATGTCAGTATCCTTCATATATTCTTTTCAAATGATCACGGAATTTATTTTTTGATGATTTGGGATTGATAATAGACAACTTATCGGGGGTGAAGCTTGCTAAGATAGCATCTGCTTGAAGAACCTGCAGCTGATAGTATATTCTGAGTTTTTTCATCTTCAATCTCAAGTATATCGTAAAAAGCAGATGGATAAGAATACTTCTTGATATCTCCATGAAAATCTATTTCAACATGATTCTCTGTCACATTTTTAATTATTCCAATTGACCGAGTATGATTATTCATTACCTTATTTCCAATGATATTCTTTATATCCATCACAATCATCTAATTACTCCATCACATTATCTGTCCACAGCTCACATTGCGTCATAACCGTCTTAACCGCATCTTCCATACCCTCAGGCGGATACTTATGCTTTTTCAGCAATTTTTTTATGAGCATTCTCATCTTTGCCCTTGCATCATCACGCTTTTGCCAATCAATAGTCTTGTTCCGACGAAGCGTTTCCGTCAGCTCCTTTGTAAGGGCAATAAGTTCATCATTTTCATAGAAATCTTTGATTGCCTCAGGCCTTGTAAGAGCATCATAAAATGCCATTTCATCGGAAGTCAGTCCCATATCCGTGCCTTCCTGCTGTGCATCACGCATCTGCTTTGCAATATTCAGCAGTTCCTCGATTATCTCTTCATTTGTCAGCATTCCGTTAAGGTAACTATTCATAGCTTTCTGAATGATCTCACTAAATTTTTCCGACTTTACAACATTAGTCTTCTTATAAACCTTGACCTGCTCCGCTATCAACTTTTTTAACAGCTCAATAGCCAGATTTTTATGCTTCATTTTTGAGATCTCATCAAGGAATTTCGGATCAAACAGAGAAAATTCTTCCTTAACATCAGAGAAAAGATTAATAACACCCTCACTCTTTATGCTCTGCTTTAAAAGTTCGTTTATCCTCTCATTCATTTCTTTCAGAGAAATTACTCTTCCGCCACCGTTGTTAAGCAGACGCATTATAAGCACTCTTACCGCCTCAAAGAAAGCAGCTTCTATTCTGTCTTCTTTGCTTACCATTGAAGAGCAAAGTGAAAGTGACTGATGCATCATCAACGATTCTTTTGTATAACTCTTGACAAATTCGCTGTCGCTCCAGCTTTTTCCGTCAGAAGAATTTTTCTGAATATCTTTTGTGCCTTGTGAAATGATAAAGTTCACCGCACCGCTTATTGTCTGTGATCTTTCAAGGTCAGTTCCTGTCAAGAATTGTGTGTAATCATAACCATGCATAAGATCACGGCAAACAGACAGCTTTTCAAGGAATTTCGGATATGCCACTTCCGCAACATTGGTGTTTCCGTAATTGTCGTTATCTCTTGATGTGTATTCCTTCATCGCATTTTTAAGTGCAGACGCTATGCCTACATAATCAACGACAAGTCCGCCCTCTTTATCTCCGAACACTCTGTTTACTCTTGCAATAGCCTGCATGAGGTTGTGTCCCTTCATGGGCTTGTATACATACATTGTCGCAAGAGAAGGAACATCAAATCCTGTCAGCCACATATCAACAACAATAGCAATTTTCAAAGGACTGTCATTATCCTTGAACTGCTTTGCAAGCTCGTCCTTTTTTCTCTTGTTGCCTATTATTTCATGCCAATCTTCGGGATCCTTGTTGCCTGAGGTCATAACAACAGCAATCTTTTCTGTCCAGTTGGGGTGAACGGCAAGGATACGCTTGTATATCTTCATAGCAATAGGGCGTGAATACGCAACAATCATTGCCTTTCCTGTAAGCAGATTTGCTCTGTTATTTTCATAATGATCAAGAATATCATTTACGAGAGTTTCAATTGTCGTATCATTTCCGAGAATAGCTTCCATCTGCCCCATTTCGTGCTTGCTCTTTTCAATCACGGCAGCATCGGCATTTTCAGCCATTTTATCATATTCGGCATCGATCAGCTTCATTGTTTCCTGATCAAGATGAAGATTCATAACACGACTTTCATAATATACGGGTCTTGTTGCACCGTCCTCAACAGCCTGTGTCATGTCGTAAATATCTATGTAATCTCCGAAAACCTCTCTTGTGCTGCGGTCATCGGAGGAAATAGGCGTTCCTGTAAATCCTATAAAAGAAGCATTCGGAAGATTATTTCTGATAATTCTTGCAATACCGTATTTCAGCTTGCCTGTCTGAGTATCAACACTTTCTGCAAGTCCATACTGCCCACGATGAGCTTCATCAGCCATAACAATAATGTTTCTGCGTTCGGACAAAGCATCTTCGGCTTCTTCAAACTTCTGCATTGTAGTGAAAATAATGCCGTTTGCCTTTCTGCCGTTGAGCAGTTCTTTCAGATTTGCTCTGCTTTCGGCATGAACAGGTTCTTGCCTGAGAAATTCCTTGCACTTTGCAAACTGTCCGAACAGCTGGTCGTCAAGATCATTTCTGTCCGTGATAACAACAATAGTCGGGCTTTCCAGTGCAGATTGGAGCAAATGAGCATAGAACACCATAGACAACGATTTACCGCTGCCCTGTGTATGCCAGAAAACGCCCGCTTTTCCGTCTGTTTCGGTTGCCTTTTTAGTTGACTGTACTGCCTTATTTACCGCAAAATACTGATGATATCCTGCAAGTATCTTATATGTCTTTATTCCTTCATTGGAAAAGCAAATAAAGTTTTTCAGAATATCAAGAAATCTTCTGCGTTCGAATATGCCCTCAAAAAATGTATCGAACTGTGCAAACTGAGTGTTCTCATAGCTGCCGTCTTTGGTTTTCCATTCCATAAAACGGTCTTCACCGCTTGTAATAGTTCCCGCCTTGCTTGTAAGCTGATCGGACATAACGCATATCGCATTATATATAAACATTGATGGGATCTCGTGCATATAGTTTCTAATTTGAGTATATGCTTCGGATGCGTCCGTTTCGGAGCGTGACGGAGATTTAAGTTCCACAAGCACAACGGGCAGACCATTCAGAAACACAAGAACATCGGGTCTTTTATTGCTGTTCTCAACATATGTCCACTGATTTGCGACAAGAAAAGAGTTTTTATCAATATCCGTATAATTAACAAGATAAACGATAGCCGACTTTTCCTCGCCCTTGTGCGTATATCTTACAGGCACGCCATTCTGCAGATAGTCCATAAATACGGCATTTTTCTGAACAAGCTCACCGTTTTCAAAATTACGGAGCTTATATAATGCCTCAGATATCGCCTCGTGGGGCAATGAGGGATTAAGTGCAGTAATACGTTCTTCAAGCACTTCATCATACAAAGGGCTTCTGTAATCCCTTTCAATGTCGGGACCGTAAACGTGAGTATAGCCCATTTCTTCAAAAAGCTGAATGATTGAGTTTTCGTAATCGCTTTCGTTATATAGCGAAGACATATGATCAACTCCCGATTTTTATTTTAATTCTGACAATTCCCGAATATATTTCTGCTCGTCAAAAGGTATATTATCGTGCATAGCATCATAAAGATGACCTGTTACCACAACGGCAATTTTCCTTTTGGCTTCATAATCGCTGTCGCCGTTATTTCTTAGCCTTTCGTAAGTAAGCTTAGTTTCAGGCGGAGTATTATCCTGCATCTGATTTTCCACTACTTGAATAAGCAGTTCACCAAGTCGAGGGTTTGTTTCTTCATCATTTATTTTCCCATTGGGTATTCTTGATTTCATGTAATCACTCCTTGTTTTGGGTTAGATTATTTGCTAAAATAAATGAAAATTTA
>CAZINI010000042.1:0-26095 GCA_964540575.1 uncultured Ruminococcus sp.
GGGCGGGGGACAGAACAAACCCTAACGCAAAGCGGGGACTTTCCCCCGCCCCTAACGGTTTTCCCCTCTGCACTCTCTTTTCCCTTTCACCCCACCCTCTTTTCCCCGCTTTACATTTTTGTGAGAGGATATAATTTGTTGTGCTTGGGGTAGTTTGTTGTTGTGTTTTCCGCCTGTTACCTTACTGACCTTTGTCGGTTTGTGAAACCATATTTGCGATAACAAAATTAATAATTATGCATTATGAATTGTGAATTATGAATTAGCCAGCCCTCTTTTCCCCGCTTTACATTTTGTAAAATGATATAGTATAGTGGCTTTTGAGGTAGTTTGTGGTCTTGTAGCACTCACTGCTTTTGCAATAACTAAATTAATAATTATGCATTATGAATTGTGAATTATAAATTATTCTGCCTGTTGCCTTACTGACCTTTGTCAGTTGGTGAAACCACATTAATCAACAGTTTCCTAACAAAAAAAGCCCGCCTATTAGGGTGCTACCGATAAAGAAGTATTTATCGGTACCGAGCGACAAACTTTGTTCATTTCGCTTATCTATAAACGAATTGACAAAGGGGTCGCCCCTTAGGCGGGCTTTCATTATCTCTGATTATATCTTGTTTTATTTTCATCGTAAACCTTTTTGCCCGAGAAATTCGTGGTAAAATAGGTTTCGATGGAATTGTTCGTTACCAGCTGGAAACAGCAGAAACCGCTTATGATAATAGCGATACCGTACAGCAGCATGGTCGTGTTGAAATTCATACCGTGCGTTTCCACCGCAACTGCCTGCTTGATCAGTCCGGGACCGATAAGCACGATGGTATTCAGCGTAAACAGAAGTATTTCAAGATTGCGGATAAATTTTGCTCTTATCATCAGCAGGAATGACGCCGCAAAAAGAATGACGGCATACTGCATTGAAATGTAGTCGTTTTCGGGATTAAGGGAACTGATAAAGTATATAAGTGCAGCGTCCACAAAGCCTAGGATCATTACCATTACGGTCAGACCGAAGCCCTTTTTTGCGGATTTCAGCTTCTTTTCCTCCATAAGCTTGTTGTACATCTGGAGGCTTTCCTTTTTGTCCACGGGGGCGGGGGTGCTGTTTATTTCACGCTGGAGCTGTTCCTTTAAAAGCTCCTTTTCGCTTTTTTGAAGCTTGGGCTGGTCGGCGAGGGACTTTGTTTTGTCATATGTAGGCTTAATGTCCTTGCTCAGGTCCTCGATCTCGGGGGCAATGTCATCATTGTCCATAAAATCATCATCACCGAGAAGGTCGCTTTTTATCTGCTTTGCAGTCATTTCCTCTTCGCTGCCCAGATCGTCCAGCATAATGCTGCTGACGCTTGGCTCATTGTTTTCCTCAAGCTCCTCGGGCAGTGCTCTCAGTCCCATAGAATTATTTCTTTTGGGAATTTCACTGAAATCTATATCGTCCAGCGAGGGGGCAGCGGGCTGATCTCCCCCACGGAGAATGCTATCTTCGCTCATTAATCAAACACTCCATTCAAATGCCGTTTTTCATCGTCAATGCAAACTAACCAATATTGTAACACACAAATCCCGCAAATGCAAGGGTTATTTGCATTTTAGGCTTAACTTTTGTCAATTTCCGACAATCAAGCGGGCAATTTTATGCAATTCACACAATTATTCGGTGACGGAAATGGATTCGGGGAAGATATTCGAGGAATTTTCCTGCAAGAATGTTGTGTTTACATATCCCTGAATGGTCGCTCCGTCAAGCACGGTAATGGTGGAAGCGGTAATATTTCCGAGGATAACGGCATCGGTCTTGAACTCAGCCTTGCCGCCGACCTCAACATTGCCCTTTATTTTTCCGTTAAGGTCGAGATAGTTTGCGGTAATATCTCCCAGCTGAATGCTGTCCCTGTCCATCTGAACCTGACCTTTGGAGGAAATATTTCCCTGCATCTGAGAGCCTGTCATAATAGCGTTGTTGCACTCAATATCGCCTACGACCTTGCCCGATACGGCGATATTTTTCGTGATGCGGACGTCGCCCTTGACGGTGCCGTCTATGTTGATATTCGCAAAGGAGCGAATATTTCCGTCGATAATGGTGTTATGGGAAATAACGGTGGTTTCCTCTGCCTCATATCCCGAGCCGCCCGAACCGTTTCCGCCGCCCGAGGACGGGGGAGCGTTATAGTAACCGCCCATATTCGGGGGAGGTACAGAACCCGCACCCTGACTGCCGTTGAACTGCACGCCCGAGGAGAAATCCGAACGTCCCGTGCCGTAGGAGGGGGAAATAGGCTGTCCCCGCCGTTGGTCGAAGCTGTCCTCACGTTCTGTTCGGGCAGTAAAATCGGCAGAAGCGGCACTGTAACCGGCGGTCTGTCCGTAGCCTGCGTTTCTTGCGGCACGGGCTTCATTTCTGTATTCTTTTGCAAAATTTTCGTAAGCGTCCTTGGAATTTCTCAGCTGCTCCGCTGCGGAGGCAGCCGCTTCGTCACGCTGAGGTTCAGGCTCTCTTTCAGCGGTACGGGGAGCTTCGCTTTCGCTCTCGCCGCCGAAAACAGCGGAGGGAGTACGTTTCTCGGCATTTCCCTGTTCATCGGAAACAGGGTCGAGATAGCGGTCAAGCTCGGATTTCTTGGGAGGCTCGTCGCCGACATAGCCTTCCTTTCTGAGTATTTCTTTCAGTGCCTGATTGAAATTATCTTTTAAACTCATTTTTATGCTCCTCCGGTATTTCGGGTTATCGGCTTAATATTTTACTATCTGAGTCGGGGGGACGGTGTTATCCAGCTTATCGAACTCGTAGCCGTCCTTCATAAGCTCAACGATTATATCCTCAACGGTGGTAACGGTGGGGTACTTGTCCGCACTGTCGTGCATAAGGATTATCTGACGGTTTGAACTGTTTGCCTTTACGCCGTCCAGCACGTTGTTGTAAATGTAAGTCCAGGTGGGGTTTTTCACGGCGTCCTGTGCACTGACATTCCAATCGTAGTAGACGAAGCCTCGTCTGGTCATTTCCGCAACAAGCTCGTCATAGACCTCATGGTTAAAGTCGTTGTAGCTGCCGCCCGCAAATCTGAAAATATCGGGCGAAACGCCTGTTGCGTCCTTGATGATATTGTATGTAGTATTGAAATCGTCCAGATAGCTGTCAACGCTTTCGTATATTTTCTCGTAATCGTGGGAATAGGAGTGAACGCCGATAGCGTGTCCCTCCGCTGCCACCTGTTCCATAATTGCTCTGCCCTTTTCGGTAGTGCTGCCGCTCATAAAGAAGGTCGCCTTTATGTCGTATTTGCGGAGTATGGACAGTATCATCAGCGTATTGTCCGAAGGGCCGTCATCGAAGGTCAGGTAGACGGTTTTCGTGTCCGCACCGAAGCTTTCGGGATATTTCGCATACAGCTCGGGATAAAGCTTTGTATACGGCTTATCATCTGCCGAAACGGGGACGTCTGCCGCACTTTCGGCGGGCTGAACGTTATCCTCGGTCACTTCGGTTTCGGCATTTTCGGAAACGGCTGCCGTGGTTTCGGCGGGAATATCTCCGTAATTATCACGGAAAAACTTGTCCACCGCATCTTCGTCCGTCTGATGGAGGAATTCCATAATATCCTCGGGGCTGTACCCCTTGGCTGCCAGAGCCAGATAGACCTGTTCAACGGTTGTTCCGTCGGGGACATTCAGAACGCCGTCCGATGAAACGGAAACGGTCGGTTCGGACGGTTCTTTTTTCTTTTCCATATTATATTTTACACCAAAGAACACCGCAAAAAACGTCGAAACAGCTATCCAGCCGAAAACAACGGTGAGTATCAGGTGCTTGAAAAACCTAACGCTGCCAAAGTACATCTGCAATCAAACCTTTCTCCGCATTTCACTTGAAACACGGGCTATCGGGAAGTCCGATAACGCTCCGAGATCAGCACCCGGAACACATTTAACGATAATTATCCTATAATAATATATAATACACCTTTTTAAAAAGATTGTCAATACTTGATTTTAGTGTTTAGTGTTGAAAGTTGAGTGTTTGGTGTTAATACTAATTTCTAATCAAAGTATATACAAAATCATAGATTTCAAAATCCGCACAAAACCCATATACGCAAGCTTTTGCACGGATTTTTTGTCAACTTTATGATAGGAAATTAGTATAATCATTGAGTTCCATCTCCGTTTCCGAAAGGCTGTCTATCTGAAAAATATTATTGATAATATGTGAAATTTCACTAAAAATGGCTGTCATTTTTCCTCATATTCAATTTATGTCATATAAATTCATAAATTCTCATTGAATTCAAATCCGCCGAAATGATATACTAAAATCAAGGATAACTTTCTGACATTTACCGTCAAAAAGACCTATACATGAATTATTGCTTTTCTATATAGGAGGATCACATATGAAATTCAATCTTTCTGTATTTAAATTAAAAAGGCAGAGCCTTAAAACCAGACTTTTTGCATATGTCAGCATAATGCTGCTTGTTACCATTATTATAATGGTCGGGACGAATATTCTGTCCCTTACCTCGGCTATCAGCCGAACTGTTGATGAAATGGTGCAGCCCCTTGCCTTGGAAACATCTTCCGATATAAGCGAAGGTATCCAGGCTCTGAAAGCGAATTCTCAGACTGCACTGCTGAAAACCATTTGCAGCAACACTATCGGCGTTAAGATGAGTGCAAAGTCCTATATCGGCTCGGAGCTGCGTGGAAGCGGCTTCAAGAGATATGCCCTTTTCAAGAGCGATGAGCTGTACACCTATTCCGACGGATTTACCGAAGAAGAGGCTCTCGGCTATCTTGACACCGAGGAATACGCTCTTTCCAAAAAGAAGAAGATACCCGTTATGACTACTCCCCGTGTCACAGCAGACGGTACGGCTTCCGAATTTGCTGTTATCACGGCGGAAACTATGGGTGCGACTTCCACTACATATACCCTTGTTGTAATATATGACGATATTACGCTCAGCTCCGTTGTTTCCGATATAACCTTTGGCGAAACGGGCGGTGCATATATTATTGACGAAACGGGAAGAACTATTGCCGACAAGGATCTCGGCAAGACCCTTTCGGGCTTCAACGCTATCGAGCTTGCCGCTGCCGACAGCAGCTATCAGCCCCTTGCCGCCGTATACGAAAAGGCTCTTGCAGGGGAAATAGGCACCGTTACCTGTATGGTGGACGGCGTGAGCAGTCAGGTGGCATATGCACCTGTTGAGGGCAACGGCTGGTCCATTATTATGACAGCCCCTGCCGATGAATTCAGGGGACCTCTCAAGAGCAGCCTTCCCGTAATGCTGACGCTTGCCGCTATTATCATTTTCGTGGCATTTATCGTAATTCTTGTGGTAATGCACAATATCGTTTCCCCTATCGAGAGAAGCATCAAAAGGCTTAAGCTCCTCTCCGAGGGCGATTTGCAGACACCCGTTGAGAGAATTCTCCGCCGTGATGAGGTCGGCGTTCTTGCCGAATCTATCGGCGAAACGGTGGACAGCCTGAGATTTTACATTGACGAAATATCCTCCGCTCTGGATAGGATCTCCGAGGGAGATCTTGCCTTCGAGATGAAGGGCGGATTCAGGGGAGATTTCGTGCAGATAAGAACAAGCTTCAACGAGATCCTCCGAAACCTGAGAAGCACCTTCGGTCAGATAGTTTCCGCTGCCGAGCGGGTAGATTCCAGTGCAAATCAGGTGGCTGCCGCCGCTCAGACGCTCAGTGTCGGTGCCAATAATCAGGCAGAAGCTATCTCGGGACTGTCGGGTCAGGTCGCAGACATTAGCGTTAAGGTAAGCAACAACGCCGAAGCGGCAGCTAATACCGACAGGCTGGTAAGTGACATTTCCGAAAAGCTCATCGACTGCAATGAGGATATGCAGAGAATGCTTCGTTCTATGAACGAGATAAGCACATCTTCTGCGGAAATTTCCAAGATAATCAAGGTCATCGACGATATTGCGTTCCAGACAAATATCCTTGCTCTGAACGCTGCCGTTGAAGCTGCCCATGCGGGAAATGCGGGCAGAGGCTTTGCGGTAGTTGCCGATGAGGTAAGAGGTCTTGCGGCAATGAGTGCCGATGCTGCACGTCAAACCACCGAGCTTATCGAAGGCTCTCTGGCAAAGGTCGCAAACGGTACCGAAATAGCCAAGGCTACCGCTTCCGCTCTTATGGAAATAGTTGAAAGCTCGGGACATATGAGCAGTGACATTAGTTCCATTGCCGAGGCTTCGCAAAATCAGTCCGATACTATCACTAAGATAAACGAGGGCGTTTCCGTTATTACGGACGTTATCGCTTCCAACTCGTCCACCGCCGAGCAGAGTGCGTCCGCAGCCGCTGTAATGACCTCGCAGTCGGAAATGCTCCGTGAAATGGTCAGCAAATTCAAGCTGGAGGGAGATTTCTCCGAAGGCGATGATGAAGAGGACGATGACATTGATCTGTCCGCTTACGGCATTTTTGATGATACGGCAGATGAAGATACTTCCGATGATGACGTCCCCGAGGAAGTTCCCGAAGCTGACGAGGAAGCTGTTCCCGTGGATATTCCCGAATATCCCGAGGAGGACGCTCCCATTGTTCTCAGCGATTTCGAGGCGGATACGGAAAGTGTTCCCGAGGAGGAAGTGCCCGAGGAAACTGTGCCCCTGCCGTCGGAAGATACTTCCGAGAACCCATATTCTATGGCAGTCCGGGACGATGATGAGGAGTTTGAAGCTATCGAGTTTGACCCGGATAATCTTCCCGATTTCATCAATCTTGATGATGATGACAAATACTAATGCTTTGCCCCGTCCCCACGTTATGTTCGGACGGGGTTGTGCGTTAAAATGATAACAAGGAGCAAAAGCCTGTATGATAATAAGAAAAGCGTCCGCCGACAGCCAAGCGGATATTGAAACGCTGATACAGTTCCGAGTGGACTATTTTTCTCACGATCTAAATCTCAATCATCTGTCCAAGGCTGAGGAAGCCGCAATGCGGGCACAGATGCCCGATTATTTCCGAAGGCATTTAGGCGTGGATATGACCGCATTTATCGCCGAAATAGACGGAAAGCCTGTTGGTACGGCGTTTCTGCTTGTAGTGGAAAAGCCCGCAAACCCCGTATTTTTAAACGGAAAAACGGGAATGATGCTTAATGTCTACACCTCGGCGGAATATCGGCTGAGAGGTATCGCCACAAAGGTAATGGAGGCGGTGCTGGAGGAGGCAAAGCGTCAGGAGCTTGTCTATATTGAGCTGCTGGCAACGCCTGCGGGACGGAAGGTCTACGAGAAAATGGGCTTTTTCGAGAATATCCCCGAGAATGGCAAGACTAATATGAAGATATACATTAAGTGAGTGTTGAGTGTTTAGTTTAGTGTGGAAAGTGAAAAGTGAAAAGTGGAATTATTAGTGTTCAGGTTTGAAAGTTTCGCCAGCCTTTACGTGAGTGCATTTTTCGCACCGCCGACGCAAGGAGGCGGGAAAAGCTGTGGTCATAGCTATTTTACGGTATACCGCAAACGTCAGCAATACCCACGGGACGGGAAACACGCTCCATACGGCGGTTTTGGTTAAATCTGCTGCTCAAAAATCAGTATGAATCAGTGGAATACCATAGAAAAAATAAAACGGAGGAATGAAAAATGACTGCATTGGTAACGGGTGCAAGCTCGGGAATAGGCAGAGATATTGCAAGAGAGCTTGTGTCAAGAGGAATAAGAGTCGTGCTGGCAGGCAGAAACAGGAAAAATCTCGCCGAGCTGCGTAAGGAGTTGGGCAAGAATATGACCGCTGTTATCGTCTGCGACCTTTCGGACGAAAGAGCGTGCGTTGCCCTTTACAACAAGCTCAAGGATAAAAATATCGACATTCTCATAAACTGTGCGGGCTTCGGTGCGTTCGGCGAATTTCTCAATGTTCCGCTGAAAACCGAGCTGGATATGATAAACGTGAATATCAAGGCTGTTCATATCCTGACAAAGCTTTTCCTTCGGGATTTTGCCGCACGAAACAGCGGATATATCCTGAACGTTGCGTCGGCGGCGGGATTTCTGGCAGGGCCGCTTATGTCCACATATTATGCAACCAAAAACTATGTTGTCCGCCTGACACATGCAATTTACGAGGAGCTCAGACGGAAAAACTCGGACGTTTATGTGGGCGTTTTCTGTCCCGGCCCCGTTAAGACGGACTTTAACAGACGTGCGGGCGTGCAGTTTGCAACTGACGGCATCGAAAGCCGTTATGCCGCTAAATTTGCCGTTGACAGAATGTTTGAGGGCAAGCTGACAATTATCCCCGGGGCAATGATGAAGCTCGGAATATTTGCGTTAAGGCTTGCTCCCGTGAAAACTGCTCTCAGGGCGGCGTATCATCTTCAGAAGAGAAAGGGCGAGCCGCCGCACTATGATTCGGAGCAGTAACTGTCCGTCAGCGGAATACAAGCGTATTTCACAAACGGACGGCTATAAAAACGAAAAATGTTGTTTCATATATCAATTGATTATTTTCGACGATTGATATATAATAAATAGAGTGTCATATCGGCACTCTATTTTTGATTTTTGTTATGGGAGATATTTTATATGAAGCAGATCAAGGTGGTAAAATTTGGCGGAAGCTCTCTGGCTGACGCAAAGCAGTTTAAAAAGGTAGCGGATATTGTCAAGGCAGACCCCGCAAGGCGTTTCGTTGTTGCCTCCGCTCCCGGAAAGCGTTTTTCCGAGGATACTAAGATAACCGATATGCTGTACAGCTGCTATGAGGTGGCTGCAAAGGGCGGAGATTTCGAGGGACAGTTCGCTGCTATCGAAAGCAGATACAATTCCATCATCAAGGATCTGGGACTGAATGTTTCCTTAGATAAAGAGTTTGCTCAGATAAAGAATGGCTTCATCGGCCGTGCAGGACGTGACTATGCCGCTTCCAGAGGTGAATATCTCAACGGAAAGCTGCTGGCTGCATACCTGGGCTTTGAGTTCATCGACCCCGCAGGATATATTTTCTTTAACGAAAGCGGCGTTTTCGATCTGGACAGAACTACCGAGGTGCTCAGCGAAAAGCTGGCTAAGACAGAGTATGCCGTTATCCCCGGCTTCTATGGCTCTATGCCCAACGATACCATCAAGACATTTTCAAGAGGCGGCTCGGACGTTACAGGCTCTATCGTTGCAAGGGCGGCTAACGCTTCCATTTACGAGAACTGGACGGACGTTTCGGGTTTCCTTATCTGTGACCCGAGAATAGTTGAAAATCCCGAGGGCATCACAACTATTACATACAGAGAGCTGAGAGAGCTTTCCTATATGGGTGCGGGCGTGCTTCACGAGGACGCTATCTTCCCCGTAAGAACAGCAGGCATTCCCATCAACATAAAGAACACCAACGCTCCCGAGGACGCAGGCACTATGATCGTTGCCGATGCGGGAGATACGCCCTGCAAGTACACCATTACGGGAATTGCGGGCAAAAAGGGCTTCTCCGCTATCAATATCGAAAAGGATATGATGAACAGCGAGCTGGGCTTTGTAAGAAAGGTGCTGGAGGTTCTCGAGGACAACAAGGTCAATCTTGAACATATCCCTTCGGGTATCGACACAATGAGCATTATCGTAAGCACTGCCTCCATTGAGGGCAAGGAGGAAAAGATCATCAAGATGATACAGGAAGAGGTATCTCCCGACCATATTGAGATCGAGCATAATATTGCTCTTATTGCCGTTGTGGGACGTGGCATGAGAAAGCTGAGAGGTACTTCGGGCAGAATTTTCTCCGCTCTGGCACACGCTCATGTCAATGTTAAGATGATAGACCAGGGTTCTTCCGAGCTGAATGTTATTGTCGGCGTTGCGGAGGAGGATTTTGTCACCGCTACCAAGGCTATTTATGATATGTTTGTGCTGACTGCCGAGTAAAAAAAGGAAAAAGTGCCGCAGGCATTCAAAGCGTCTTGGGGTCCAGCCCTTTGACGCCGGAAAGGGCTGGTCGCTCTCCGCAGAGAGCGAAATCCGTAAGCTGTAAACCCAAAAGTTTTTACATAAGGGCATCAAATCAACAGAAAACACAAAAGAAAAGCCCATAGAGCAAAGCTAGCGGAGTCCCACAAACAGTAAAGCATCAAACTCCCCAAAAGGAACAGAAAAAGCAAAGCTTTTTCGCATTCCGTTACACAAAAGCAGCGAAAGCCGCAAAACAGTAACCCGCAATGCTGCCGAAAATTAAGTGCGTACCTGCGGGAGAGGAAACTCCGCTATATATTGAATAAACAATCAGCCGCAGCTGTATGGATAGTACCGCTGCGGCTTTTACTTTATGGAAAATAATGGTATATCTCTATAAATTGCACTAATCTTTTAAACTCAATTGTAGGATTTCACAAGTTTTTCAGCCAAATTCACAAAAAATTAACACACATAATCGGTTTTTGTGGTATAATCTTAGATAACTAATTAATTAATGTACCTTGTTGTCCAAAATATACGCCAAAACTCTGCGTGCTGCAGTGCTTATGTGCTGCTGCCGCCAATTATAGAAAGGATTGACCGATAAATGTCAAACAGACTTTTTCAGGGACTCATTCACCAGATGCGGGACACTATGGACTGCACTATCGGCGTTGTTGATGAAACTGCAACTATTATCGCATGCAGCGAGCTGAGCAAGATAGGCACTACCAACGAGTTTGTTTCTCTCGACCTCAGCGATTCTCACGATGTTTTCGTGAGGGACGGTTATACATACAAGCCCTTCGGCTCTCATATCAAGCCCGATTATGCTGTTTTTGTTGAGGGCACAGATGAAAATGCCGCTAAATATGCAAATATTATGGCTATCACCCTGTCCAGCATAAAGCAGTATTATGACGAAAAGTATGACCGCAACAACTTCATCAAGAACGTTGTGCTGGATAATGTTCTCCCCGGAGATATTGTCGTTAAGGCTAGAGAGCTTCACTTTAATGCGGATATAAGCAGAGTCGTTCTGCTGGTGCGTATCGTGTCTACAAACGATGTTTCCGCTTATGATGTGATACAGAACCTTTTCCCCGACAAGAACAAGGACTTCGTTTTCAATATCACCGAAACGGATATTGTGCTTGTTAAGGAGGTCAAGGCTAACGTTGAGTCCAAGGACCTTGAGAAGCTTGCACGTTCCATCTCCGATACACTCAGCAGCGAGTTCTATACCAGAGTTAATGTTGGTATAGGCACCGTTGTTATGGGCGTTAAGGACCTTGCACGTTCCTTTAAGGAAGCACAGATCGCTCTTGAGGTAGGAAAGGTGTTCGATACGGACAAGGCTATCGTTTCCTACGACAACCTTGGTATCGCAAGACTTATTTATCATCTTCCCACCACTCTTTGCGAAACATTTTTGCAGGAGGTATTCAAGAAGAATTCCATCGAATCTCTTGACCATGAAACACTTTTCACCATTCAGAGATTTTTTGAGAACAGCCTGAACGTTTCCGAAACGTCAAGAAAGCTGTTCGTTCACAGAAACACGCTGGTTTACCGTCTTGAAAAGATAAAGAAGCTGACGGGTCTTGACCTTCGTGAATTCGACCATGCTATCATTTTCAAGATCGCACTGATGGTCAAGAAATATCTGTCGGCAAATCCGACCAAGTTCTGATTTGACGAAACACAAAATATCAGAGGGGCAGAACGATGTGTCTGCCCTTTCTTTCCTTTAAAATTTCCATATTTGTATATAGGCGGTGTACTTGTGATAGAATTACGAGATGTGTCCGTCACCTATTCAAACGGTGTGGACGCTCTGAATAACGTCAATTTAAAGGTCAATGACGGTGAATTCGTGTTCGTTGTGGGAAATTCGGGAGCGGGAAAATCCACGCTTATCAAGCTGCTGCTCCGTGAAGTTCAGGCGAACGAGGGCGAAGTGCTGGTCAACGGCTTTAACCTCAGTAAGCTTCGGAGAAGTAAGATACCCTCTCTTCGTCGGACTATCGGCGTTGTCTTTCAGGATTTCAGACTTATCCCTACGCTTAATGTTTACGATAATGTCGCTTTTGTGCTGAGAAGCATAGATGCGTCCCCGAAATATATCAGGAAAAGAGTCCCCGAAGTTATCGGCACGCTGGAGCTGGGGAATAAGGTCAAGTGTTTCCCTAATGAGCTTTCGGGCGGCGAGCAGCAGAGAGTTGCTTTGGCAAGGGCTTTGGTGAATGAGCCGAAGCTTATTATCGCCGACGAGCCTACGGGAAATATCGACCCGAGGCTTTCCTACGAAATAGTCAAGCTTTTGCAGGAAATAAACGACAAGGGAACTACCGTGCTGATGGTCACTCACGAGCATGAGCTGGTCAGGGAGTTCGGCGGACGGACTATCACCCTGAGGGACGGTTCCATCGTGTTTGACGACTATATCTGATTTCACATTCAGCTTTGGAGGATTTTTTCAAAAATGAGAATAAGCAGCTTCAGATACCTGGTAAAGCAGGGTATCAGAAATATCTGGACTAACAGAATGATGTCCTTTGCGTCTTTCTGTGTGCTTCTGGTTTCGATGCTCCTGATCGGCTTTTCGTTGCTTTTTATTGCCAATATAAATATGTTCATCGGCAGCGTTGAGGACAGAAACGAGGTCATCATCTTCCTGGAGGATAACGTTTCGGATGAGCGTATCGAGGAAATGAACAACGCCCTTGTGCAGATGGATAATATCTCAAAGGTTTCCTTCTATTCAAAGGAGGAGGCTTGGGAGGATATGAAGGCGGATATTCCCAATGCAAACGAGCTTTTTGCTTACATAGACGGCGAGGGACAGGAAAGCCCGCTTATCGATGCATTCAGGATAAGAGTTGCCGACATTGACAGAATGAGCTCCACGCTTATGGAAATAAACAAAATGGACGATATTTACGATATTCGTTCCCCGGGAGATTTTATTGATATTCTTTCGGGACTCAAATCAATGATCGCTGTTATCTCCATTGTGGTGCTGTCGGCACTGCTGGCGGTAAGCCTTGTTATCATTTACAACACAACGAGAGCAAGCGTTGATTTCCGTAAAAAGGAGATCAACATTATGAAATATGTGGGTGCGACCAACACATTTATAAAGATACCGTTCTTTATCGAGGGTATGCTGATGGGCATACTTGCGGGCGGCGTTGCTACGCTGCTGACGGTGCTGGGCTATCGGGAGCTTACCGAGCTTCTTATGCGGGACACCACCCTTTGGTCGGTTTTCAACGTCAGCTCGTTTATCCCGCTGGAGGGCACGCTGCTTATTGCTATGGCACTTTGCTATGTGGCTTCGGGTGCGGTAATTGGTGCTATCGGTACTGTTATGAGTACGGGTAAGTATCTTAAGGTGTGACCGCAATTTTTAGTGTTGAGTGATGAGAGCTTAGTGTTGAATTATCGGCGTTTTTCTAACGTGAATTGTAGGGGACGGGTTTCCCGTCCCGCTGCTGTCGTTTGCATTTCTGTTGAAAATTTGAGATGACCAACAGGTTCTTTCCGCCGCCTTCGGCGTCGTCAGTGGCGAAAAATCTCTCGGGGATCAACCCCCGTTCGATTTTTCGCAGGCACCGCACACCGGTTTGGTTTACACGGCTTTTGCGGTATTTGTTTGATAGATGCTTTACTGTTTTGTTTGTGTGCGGTGCTTTTTGGGACTGATTGTTTGTGGCTTTTTATGTTGCTAAGTTTTTTCTGTTAGCGGCTGGGAAGGGAGTTTCGCCCGTTGCGACGGGCGACAAGGGACGCCGTCCCGATTTTAAAATCTCTGATTTTAAAATTGACCCTTTGCCACCTTTGTAAAGGTGGACGAAACTTTTATATTTTTTCTTTGGAGGTAACAGTATTGTCTGCTTTGTCTGCAAAACGTATCCTGAAAAAAACAGCAGCTGTGCTGTGTGCTTTCGCCGTCTGGACGGCTTGTCTGACCTATCTGCCCAACGGGGCAAACCTGCTGACCGTTTCTGCCGGAAAATCCCTTTCCGAACTGGAAGCCGAGAAAAAACAGCTTGCCGATGAGAAAAAACAGGTCAAAAACAAGCTTGCCGAGCTGGAAAAGAATGCCGAAGAACAGGAGCAGTATCAGGCATATTACGCCGAACAGATAGCTATTCAGGAAAAAGAGCTTGACATTGTAAACGCTCAGGCAGCGGAGCTGGAAACCCAAATTTCCGACCTGAACGACCGTATCGCACAACAGAAAGACGACATTGACAAAAGCATTTCTATGTTCCGTGACAGGCTTCGGGCTATGTATGTTGCGGGGGACACAAGCTATGCGTCGGTTATTGCGGGGTCGTCGGATTTTTATGATGTGCTTGCCCGCATGGAGATGGTAAAGCGTGTTTCCGTTCGGGATAAGGAATTTATAGATGATATGAACAAGCAGCTGGACAACTACAACGCCGACTGCGAAACGCTGAACACACGTCTTTCCAAGCAGAAGCAGGTCATCTCCGAACAGGAAACGCTTCTTGCGGAGCTTCAGGAAAGCTATAATAATTCGGTCGAAGTTCTGGATATGATAAAAAAAGAAGCGGAGGATTATGCCGCACGTTCCGAGGAGATAGACGCCGAGGAAGAAAAGGTCGAGGCTGCTTTGCAGGCGGAGATAAAGCGTCTGGCATCTCAGGAAAAGGTGTTTGTAGGCTCGGATTTCACTTGGCCCGCTCCCCAGGTCCACGGTATGTCGGACGGTTACGGCTGGCGTAATCTTTTCGGAAAGCAGAATTTCCACAAGGGTGTTGACATTACCAAGCCCGGCTGTGCGGGAAAGGATATTGTGGCTGCACAGGCAGGCACGGTCATTCTGGCACAGAAAACCTATACCCCCGGTTACAGCTACGGAAAATATGTTATTATCGACCACGGCGGGGGATATACCACTCTTTACGGTCATTGCAGCGAGGTGTATGTCAACGTGGGGCAGACCGTTACAAAGGGTCAGAAGATAGCCGCTATCGGAAATACGGGAAATTCCTATGGGGCACATCTCCATTTCGAGATAAGAGTAAACGGTCAGCACACCGACCCGATGAAATTCTACAAAAAGCAATAGCTTTATGAGGTATAAATATGTTCAACAAAAAAATATCCGTCGGCATAACCGTCAGCTTAATGGCGGTCACGGCGGCGGTCACATTTGTTATTACAAATAATTATTCCCTCAGCCTGTTCAATTCAAAGGTGCAGAGCGTTACCGAGCGTGAGGAAATTTACACCAAGCTCAGCGAGCTGGACAGCTTTGCGAGGACGAAATTCTATAAGGAGATCGACGAAGCTTATCTTATGGAATGTATCGCAAGGGGATATATTGACGGACTTCGGGATAATTATGCGGAATATTACACCGCCGAGGAGTACGCAAAGGTAACTCAGAAGGACTCGGGCTATACCATGGGTCTGGGCTTTACCTTTGAAAAAGAGGAAAGCGGCTATATCAAGATAACCTCCGTTATGGAAAACACTGCCGCTTACGAGGCGGGTATCATTGCGGGAGATGTTATCCTTGCGGTAAACGACACGGACGTTATCGCCTATGAGGGCGGATACAATGAAGCGGTCGCTCTGCTTGACTGTGCCGAGGGCACAAAGGTGCGGCTGGCTGTCAGACGGCGTGTGGAGGCGGAGGGAGCAGAAGCTACCGTCCCGCCGCAGTTCCTGAACTTTGAGCTGGTTTCAAGGCGTGATGAAATTGTCAGCGTGTCCGGCCGTATGATAGACGACAGATACGCATATATAAGAATAACCACCTTCAATTCCAAAACAGCGGAGCAGCTTCAGGCAAAGCTTGACGAGCTGACTGCTGCCGGTGCGGTGGGGATAGTTTTCGATCTCAGAGATAATCTGGGCGGACTTGTCACCTCGCTCAGCGACTGCCTTGACCTTATTATCGGCGAATGCGACCCCGTTGTCGCCGAATACAAGGACAGGACGGAGGTCACCGTTCACACCACAGACGAAAGGTCGATAAAGCTTCCCATTACCGTGCTTGTAAACGGAAAAACTGCCAGCTGTTCGGAGCTTTTCGCTCTGGCTCTCAGAGATGAAAAGAACGCTCAGCTTGTGGGAACGACCACCTACGGTAAGGGCGTTATGCAGACCACTCACAAGCTTCGGGACGGAAGTGCGGTCAAGGTGACTGTTGCCGTTCTAAAGACCAAAAACAGCGGCGAATTTACGGGAGTCGGCGTTAAACCGAACTTCGAAGTGGAGCTGCCTGCCGAGGTCGATTCAAAGAATATCACCATTGAACAGCAGCTGAACGGCTTAGATACTCAGCTTTCCAAGGCTTTGGAGGTTCTGGACACCACTATCGGTCAGCAGCCGCAGAAAACGGCGGAATAAATCAAAATATAAAGCCAAATCAAAAAATCTTTTTCGGAGGTATTTGCAATGACTTTGAGAGAAACCATCTACAAACGCAAAAGTATAAGGAGCTATGAAACAAGTCCTCTCGATCAAGGTACGCTTATATCAATACAGGAATTTGTCGAAAAGAAAATAAAGCAGCTTGACGAGGAAAATCCGCTGAAAACCGTTGCAAGACTTACCACCGCAACAAGCATAAAATCTATGGCACGCTGGAAGGCTCCTCATTACTATCTGCTTTTCTGTGACACGTCCGACAGCGACTATGAAATGAAGCTGGGCTTTATGTATCAGCAGCTGGAGCTGTATATTCAGAGCCTTGGTGTCGGCACCTGCTGGCTGGGTTCGGCTAAACTTGCTCCCAATGTGTGCGGCGAGGACGGTATGAAGTTCTATATTGCTTTGGCATTCGGCAGGGCAAAGGGCGAAATGTACCGTTTCAGAGATGATTTCAAGCGTAAGGAGAGAAAGGCTATCTCCGATGTGGTGGATTCCCGCTTGGAGCCTGCAAGACTTGCTCCCTCTGCCAATAACGGACAGCCTTGGTATTTCCTCCACGACGGCAAATTTATGGACGTTTACTGCTCGGGCGGCGGACTTATGTCAAAGGTAACGGGAGATTTCAGCAGCTTCGATGTGGGCTGTGCTCTTGCTCAGATGTATGTGGAAAACCCCGAAACCTTCCGCTGGGTGAAGATAAAAGAGCCTAAGACGGTCAAGGGACATAAGTATATGGGTACTTTCCGTATGTAATGTTATGGCGATTTTTCTCAGTACATATAATACTAATCACCGATTAAAGTGTATACAAAAAATCTGCGTAAAAACCATATACGCAAGTTTTTACTTGATTTTTTGTCCACTTTATTATCGGTTCTTAGTATAACAACGGGCTGCCGACTTAATGAAAAAGTCGGCAGCCCGATTTTATTATGTTGCACATTCAACTTCGGGAATATTCTTCTTCTCAAATAATGACCTATCTCTTGCCTTAAGCTCAGCCTTGCAGGCGTACATTTTCTGGTCGGCGTTGTGGATAGCGTCGGGGATACTCTCACCCGCACGGCACACCTGACTGCCCAATGCAACGGCAAGAGGAAAATCGGGGTCGTTATTCTCACAATAAAGCCGTATTTCCTCAAAAAAGACGTTCTGATACATTTCCGTATTCACTGCCGTTTCGGAGATACAAACAAACTCATCTCCGCCGATACGGTAGCATTTTCCCAGCGGCGAGAAAACCTTGCCGATGACCTCGGAAGCGGCGATTATCATTCTGTCCCCCGTCTGATGACCGATATTGTCGTTGACATATTTCAGATTGTTTATGTCGAACATAAAAAAGGTATAGCTGCCGTTTTTGTCCAGCTCGGCGATACGTTCCTTGTATGCGGTGCGGTTGCCCATTCCCGTAAGACCGTCCTCATAGGCAAGGCGGCTGATAAGCTCGGATTTTGTGCCTTTTTTCACCATTTCGGCGGTGTAGCTCAGGCTGCATATTCCCAGCGTTATTATGTAGATAAGCAGACCTATTCGGGTGAACAGCTCGCTGTCGTTCACGCCGCCCATACGGTATCTGACAATATCAATGGCGGCAAAAACGGCGATGACGACCATTCCCACCGAGGAAACAATGTCGGTTTTTTCCATAAGCTTCCGCTTAAAGCAGCGGACATAGGTGGTGTAAAGTATGCCCACACAGCCTATCCCGATGGTAATATGAGTAAGCGTCAGAGTTTCGTGGAAGTCCTTTATCCCCGTAAAATGCAGGAAAGAGCAGACGAGAAAATCCAGCACCGATATTACCGAAACGAAGGGTACCATCCTGCTGCCGTTCTGACCAATATCCCGCTGATAGAACAGGAAAAGGGGCATTATTATCAGCATAAGGCTCATACAGGCGAGGTTGTGGAGTGCCCCCGTGTTATAGGCAAAAAAGTGCAGGAACTTGGTTTCCACCAATGCCCAGCAGGAGGTCATCGAAGCGAAAATGCCCAGATAAAGCATTTCGTTATTCTTCATTTCCGTTATTTTTTTCAGCAGAATGTGGATAACTATCAGCAGCACGCCCGTAAAAAGCATAATAATGCAGGTGGCTGCACCGATGGCCCGTTCGCCGATAGCGTTTAGTATAAGCTCGGAGGTCGGACCTATTTTGAAGTTATCCAGATAGCAGCCCGTATCGTTGTAGCAGGGGGTGAACAATATCTCCATAAGCCTGCCGCCGTCGGAGGAGTCCAGGGGAATGTCTATCCACACCGTTCCCACCGATTTGCCGTAGAATGGGTCAATGTCGGAAGTTTTACGGAGCAGCTCACGGCTGCCGTCATTTACAAAGGATATTTCCGCTTCGCTGTTTTTCAGGCGGAAATTCAGTGAGGAGCCCTTTTCAAGGTCATCGGGCAGCCTTGCGTAAAAGCTCATAGTGCTGCCTGCCGCATATCCCGTCAGCTCGGAGGGGTTTGACGTATCGGCGGGGAGAGTCAGCTCTTCGTCCAGATACCAGCTGCCGTTAAAGTCGGAAAATCGGCTTTTCTCGGGGGATATATCCAAAACCAATGACATTATCAGAATTGCAAAGGTCGCTATTATTGCCAGCAAATATAGTATAAATGAAACCGAAGTGATTTTTTCTTTTTTCAATTGTGCCACCTCGAATGCTTGTAAATGTATTAATATTTTATCATATTTCCATAGAATTGTCAACCGAAATAAGCTTGAATTTTAGATTATTTTGTAGAATTTGCCGAAATTGTGAACCGACAAGCCGAAATGAGCTTTTTCGACAATATTTTCGTTTTCGGTTGACATATGCGAATATACTGTGATATAATAGTACAGTAAATTGTATATTTTTGACTTTTCATATTTGGGGGAAATGAAAATGAAAAAGAGGATAATCATTGCCGTAAGCATTATGGCTGCAATGGGTCTGTACGGCTGCTCAGCTTCCGCTCCCGAACAGGAAACCACCGCCGAAACCACCATAGCCGAGGCTGCCGTGAACGAAACGGAAACGACCACTGCTGCTGAGGAAACAACGGCTTCGGAAACTGCTTCGGAGGAAATCACGACAGAGGATACCACAACCGAGGAAACGACCGCCGTTTCCGAAACGGAAGCAGGGGAACCGTCGGGCGAATTTCGTCTTTCCGCCTGCGTTTCGTCCTATGATAAGGCAGTTCCAATGAAATTTACGGCAGTGGATATGGGGTCGGTACCTGCGGCAGATGAGTCGGCGGTAAACGCTGCTGCGGACGTTTATAAAAAGTCCGATATGTATGCGGAAGTGGTTGAGGAAGCAAAGAGATGCTTTATATATGAAAACGGCGGATTTACCCGCATTGAAGAAAGCGGTTTTCTTTCCGAAGCTTATGTGGATTTCCTTGTGTCGGGTTCGGAGGAGTTAGCGTTTGAACCTAAGCTGAAGGAAAGCTATCATATGAAATTTGACGGGGCAAACGAGGGTAATGTTATCATTTTTGAAGTTCCCTGTTCGCCCGATGATGTTGTCTGGAGCGGTACGGGTACATATTTCGTTATGGTATATGTAAACAGCAAGGGAGAAGCGACTGTTCTTGACAATGCATGTCAGCAGATATATGACTTCTCGGGAATAATAGCATATGCAGACGGAACAAATCATATGTACTTTAACGGCGGACATAACGATTCGGGAAGCAACTGCCGTATATACAGCTTCACTAATGATACACCCGAATGCAAATATGCAAAGAACGGCTGGGTCGAGCTTATGACGGAGGAGTCTGCGATACGCTCCGTGTATAATATGGATATGTACAGCGATATGGCAATATGGGACGCCGAATTGTCGGAATATGTGGGCTTAAAGGCAGCAAAAGCCGATGCCGACCCACGGCTTTTTGAGCTTCTCTGCGAAGATGAAGCTATCCGCAGGGATATTCCCGATATAAAGGAAAAGTGCGATAACGGTGAGGTTTATATTTTGGGCGGAAAATATGTCAGCGTTGGTATGGGCAGCTATTATAAATATGAAAACGGCTGCTTTGTACAAAATGATAAGCTTATCAAGGAGGCAGACGAGGAATATTTTTCTGTAATTATGAATGTTGACCTTAACTTTGCAAACTAAAAAATATTGAAAAGAGATCGCAATGGAAGAACAAAATACAGAAAATCAGTCAAAATCGGAAAGCAGCAATGCTGCTGACATACTTTCGCTTTTATATCTGCCGCTAATGTTCGTTTACTGTGAACTGATACTGAGAGCGTTTGCGGGGCAGCCTGTTTTAAAGGACGCTGCATTTCCGCTGCTTTTCGGAGTGTCCTCGGGGCTTGTCATATCGGGGCTTATTTCGCTTTTGCCGCTGAAAGCACAGAAAATTTGCGGAATGGTCGTTTTATATATCACGGCACTTCTGTTTGCTACGGAATGCCTTATCAGAAACAGCTTTCAGTTTTATATGGAATTTGACTCTATTTTTGCGGGACTGGGCGGCGTGCTGAAGGATTACAGCGAGAATATAGTCAATTCATTTTTCAATTCGCTGCCGAATGTTATTGCGTTTTTTGCCCCCGCCGTTATCTATACGGTGCTTGGGCGAAGGCTGCATTTTGTCCCCGAAAAGAAGATAAAGCCCGTTTTTTCCGCATCGGCGGCTGCGGCTGCTGCGGTCGCATTCGGGATAACTGCCTTCAATGCGTCCTCGGGGGATTTTAAGGATATTTACAAGACAGAGTTTGACTTTGACCTTGCCACCGAAAAATTCGGGCTTGCTTCAAGCCTGCGGTTAAGTGCGGAATATGCCGTTTTCGGGAATGATGACGAAGCGGTCTTTGTAATGACGGATAACGTTCAGACGGCTGAGGTCACAGCCGTTACCACAGTGACCGAAGCTGTGACCGAAACAGTTTCCGAGAGCCGCACCGAAGTGTCCGAGCCTGAAAGCTCCGAAGCCGTTTCCGAAACTGTCCCCGAGCAGGAAACCGAAGCCGAAACGGCAGTTTTGGAGGAAGTCCAAGGGTTCAATGTGATGGATATTGACTTTGACGGCATACAGAGCACAAACCAAAACGTGGCTGCCCTAAACCAATATGTGCAGTCCCTTGCACCGTCAAACAAAAACGCTTACACGGGGCTTTTCAAGGGGAAAAACCTCATTCTCATCTGTGCCGAAGCCTTTTCCGATACGGTCATAGATGAAAATCTGACCCCCACTCTTTACCGAATGAGCCGAAAGGGTTTCTATTTCTCCGAATTCTATCAGCCCTCATGGGGCGGTTCAACGTCAACGGGGGAGTATTCCTTTATAACGGGGCTTGTTCCCACCCACGGCGTTGATTCTATGTTTAACATAAGAAATAACAGCAACTATTTCACAATGGGCAGTCAGCTGCAGCGTTTGGGATATACAAGCTGTGCTTATCATAACGGTACTCACGATTTCTATAATCGTAACCAGACTCATATAAATCTCGGATATGACAATTTCCTTGCTTTCGGAAACGGCATGGAAAATATCATCAAACGCTATACCGAGGACACGGTCATGATAAACACAACCATTGACGAATATATCGACAAGCAGCCATTCAGTCTTTACTATATGACTATCAGCGGACATTCCGTTTATGACGAGAAAAATATCAAGGTCACCAATAATCTGTCCGCCGTGATGGACGTTTACGGAAGCAAGTACAAGCCTAAGACAAATTACTATCTCTGTTATCAGCTGGAGCTTGAAAAGGCTCTTACGGAGCTTATCCGCAAGCTGGAGGAAGCGGGGATAGCCGATGACACCGTTATCTGCATTACCTCCGACCATTATCCCTACGGTCTTGAGCTGAGCAATACATTCAAAAATACCGAGGATTATGTCACCGACCTTTACGGCTATAAATACACCACTCCTTGGGAAAAGGACCACAATGCATGGATACTTTGGTCGGGCTGTCTTGAAAATGAGCTTTCCGATTATGCCTGTGAAATATCCGCTCCCACTTACAGCCTTGATATTGTGCCTACACTGTCAAATCTTTTCGGGACGGAATATGACTCACGGCTTCTTGTGGGCAGAGATGTTTTCTCCGATACAGAGGCGATAGTTGTCTGGAACAGTCACAGCTGGGCAACGGTTCGGGGAAAATATAACGCAAAAACCAGAGAGTATTTCCCGAATGAGGGCTATGAGTACGATAAGGAATACATTGACAGGATCTCAAATATCGTAAAGAACAAAATAAAATTCTCGGGAAGTGTTGCCGATAATGATTATTATCGGGTAATTTTCGGGTAATATCATAACAAAGCGGCGGCTGCATACTTTTCGTGTGCAGCCGCCGCAATTTCTTTGGAATATCAGCCGATGACCTTGTAATCCTTATCCTCCACAGCCTTTTTCAGCACGTCAAAGGGAGTTTCGGCGGACAGGGTGACAACAGCCTCGCCCTTTTCGTGGCTCACCTCAGCGGACGCAACGGTGGGGACAGCTTCCAGAGCCTTTTTTACGGTCGCTTCACAGTGACTGCACATCATTCCTTCAATTTTCATTGTGATAGTCATAGATTTTTTCTCCTTTTTTATTTTGATTTTTTTATCCTTATGCGTATCCCGAATGTTCACAAGATTTAATCTCAGAGCATTTGAAACCACGCAGAAGCTTGACAAGCTCATTGCCGCCGCCGCAAACATAGGGTTCAGCCGAAGGTCAAACAGCGGTATCAGCACGCCCGCCGCAAGGGGAATTCCGATGACATTGTAGAAAAACGCCCAGAAGAGATTTTGCCGTATATTCCGAAGTGCGGCACGGCTCAGTCTTATGGCGGCGGGAACGTCGCTCAGGCGGCTGTTCATCAGCACTGCATCGGCGGCGTCAATGGCAATATCCGTGCCCGCACCTATGGCAATTCCTATGTCCGCACGGGTCAGAGCGGGTGCGTCGTTTATGCCGTCACCCACCATTGCGGTCTTGCCCTCGGTCATAAGCCGTCTGACAACGGCTTCTTTTCCGTCGGGGAGAACGCCCGAAATTACCTCGTCAATGCCCGCCTGTGATGCGATAGCTTTGGCTGTCCGCTCGTTATCTCCCGTCAGCATCACCACTCGAATGCCCATATTTTTCAGCTCGGAAACTGCCTGCTTGCTGTCCTCCTTGATGGTGTCCGCAACGGCTATAATTCCCGTAAGCTGACGGTTCTTGCAGAAGAAAAGGGGAGTTTTCCCGCTTTCCGACAGCTCTTCGGAGATGGTTATCATATCCTCGGGAATGTCCGCCTGCGTTCCCGCAAATTTCAGATTTCCCGCCGACAAAGCATCATTTTCATGGAACGCCGTAAGCCCATTTCCCGGAAGTGCCTTGAAATTGGTGACCTCGAAGCGTCCCGAACCGTTTTTCTCCGCATATTCCGTGACCGCCTTTGCAAGGGGGTGTTCGCTTTGCATTTCAAGGGAATATGCCTCGGAAATAAGCTCGGTTTCGGAAACGCATTTTGCGGGGATAACGTCCGTAACGGTCGGTTTTCCGCTTGTTACCGTCCCCGTCTTGTCAAGGACGGCAATAGCGGTCTTGCCCGTTTCCTCGATGGCGGCGGCGGTCTTGAACAGTATGCCGTTCTTCGCCCCAACGCCGTTTGCCACCATAATTGCCACAGGCGTTGCCAGTCCCAACGCACAGGGACAGCTTATGACAAGGACGGAAATTCCCCGTGCAAGGGCAAATCCCACGCTTTCTCCCGCCAGCAGCCAGACAGCGGCGGTAATGGCGGCAATTGCGATGACCGTCGGCACGAAAATCCCCGAAACCTTGTCGGCAGTTTTGGCAATGGGTGCTTTTGTGGCGGCAGCGTCCCCGACCATTCGGATAATTTCCGCAAGGGCGGTGTCCCCGCCAACTCGGACGGCTTCGCATTTGAGAAATCCCGACTGATTTATGGTTGCGGCGAAAACTCTGTCCCCGACAGCCTTATCGGCGGGAACGCTTTCTCCCGTAACGGCGGATTCGTTGACCGCACTGTGTCCGTCAACCACCGTTCCGTCGGCGGGAATGCTTGCTCCCGGGCGGACGATGAAAATATCTCCCTTGGCAAGCTCCTCGGCGGGAATTTCCGTTTCCTGTCCGTCACGGATAACAACGGCGGTTTTCGGGGACAGCTTCATCAGTCCCCTTAAAGCGTCGGTGGTTTTGCCCTTGGAACGGGCTTCCAGCGTTTTGCCGACGGTTATCAGGGCAAGTATCATAGCGGCGGATTCAAAGTAGAATTCGTGCATATAGGACATAACGGCTTCGCTGTCCCCCGCAAGCTGTGCGTCCGTCATAGCGAACAGGGCGTAGGTGCTGTAAACGAACGCCGCCGACGAGCCGAGGGCAACAAGAGTGTCCATATTCGGCGAACCGTGGACAAGTCCCTTAAAGCCGTTTATGAAGAATTTCTGATTTATTACCATGACGGCGACCGTCAGCAGAAGCTGAGCAAGTCCCATGGCAACGTGATTTCCCTCGAAAAAGGCGGGCAGCCGCCAGCCCCACATGCTGTGTCCCATTGAGAAATACATTAGCACGGCGAGAAATCCGACGGAGTATATGAGCCGCTTTTTCAGCAGGGGAGTTTCCTTGTCCTCAAGGGCGTCCTCGGCGGGTCTTGCGGTGCTGTTTTTCGTGGATTTTCCCTTTTCGGAAGCACCGTACCCCGCCTTTTCCACGGCGGCGATAATATCGGCAGGAGATGCCGTTCCCTCGACGCCCATGGAATTTGTCAGCAGGCTTACCGAGCAGGCAGTTACGCCGTTTACCTCGGAAACGGCTTTTTCCACACGGGCTGAGCAGGCTGCACAGCTCATTCCCGTGACGATAAATTGTTTCATTTTGAAATTTTTCCTTTCTATTTCATCAGCTTTTGGATAGTCATCAGCAGGTCGTCAACCACTTCGTCCTTGCCGTTTCGTATATCCTCGGCAACGCATGTGCGGATATGCTCCGAAAGCAGCTCCTTGTTAAAGGAATTCAGTGCGGCGGTGGCTGCTGTCACCTGAATGATAATGTCGGTGCAGTAGGCGTCCTCTTCTACCATATTTTTTATTCCCCTTATCTGTCCTTCTATGCGGTTCAGCCGGTTGATGAGCCGTTTATGCTCCTCCTCCGAACGCACCTTTGTACGTTTGCAGCACTCACATTTTTCTTCGCTCATATTGGCATGCTCCTTTCACTTGTCTGCATATATTATATACCCCCTCGGGGTATTTGTCAAGAGGAAATGCTTGGAAACTGCGGACTAATTTATAATTCATAATGCATAATTCATAATTATTAATTTTGTTATTGCAAAAGCAGTGAGTACTACAAGACCACAAACTACCCAAGAGCATACTTTTTATATCCCATCACAAAAATGTAAAGCAGGGTAAAGAGGGCTGACTAATTTATAATTCATAATTCATAATGCATAATGCTTAATTTTGTATTGCAAGTGTGGATAAACAAATCGACATAGTTCAGTAAAGTGACAGGAGGAAAACAAAACAACAAACTACCCCAAGAACCGCTACCTTTATATCCACACAAAAATGTAAAGCGGGGAAAAGAGGGCTGACTAATTTATAATTCATAATTCATAATGCATAATTATCATTTTGTTATTGCAAATGTGGTTTCACAAACCGACAAAGGTCAGTAAGGTAACAGACGGAAAACCAAACAATAAACTACCTCAAGAACCGCTACCTTTATATCCACACAAAAATGTAAAGCGGGGAAAAGAGGGTG
>CAZINI010000043.1:0-25231 GCA_964540575.1 uncultured Ruminococcus sp.
GCCCAAAAAGGAGGATAAAATAAATGAAAGCTACAGGCATTGTCAGACGTATCGATGACCTCGGCAGAGTCGTTATTCCAAAGGAAATACGCAGAACTATGCGTATTCGTGAGGGCGTCCCTCGCTGAACACATTGATACAGTCGGAAGTGCTGGTTATTGCCATGGATAGGGCGGTGGAGAGGGGTACATAGCCAAAGGAAGAGGCTGATGTCGCCGCTTATGATACGGTAGGTTATCTGCGGATATTCCTCCTGCAATTCTTTAGCCGCTTTTGCAATAAGCCGTAAGCCGTCGGTTTCTCCTGTGCCGATATAGATTTCACCCGAAACTTGTTCATCAGAACCGAGCAGTTCCTTTTCCGTTTTATCCAAAAGCTCAACAATTTCTTCCGCCCTTTTCCGAAGAAGCAAGCCCTCTTCGGTAAGGGTTATTTTTCTGGTTCCTCTTATAAAAAGCTGCTTGCCGAGTTTCTCCTCTAATCCCTTAAACTGTCTTGACAAGGCAGGCTGAAAAAGAAAAAGTTATACATTCAAGTTTGTAAATAATATAGCAAAATGCTATTGATTGCGGTATAAAAAAATTAGAAAAAAATTTTTTCTCGAAAGAGTTCACGTTGGAAATGATATTGATAATATAAACATGAGCCGACTTTTTTGTTCTCATACTCTGCACAATACTTCAGTAAAGTATGCACATATTAATATTGTTATCCGAGAAGTTCTCCTGTATAATATAATACAGATAAAACAGTTAAGATCCGGCTTGTTGTATCGGAGGAATATAAGCACAAAAGTACAGATTATACTGCAAGGCTGACAAGTATTTTTATCAGGCAGTGCTTGTCATAACGATGAAACTATAATAATGAAACGGAGGATAAAAATCATGAAACTCAGGAAACAAATTGCAGCTGCCACGGCTGCGGTCATGGCGTTATCTCTTCTGACGTCATGCAGTACGCCTTCATCCAATTCAGCTGCTGCGGACGAGCAGCCCGAATCCGTTGAGGTCACAGATATTTCGGATACTGAAACAGAGAATGCTGTACAAACCGGTTCCGATGAAGTCGATTTTACCGAATTATACGGTGACGAGGTCATTGAGCTTACTGTTTTCAGCCAAGTGGCAAATTACTCCGGCAAAATGACAGGCTGGTTTGCAGAACTGATGAAAGAAAAATATAACTGCGAGATAATCATTATACCCGACCTGAACGGATCCTTTGATCTGAGAACCGAATCCGGCAATCTGGGCGATATCGTTATTTTCGGCAACAACGGTGACCAGTACAGGCGGGCTGTGGAAAACGGTCTTCTCTTCGACTGGAACGAGGACGATATTCTGGACGAATACGGCTCGTACATCAAGGATAACATGACACATACACTTAAACGCAATGCTGACTATTCCATGGAGATAATAGGCAAGGACACTGTTTATGGCATTTCAAACAATGTTGCAAGTTCCTCTGCCGATCATGAATCATTCTTTTACACATGGGACATCCGCTGGGATCTTTACGATGCACTGGGAAGACCTGAGATAAAGGATCTGGACGATTATTTTGATCTGCTGGTAAAGATGAAGGAGATCTGCCCCACAGATGAAAACGGAAAGCCCACATATGCAGTTTCTCTTTGGCCCGACTGGGACAGCAACATTGTAATGTATGTAAACTCCTTTGCTACTGCTTACTGGGGCTATGACGGACTTCCCTTCGGACTTTACGATCTGAATACAGGCGAGTATTATTTCTCAGCTGACAAGGACAGTCCGTACATAAAGAGTCTTAAATTCTTCAATCGTCTTTATCGGGCAGGTCTGTTGGATCCCAATTCCATGACACAGACATACACCGAGGTTACAGAAAAGGTAACGTGCGGCGGAACCTTCTTCTCCATTTTTGATTATGCGGGTTCAAAGCTGTATAACACAGATAAACACATTGCCGAGAACAAGATGATGCTGCCCCTTACTCCCGAGGATGCCACTCCCTGCACATACGGCATGAATGTACTGGGCGGAAACAGAGTTTTCAGCATCGGTTCGTCTACGGAATACCCCGAGCTTTGCATGGCGATACTCAATTACTTATGCACTCCTGAGGGATATCTTACATATCTGTACGGTCCGAAGGATGTGTGCTGGTATTATGACGAAAATGGCTCCACCTGTTTTACCGAGCTTGGCGAGCTTTGCTATAATGACAAGGAAACAGAAATGCCCGAGGAATGGGGAGGCAGAACGTTTAAGGACAGATCATTCCCTATAAACAGCAGCACTTGGTCAATTGATGCAACAAATCCCGAGTCTAACGGCGATACATATAATGCTCAAAGATGGGTGACCCGTCAGTCCGAGCCATGCTGCGAGATCGAAAAAGAATGGCGGGAATTCACAGGTGCGGTTAATTCCCAGGAGTATCTGGACGGAAGGGACTTTACTGTTGCCGTGGGAACGACATACTCTGAATCTAAGCGTTCTGATGAGCTGAAAATTGTATGGGAACAGGTAGCAAGATGTGTTGTAGAATACTCATGGAATGCTATCTATGCAAAGGACGACGCTGAATTTGAGGCACTCACGGATGAAATGAGAAAAGATGCGATGAATATGACCCTGACGGAATCCTTAAAGAATGGACACTGAACGAAGCTGCCTACAGACGCGGACTTGAAGACTTGGTAAAATAAGATCAAACTAATACATATGGGAATTTGATCGGGTATGAAAAATAAACTGTGTTTACGCTTTTTGCACCGATTTCTTCTCCGTGATTTAAAGGGTACATAGTAATCGTCAAACCCTCCAACGCCCTAAAATACCAAGCCCCTGCCGGCAACCCGACAGGGGCAATTATTATGTATCAGCATTCCAAGGCATGACATGTTCATCGGAAGTCAGCAGCCTTTATTTTAGAGAAATCTTCAGGCTATCCTCGGAAACCGGAGATATTCCATTGTCCGCATACATTTCATAGGAGCAGTTAGGGTAACCTATGAGTTTAAGTGTATCAAAATCTATTTTAGATGTGTTTTCTGCCGCTTTGCCAAAAGGTATCGCCTTTTCGCTGCGGATAAAGAAAACAAGCTCGTCAAGCGGGATATAAACATAATGATGACCCTTCGGAAGTATCTCCGTTTCGCATTTATCGCAGGACTTCATTCTGACAAGCATCATTTCTTCGGGAAGATAAACATACCGTCCCTGAGCGTTTTGCTTATAAACAGGTGCTATCATAAGCTCATTGCCGAGAAGAAGCTGATCATCGGTCTGCTTTGCCATATCATCATCGGGGAAATCAAACGCAAGCGGTTTGAACATCATTTCATCGTTCAGTGCAGCCTTGAGAAATTCGCTGTAAAGATAGGGGATAAGACAATAACGAATCTTTATCATCTCAGCAGCAGCACTTACATTATCAAAGCGGTAAAGCTCCTGATAGCGTGTACCGTCTGCGGAATGATTTCTGAAAAGGGGCGTGAACATCGAATACTGAAGCCATCGCAGCATCAGATCCTCAGTCGTGTCGCAGCCAAATCCGCCCGTATCCGAGCCTGTGAACAGGAAACCTGCTATATTCAGAGCAGGAAGCTGCTGCATGGACTGGAGTATATGCGACCACCATGACTTGTTGTCGCCCTGCCAGATACCGCCGTAGCGATGTGCTCCGATGTAGGACGAGCGTGAGAAAAACAGTGTGCGTTTTTCGGGGCATATCTCCCTGAGTGCCTCATATGCGGAACGTGTCATATTCATTCCATAGAGGTTGTGGACTTCGCTGTGCTTTACCATATGACCGTTAACGTTATGATAGAACTTGTCATAATCGCCAATATTTCCGTTAAGCCCCGCAACCATTCCCGTGAACGTGAAATACTCGTTTATACCCATATTTCCCGAGGTGAGCTTTTTGATCTCGGCACAGGTGTCCGCGAGTCTGTCCTCTGTATAGAAAATTGCAGGCTCGTTCATATCGTTCCAGAAGCCTTCAATTCCAAGCTTGGTCAGAACGGAATATTTCTTTCCGAACCATTTTCTTGCTTCGGGCTGTAAAAAGTCGGGGAAATGCACCCGTCCCGGCCATACCGCACCCACAAAATCTCCGCCCTCCGCATTTTTGCAGAAGTAGTTTTCACGGACGCCTTCTTCATAAATATCGTAGCCGTCCTCTATCTTCACGCCTGCGTCAATGATGGGAACAAGGTGAATGCCCTGCTCCTTCATATCGCTAACAAGCTTTTCAAGGTCGGGGAAACGCTCCTTGTCAACGGTAAAATCCTTGTAGCGTTCCATATAGTCAATGTCCAGATAAATGCTGTCAAGAGGAATGCCCGCAGCCTTATACTCTTTTGCAACAGTGCGGATATCCTCTTCATTCTTATATCCCCAGCGGCTTTGTCCATAGCCGAATGCCCAGAACGGAGGTATATAGCTTCTGCCGATAAGCTGTCTGAACTGCTTTACAATGTCCTTTTCGTTCTCTCCTGTGATGATATAAACAACAAGATCATTCTTTGCTGCATTTATCCGCATTTCGCTGCGTTTTGTGTAGCCAATGTCAAACTCCATTTTTCCGGCATAATCAAAAAATGCACCAAAGGTCTGCTGCCCGCTTACGATGATAAAATTATGAGAGCCGTACAGAGAATGTGTATCCTCGTGATGGTTGGGATTGTCATAATTCCAGCTGACATACTGCCAGCCCCTCTTGTTGATACCTCTTATCTGTTCGCCCAGACCGTAAACAATATCATCTTCGGAAAGACGACAGATAAATCCGCCCTTGCCGTCCGCTTCAAAGTAAGGTAGAGTATCTGCCGAAGCCGAAATGTCCTTTACAACTGCTTCCGTGGGGAATGGTTCACCGTAAACATATTTTTTTATCATATCAGCACTTCCTTTCAAAATACCGTTGATATTTTTCTTTCTGTATGATATAATACTATAAAATTACATTGAAATCTATTGATATTCTATCAAATACCGATACTATCCTACTTTTTGAAAGGACGAACCCATGAACGACCCAACATCAAAGGAAAACCGAATACACAGCTCGGGAATAAAGCCGTTCAGCTATTACAAATGCGTTATTCCCGATCATTTCTACTGCGTTCCCATGCATTGGCACAGCGAATTTGAGATAAACTTTATACGTGAAGGCTCGGCGGAATTTATCTGCGGCGAGGACAAATTCACCTCCGCAAAGGGCGATATTATCATCACTCAGCCCAATGTGCTGCACTCTATCTATCCTTGTAACCATACAAGTCAGGTGTATGACACTCTTGTTTTCAGCTCTGAAATATTCGGCATTTCAGAATCGGACAGATATATCAACGAATGTATCAGACCGCTTACCGACGGCAGTATGCGTATAACCACACACATTACGCCGAAGCACCATTATTATGCGGAGCTGGCAGTTACCGCCGAAAACATTTTCTCCTGTGCTAAGGGTGATACTCCTCAGTTGGATATGCTTATGCGAAGTGAGCTGATAAAGCTTTTCTGGCTGCTGGAAACGGAAGCGGAGCAAAGCACTTTTACGGGTAAATACGACAGTGTTATCCGCCCCGCTCTGGAATATATCGCAGAGCATTTCAGCGAAAACATTACCGTGGCACAGCTTGCAGAGTCTGTCCATCTCAGCGAAAGCTATTTTATGAACCGATTTCGGAAACAGGTCGGATTAAGTGCGGTGGAATACATTTCACATTTCAGGATAGATACAGCCTGTCGGGAACTTATCGGCACGAAAAAGAGTGTGTTGGAAATTGCTTTTAACTGCGGATTCCGCAATATCTCCAACTTCAACAGGCAGTTCCGAAAAATAACAGGCTGCTCTCCCACCGAATACAGAAGCAAGGTCACGATGCTTTCGTAAAATCGGCGGAAAAACAGCCGTTGTTATACTAAACATCATTTAAATCACGGAGAAGAAATCGGCGTAAAAAGCTTAAAACTGTTGAAAACAGTTTTGTATATAGGACTTTTACGCCGAGAGATTCCCGTGATTAATGGGTGTTTAGTATTATTATCGGACGGTATAATTTCTCAGCCCGTCTATCTCATATTTCTGTGGCATCACCTTTAATGCACCACGCCTGCCCGTGACTATCGAAGCTGCAGCATTGGCAATGTCAAGCATTTCCGAAAGCTGCTCATTGTTCAGGCAAATTCCATTATCGCAGATAAATCCGAGAGCACAGCCCATAAA
Source organism: uncultured Ruminococcus sp. (assembly GCA_964540575.1). Lineage (GTDB taxonomy): Bacteria > Bacillota > Clostridia > Oscillospirales > Ruminococcaceae > UMGS1889. The sequence goes on from CAZINI010000043.1 coordinate 6,226, forward strand.
CGTGTCACCCGCTCCTGTGGTATCCACAACATTTGAATTTGCATATGCGGGCATTGAAACGGCAGCATCACCGCAGTAAGCCTTGCTGCCGTTTCTGCCCATGGTCGCAAGGACAAGCTTTATATCATATTCACGCCGAATTGCTTCAACGCCCTTGTCAATATCCGTTTCACCCGTAAAAAATTCGATTTCGTTGTCGGATATTTTCAGAATGTCGCAGACGGAAAAGCCGTATCTCATAGCCGCCTTTGCATCGTCAAGGGACTTCCAAAGCGGTTCACGGAGATTGGGGTCAAAGGAAACGAGAACGCCGTTTTCCTTTGCCGTTTGAACAGCATACAGCGTTGCCGCCTTATTGTTTTCGTGGGTCATTGACAGAGTGCCGAAGTGAAGTATCGTCGAGCATTTTATAATATCCGCATTTACCTCGGACGGACACAGCATCATATCCGCACCCGGTTCACGGTAAAAGCTGAAATCTCTGTCCCCGTCGGGCTTTCTGTGAACGAACGCAAGCGTAGTCTTGACGGTATCATCAAAAACAAGTCCGTTTGAACAAATCCCGCAATCGGTTATCGTTTTGGAGAGCATTTTTCCGAAGCTGTCATTTCCCACCTTGCCGATAAATGCGGTACGCTTTCCAAGCCTTGCAAGCATTGCAAGAACATTGCAGGGAGCACCTCCGGGATTTGCTTCAAGCAGGGGATTGCCGTTTTCCGAAATGCCGTTTTCGGTGAGATCTATCAGCAGTTCGCCCAGTGCCGTTACATCAAATTTTTTCATTCTGTACCTCCGTCAGTTTTCGGAAATAAAGTGCATTTCTACGGGGAAATTATCTCCCCACGATTTTGGCAGCAGGATACCGCCGTTCATCAATGCACTTCCTTTGTATACCTCACCGCTTCCTTCAAGGCGATAATTAATGTCCGGCAAAAGTCCTCTCAGCTTTACGAGATACTGTTTGCGGTTCGGCTCGGTTCGGAAAATAACGCCGTGTACAAGCACTTCCTTTTTATCCTCGGAAGCATATTCCCACAGGGCAAATTTATCATTCAAAGAGTCGCTCAGACGGTAATAGAGTCCGTTGTGGATAAGTTCCCTGTGCTGCTTGAAACGTGCTGTCTGCTCCTTGACAGCCTGCTTTTCGCTGTCGGACAGCGTGTTCAAGTCAAGCTCATAACCGAAGCTGCCTGCCATTGCGGTGACTGCCCTTGTTTCGAGAGATGTTTCCCTGCCCGTCTGATGATTTGGCACTGCGGAAACGTGAGAACCCACCGCAGACACGGGATAGAAGAATGATGTTCCGTACTGTATCTTTGTGCGTTCAAAAGCGTCCGTGTCATCACTGCACCAGATTTGCGGACAATAGTAGAGCATACCCGCATCGAAGCGTCCGCCGCCGCCGCTGCAGCCCTCAAATAGTACATCGGGGAAAGCAGCCGTCAGCCGTTCAAGAAGTTCATACAGTCCGAGAACATATCTGTGAGGCATTTCGCCCTGTTTATCCGCCGAAAGACAGGGTGTGTACCAATCGCAGATGCTGCGGTTCATATCCCACTTGATATAGGAAATATCCGCACTTTTCAGAATATTGCTAATGGACTCAAAAAGATATTCTATTACTTCGGGATTTGTCATATCAAGCACAAGCTGATAACGGCTTCTTACGGGCTGACGTGACGGTATCTTTATCGCCCATTCGGGGTGAGTGCGGTAAAGCTCGCTGTCCTCGGAAACCATTTCGGGCTCAAACCAAAGACCGAATTTCATTCCCATTTCGTTCAGCTTTTTTGAAAGAGAACCAAGTCCGCCCGACAGCTTTTTCTCGTTTACAAACCAATCGCCAAGTCCCGAACAGTCATTATCTCTCTTGCCGAACCAGCCATCATCAAGTACCAGCATATCCACACCGAGAGATGCCGCCTGTTCAGCAATTTTCAGAATTTTTTCTTCGTTGAAATCGAAATATGTAGCCTCCCAGTTGTTGATGAGAACGGGACGCTCCGACAGCTTATATTTCCCTCTGCAAACGTGCTCTCTGATGACCTTGTGGAAATTGTGGGACAGCTTTTCCATGCCCTTTGCACTGTATGACATTATCACCTCGGGTGTATCGAACACCTCGGACGGTTTCAGCTCCCATCGGAAAAGCTCGGGATTTATACCCATAACAAGGCGAACCTGTTCCTGCTGGTCAAGCTCTATCTGCGTCTTAAAGCTGCCGCTGTAAGCAAGCATGGCACCTATGCAGCTGCCCGATGTTTCGGTGCAGTCGGGGGAACAAAGCAGCACGGAAGGATTCTGATGATGGCTTGATGTTCCCCTTTTGCTTGAGCTTTCCTGTATGCCGTGGAAAAGCTCAGAACGTTCGGTCACTCGTTCCATTGTATGTCTGCCGTGAAAATGCACCCATTCCCATTCTCCGTGAGGAATGTCAAGACACAGGCTTGCTGCCTTTGTAAGGATAACAGGCACATTGCCGTTATTAGCTATGGAAACGCATCTTGTGATAATATCAAGCTTCGGCAGAACGCCATAACGAAGCGTAACTTCAATATCGGAATATTTATCTTTTAAAATAATTTCCAGAGTGTCCGCTTCGTTTTCATCTGCATAAACTGCGGGAAGTCCCTTTATGCCGTATTTGCCTTTGATAATGCGATAGCCTTTGTATCTCAGGTCAAGGACACAGCTGCCGCCTTGATGAACAGCTGCAATTCCCGTTATCCTGTAATCTCCCACGCCCTCACAGGCATATTCAAGAGGAAGAGTATCAAGGGAATATGTGCGGTCATTTCCCGCATCATAGATATTTCCCGAAAAGCCCACATCGGAATAATTTTGCAGATATTCCATATCGCAGTCTGTCTTTTCGCCGTACCAGATATGCTTTAAAACGCCGTATTTGTCGGGCTTCATTTGATATTCCGTGTTGTCGGTGATAAGCTGAAAAAGTCCTGTTTTTTCATCAACGATAATTGCCATAGTTTATCCCTCAATCTTAAATTCGTAGGTGGAAAGGTTTGCGGTAAGTGTAATTTTATCGAAACCGTACTTCCTTGTGATAACAAGCTTGTCATCGTCGGCATTTACTTCGATAGTACCGTCAAGGGAGAATGCGGGGTGAGTGTTTCTCAGCTCCATAAGCTCTTTCAGCTTCTGCACGACGGGTCTTGACTGTTCCTTTTCAACGTCCTCTGCGGTGTAGTAATGACGGTTTATGTCACGTCCGTTTTTGGTGTTTTCCATAAGCTCAATGTCATTTTCGCCTGCTAACATTCCCACATAGTACACCTGCGGAATGCCCGGTGCAAAGAACTGTATCGCCCTTGCAAGCAGATATGCACTGTCGTTATTACCAAGTGCGGAATAATATGTGGTATTCACCTGATAAATATCAAGATTGTTGTATGCCTCGGAGCTGTATATCATTTTGACATTTGCACCCTTTGAATACATCTGATCCTTGACCTTTTCTATCTCCTCATCGGGGAGAAGGTCCTTGACGTCAACAATGCCTATGCCGTCGTGAGTATCAAGCGTTGTAAACTGCTTCATAGGGCATTTTAACAGCCAGTCCCTGAGATATTTTCCCGTATGATTGTAAAGTGCATGAAGCGTGAGGACGGGCAGAGCAAAATCATATATCCAAAAGCCCTTGTCCGCAATTTTCATGGGGATAGTGTAATGCTCGTGAATTTCGGGAAGTATCTCCGCACCGCCCTCGGAAGCAATTTTTTCAATATCGTAAAGCAGCTCCCATATGTCGGGTTCAATGAAAAAACAGCTTGTATCGGGCTTTTTTACGGCATATGCAAAAGCGTCCAGACGTATTACGGAAGCACCTCTGCGGCACATTTCACGGATAGTATCCGAGATGAATTTCTTCGTGGTTTCCGTTGTAACATCAAGGTCTATCTGCTCCTCGCAGAAGGTACACCACACCTTTTCGGCCGTGCCGTCCGCAAACTGTGCTTCAATGTAAGGTGCACGGGGTTTTCTCTTGTAGATAAGGTCTGTCTGACGCTGTGTAGGCTCACCGTTTTCCCAGAAATCCTTGTAGCGGATAAACATATCCTTGTATTCGGACTCGTCCTTTTTCGCAAGAAAATCCTTGAAATAATGAGAGCTTGCAGAGATGTGATTTACCATAAAATCAAACATCAGATAGTATTCCTTGCCCATTGCTTCAATGTCGTCAAACGTGCCGAAGCATTCATCGACCATATCGTATCTCATAGGGGCGAAACCTCTGTCTGCGGAGGAGGGGAAAAAGGGCAGGATATGAACGCCGCCGACTGCCTTTTTGTAGTGCTTGTCAAGCACAGCGTGAAGCTCACGGATATTTTTCCCCATGCTGTCCGCATAGGTTATAAGTATAATTTTATTCTGTATTTTCATATGGCAAATTATCCTTTCGTATAGTGTTTTCCCCCGCCGTTTGGCAGGGGAATTTATTGTGGTTTATGTGTATCAGCCCTTGACTGCACCGTTTGCAACTCCGCCGATTATCTGCTTCTGACATATAATGTAGAATATCACGATAGGCAGAAGTGCAAGCAGGTAAGATGCAAATGCGAGGTTATAGTTTGTGCCGAACTGTGTCTGGAAATTGAGCTGTGCAAGAGGAAGTGTAACGTTGTCCGAACCCGACATAATAACCAGAGGAGTCATGACATCGTTCCATGTTCCGAGAGCGGTAAGAACGGCAACGGTTGCGTGCATGGGCTTCATCATGGGGAATATTATGGTCCAGTAGGTACGCCATGCGGAAGCACCGTCCATATCGGCAGCTTCTTCCATAGCCATGGGAACGTTCTTCATATATCCGCTGTAAAGCATAACGTTCATTGGCATATAGAAAACGGTGTAGAGGATAATAACGCCTGCCATATTGTCAAGACCGAGGTTTGCGGTTTGCTTTACAAGGGGCATCATAAGGATCGCAAAGGGGACGAACATACCGCTTACGATATAAAAATATATCATCTTAAAACCCTTTTTGCGGTTCATATTTCTGCCGATAGCGTAGCCTGCCATTGAGTGGATAACAAGCGAAAGAACGATAGTCGCAGCTGTGATGATAATGCTGTTTCCGAGAGAATGCCAGAAGTCCGTTACCCGCATTGCTTCAGCGAAATTGTCAAAGCTGAAGCTCTGAGGAAGGCTCAGTGCACCGTTGATGTCATTTGTCATTTCCGAAGGAGATTTGAATGCGATAATGATAGTCATATACAGGGGGAAAAGTATGGTAACGCAGCCGAGAACAAGCAGTATCGTCATAAAAATGCTTGACTTTCCGCCCTTGTCATTCTTTATTTCATCGGCTGATTTAACTTTAGCTTCAATAGGCTGTGGGACAAAGCTTCTTTTCGATGAACTCATAACTGCTCCTCCTTTTTATTGGTAACGACCATCTGAATAACGGAGATAGTAACGATAACTACGAAGAATACAACTGCGTTTGCACTCTGAAAACCGAACTGTCCGCCGTCCATACCGTTTTTGTAGATAAGGTAGGAAATGGACTCGGTGCTCTGTGCAGGACCGCCCTTTGTGAGAGCCATGATCTGGTCGAATACCATAAGCATATTCTTTGTGCTGAGAATAAGATTTGTGGAAACGAAGGGCATAAGCATGGGAAGTGTAAGGTCCTTGAAGGTCTGCCAGCGGCTTGCACCGTCTATCATTCCTGCTTCGTAAATATCGGCGGGAATGGTCTGAAGTCCCGAGATGTAAATGATAGTGTTCATTGCAACTGCCTGCCATACGCCGACGATAAGAACGCCTATCCAAGCATATTTTTCACTGGCAAGAATACTGTTTTCAAGGAATCCTATGTGAAGTGCCGAACCAACAGCAGGGATTATGTAGGTAAAAATAAAGCTGAAAATATAGCCGATGATAAGTCCGCCGAGAATATTCGGGAGGAAGTAAACTCCACGCAGCAGGCTCTTGCATTTTATCTTGCTGTTAAGTCCGAGAGCAAGCAGCAGGCTCAGCAGATTTACGAGAATAGTTCCCGCAAGAGCGTATTTGAAGGTGAACAGATAGGAATTTCCCACTCTCTTATCGGAGAAAAGGTCGATGTAATTTCTAAGTCCGACAAAATCGTAGCTGCCGTAGCCCCTGTAATTTGTGAAGCTGTACATTGCACCCGTGATAAGCGGAATTGTGTTGAATGCCACAAACAGGACAAGTGCGGGAATTATCATCAGGATATAGGTTTTTTGCCTGTCGGTCATTTTTTTCGATTTATTCATCTCTGTCCCTCCTCATATTTTTTTACCTTTGCGATAAGATCTCTGTTGTATCTTATCCATTCGCTGTCAAAGCGGTCGAGGAATGTTTCTGCGGAGTTTGCGTTTGAGTCCATAAGATATGTCTGGATAAGTGCGTCAACGCTCATTTCGCTGGGATAATGATGGTCATGATAGTCGGACATTCTGTTATCCTTGATATACTGCTCCATTCCGTTCAGGAAAACGGGAAGTGTAAATTCGCCTTCCTTGCAGGGAATGCCACCCTGATCATCGAGATATATCTGTACTGTTTCGTCCTCTAACAGAAATCTCAGTACCTCATAAGCCGCTTCCTTGTTTTTGGATTCCTTCATCACGGAGAACTGCAGGTCGATTCCGGAATTCAGCACATTGTCCGCTTCGTTATCGTTTGCGGGGAAGGGGAAGGAGTCAATGTTCATATCGGGATTTACCGAAAGTATCTGGGGAACAGCATAGCTGCCTATGGGGTACATTGCTGATTCTCCCCTTGCAAAGGCTGTGCAGGCGTCGTTGTAGCTGTATGCGTAAGGGTTAGGCTCTGCGTAATCAAGCAGCACTTTTATCTTTTCTGCGACTTCCATGTATTCTGCCTTGAAGGTGGTATTTCCCGAATTCACCTGACTGCACACATCTGCGGGAGCAAGTCCTACTGCAAGTGCGTTCCAGGGTGCAAGACAGGTCCATGTGTCCTTGTAGCCGAGATAAAGCGGGTTTGTTCCCGATTCCTTTATGGTATCGCAGAGTGACAGAAACTCGCTCCATGTCTGCGGTATCTCCCAGCCGTTTGCATCGAACATATCCTTGTTGTAGAGTATGCCTGCTGCGTTTGCGGCATAAGGTACAGCGTAAACACCTTCCTGCGGAATAAACTCAAGGTCTTTGTCAATTTGCAGATAAGCGGGCTTGATAGTATCAACGACCTCAAGGTCGGAAATGTCCGCAAAAAGCTCCGCATCAAGGAAATTGGAATAGTTTATATCTCCGCCTATTCCCACAATATCGGGATAATCTTCTCTGATAAGCCTTGTTTTCAGGACTGTCATTGCCTCATTGGGAGATTCAATATCAAGGTGGATATTGTCGTGTGTTGCATTGAACCTTTCTTCGATCTTCTCAAATGCTTTTACAGCCTCGGGCTTGTATTGAAGCATGGTGATGTGTATCTTTCCGTCCGAACTGCCGTTTGCCGAACAGCCCTGCAAAAGAAGCGTTGACGAGAATGCCGCAAGCAGAAGCAGTGATTTTGCCGTTTTAGCTTTATTCATTATTTTGTCCTCCTTTATTATCATTAATGCCGTATCTGTTTTTCTGATATAAGTATAGCATACCATTATGCGTTCTGTAAATTGCACAAATCAATATATTATATCCCATTTTGCTATTTTTTGCTTATATACGTCAACTATATTGCATTTTGGCATATTATGTGCTATAATAATAAAAAACCGTCAAATATTGAAAGAAATGTGTAAATGTTTACAAGGAGGATCCGGTATGAATGACCTTTTGTTTTCTGTATTTCCCAGCGAAAATTTTGTTGACCTTAGCCTTTTCCAATGCGGACGGGAAAAGTGTTCTCCCGCTCATTCCTTCGGTCCTGCCGCAAGAAATCATTATCTTTTTCATTATGTCATATCGGGAACCGGACGGCTGTTTGCGTATGACAAAAACGGCGAAACCAAGGAATACTCCATAAAAAGTATGCAGGGATTTATGATATTCCCCGATCAGATAACAACATATGTAGCCGACAAGGATATGCCTTGGGAATATGTGTGGGTAGAATTTGACGGACTGCGTGCAAAGTCCGTGGTGGAAGCGGCAGGTTTTTCTTTAGATCAGCCTGTTTATAAGGCACGTTCAAAAGAGCTTAGGGAAGAAATGATGAAGGAGCTGAACTATATCGCCGAAAACGGCAGCTCATCTCCCTTTCATCTCATAGGTCATCTTTACTTGTTTTTAGATTATCTTACCCGCTCCACCGAAGGTATTAAGGTGCATCACAGCAGCAAGCTCCGTGATTTTTATATTCATGAAGCCCTTGTATTTATCGAGCATAATTTTCAAAATGATATTTCCGTTGAGGATATTGCCGATGTCTGCGGACTTAACAGAAGCTATTTCGGCAAGATATTCAAGGAGGCGATAGGAAAATCCCCGCAGGAATTTCTGCTGAGCTATCGTATGGTAAAAGCGACTGAGCTTTTAAAGCTGACAAAGCTGTCTGTCGGGGATATAAGCTCCGCCGTTGGTTATGACAATCAGCTTCATTTTTCAAGAGCGTTCAAAGGTATTTACGGAGTTTCGCCGAAGAAATGGCGGATAGAACAGATGCTTAATGAATAGTTTCTTATAATACTAATTCCTAATCTCCTTATAGACTCTGTCTATAAGGAGAGCCGCCTGAAAGGCGGCAAGTCAAAACCGCCGGTTTTGACGGAATTAGTATTGTACGGCTTTCCTTTGCGGCTTCGCCGCACCCACCGCTTTGCGGTGGAAATCAACCTATAGACAAGGTCTATAGGTTGATTAGGAAATAGTATAAGAATCCATTATTCACCGGTTTTCTCTCAGCAAAAAGTTTGCTATATGCACGATTTCAATGCCGTTGTCATTACCAATCGCAAGAGGGTCACGGCAGACAACATATTTATGATAATGGTCTTTACATCAAACCCGTAAGCCTGCATAACGGCACGGTCATTTGCCTGATGAGCCTTTCGAAGTTCGGGAGGCATTACCGTTTCGTCATATAGGTCGGCAAGAGAGCAGTCGGGATATAATGCCCTTGCATCAAGTATAGCCTGTGTGGTCTGTTCGATCTTTGCTTTCTGTTCGGGGGTGGGGGTGCACCAGGGGAAGTTGTTGTAGACGATGTCTTTGGAATAGCGGTCGTCGCTCTTGATTCTGCCGCAAACTGCCGTTGTCCATGCCATATGCACGTTTGACATAATAATACCAAAATGATAAAGACCCGCATTAGGAATTATTTGTACAGCATCATTAACTATAATATCTGGCGAAACAAAACCGAATGGATTATACTTTCTGTTTTCAGATGAATGACGTGGTATAAGAATATATGTTGTATTCGGTTGCCTGATTTCTTGAAATAAAGCAGGTGTATCTGCACTTTTCTTTGTAGGTTCTTTTGTGCTGTCTTATCAGAATATCGTCTTTCTGTTCCTTGCTTTGAAGAGAATATCCCACAAACGGCGGATTGCCCATAATATAATCAAGCTCCGACTTAGGCACAACGGATTCCCAGGGGGTACGCAGAGCATTTCCCTCAACAATATTGGCATAGCTTTTCAGCGGGAGAAAATCAAGATTTTTGCTGATTATTTCCTCCGTTTCGTGCATCATCTGAGATTCGGCTATCAAGAGTGCGGTCTTTGCAACGGTAACGGCAAAATCATTTATCTCTATTCCGTAAAACTGCCCGATAGATACACGGATAACGCCTTCCATATCAAACATCATCTGACCGTTGTCAAGTGTAAGCTTAATCGCTTCATTTTCAAGCCGCCGCAGGGAGATATATGTTTCCGTCAGAAAATTTCCCGAACCGCAGGCAGGGTCAAGAAATTTTAGACTTGCAAGCTTGTCCTTGAATTTTTCAACCTTTTCCGCAATAGTTTTTGGCTGTTTGTATTGCTTTATTTCCTCCAGCTCCGCTTTCAGATCATCAAGGAAAAGCGGGTCAATTACCTTGTGGATATTTTCGATAGAGGTATAGTGCATACCGCCCGAACGCCTTGTTTCGAGATTCAGAGTGCTTTCAAACACCGCTCCGAAAATTGTGGGGCTTATCATGCTCCAGTCAAAATCCAGGCTTGCATTTTTCAGCAGCAGCTCAACAATTTCCTCGTTAAAGTGGGGTATCTCAATGCTTTCATCTGCAAAAGGAAATTCAGACGGTAGTAGTCCTTCGGCAGCTCGTCAAGCTTGATTATCTCAGGCTCTCCGTTGGGACGTTCCATATCATACACATAAAATTCGGAGAAATTACAGGTTATCACCCACCGAGGATGCTTTGAAACGGGCAGCTCGGTTATGTAACGCTTTGCCTGCTGAAAGGGATTGAGAAGAGAGCCGTCGGACTGTTTTATGGGCTTATTAAGGTCTTTGCCAAGACTTTTCTGCTAGATCATAACCTTTGTGGACGGGATATATCCGTCAATAAAGCTTGTGTGGTCAAGATGCACCTGGTCTTCAAAGCTGATAAATGAAGCTATATCCTCAACGCCGTAAACGTTAGTTAGCAAATCAATCCAGAATTTCTGGTTCTCTCCCTTTTCGTAGCCTTTGCCCTTCCAATACTCGGCAAATTTCTTTGCGGCGGCTTTTTGCTCCTTGTCGGTCATGGGGTGTCCTCCTTTATTTGTTATTCGTGATTATTCCGTAACGGCAAATATTGAGAGATAGAGTGAATTATGATCCGGAAAAAATCGTTATGTATTCTTTAGGTACATTATCCGCAAGAATTACTTTATCATTTCCCTTATAAAAACTAATTCCGTCATTATGTGCTTTTATGGAGTCAATCGTCAAGATAACAGGTTTATTATCCCGACGTTTTCCAACTTGAAAAGCAGTATCTGTGTCAACAGAAAGATGAACGTACTGCCTGCCCATAGGTTTCAAGCCATCATTCATAATAGTTTCAAGTGCTTTATGAGTAGTTCCGTGATAAAGCTGGTCTGGAGGAATGATTGTTTCCTTTGATATACGCATGGGCGTTGAATGCCCATATAAAGCTCTGATTTTATCGTCTTTTATCTCATGTCTTTTTTTGTCAGAGTTTTCGATAATGTATTCCAAATCGCTTTTGGTGATCGGTCTGCTAAACTTTTCTCCTTCATTAATTGCAGTGAGAAGCTGATCAACAGGAACAAAGCCTTCGCTGTCAAGTTCAAGCTCATATTCCCATGGAGCATGACGGAGAGCATACGATATTTCTTTGCTGAGTTTTGTGTAGTCCATTTAGCTGTTCTCCTTTGTTCTGTAATACTCAACGATTTTGATAATTTCAGGATCGTTTTCAGGAGAGTAATACGGATTATTGCTTAAATCAACGTAATTGTAACCGGCGTTCTTTAATATTTCCGAAGCAAAACCATCAAAAAAGTCTATCTCATCGTATCCATAAGGATCAAGGTTGATTTTGAAAAAGATATATCCCAGAAAATCGTATGGCTTTTCAATAGGAAGTTTACAACCATCGTAGTTGTAAAACAGTTTTGCAAAATTTATGATTTTTTCTGCTGTATCGCAATTCTTACGCATATATGTGTCCCAGCAAATAAAGATTTCTTTAGCAGGAAAACACTTAAAAAGCTCATTTGCTTGGTCACAGCATCTATCATAAGTGCCTTCATCCATTGTTTCAAGATTTACTGAAAACAGCATTTCGGTGGTTTCGTATAACGATATATTTGGTGCCATAATCTTACCTCCATTTCGATTTCTTGTCAAATATTTCAGGATGCTTCTTAGCCAGCTCGGATAATGCGGTATCAACCTTATCAAGTGAATTGATATGTGGTCTGAAATGTCCGCTTTGGTTATCCACAGAAACAATCCTTCCATTTTTGAATGTAATCATTCCGGCACACTGCACTTCAGGATGTTTTCCACCAATTAGCATGGGGTGAGGAGAGCGAGCATTTGGGTTATTTGGATTACTTCTTTTCCCTATGATTATGTTGCCGTTTGTATCCATAACATATGTTATTGGACCATTGGGAACTTTATCACCGATTTTGATCTTATCTGCCGAGATGGCATCTTCAATCTTCGTTGCTGTTGGATTTTTATAATAACCGGTGTTTGGATTATAAATATACGGATCGGTACTATCTTTTTTATACATTGGTTTGTAAACCTCATAGCTTTCAGCAAAAGGCTGTGAGCTGCCGTTGGTGCCGTTATATGAGCCACTGTAACTGCTTCCCATTAACGGTCACCCCCCCTTCATTAGGGTAGTCCAGTCGGGAAACTGAATAAATCTGCTGTATTCCAGATAGTCATCAAAAATGTCTTTGGGCATTGCTCCGTAAATATATGTAAATTCAGGTTCAAGCTCAAAAAGATATTCTTCAAGTCCTGCTTTAAAATGATATTTTTCCTCTCGTGTTTTTATAACGCCGTAAGTTCCGAGAGCGTAGATGCCATGCTTTTCATATCCTTTGAAAGCGATTTTTTCAGGCAGAACTTTAGTGGTATATGTTCTTTCATCGCCCCATCGAACAAGAGGGATTACATTACAGTAATGGTGCTGAAGATAAAAACCCACACAATTCATTTTGTAATGGTTTGCTATCTGTGCTGTGAGAGGTGCGTCCCAATATAATGAGCAGTCGACTGTTACAACACCTGCAAATTTTGATAGTTCAAGAGCATATTTTCCCGGTTCTCTCAGAATAGCAGAAAATGTCTGATCATATTCATGTGTATTCAGAATATAATTTTCAGCTTTTACACGATTACGCTTACTGAACGGAACCATTCCATCAGCATAAATCGGACATTTAGGTGATCTAACGATAGGAATTTCGAATATTCCATCATAATCAGATGGCGAAGCTCCGAAAAGCAGCTCGGGATTCATGCCGTCATCAATAACGGCTTTTCTATTCTTTTTCAATTATATCATACCTCCTGAAATAAATCAATATTACGTTGTATGAAAAAATAAGCCGCACTGACGCTGCAGAATTAGAGTAATATACTCGATAATTCTGCAATATAGCACGTCAATGCGGCTTATTTGCAAGTAATTATGGGGGCTTATTTCCATTTATTAGGATTGGAATATCCTTTTTTTCGACCTTGCACTTATGCAGTACACATATCGAATATACAGGCGGAGCAGATAGTTTTACAACAAAACAATGTTTATTGTACGGACATTTCCTGTTGCAATAATAAACGTATTCTTTGATAATATTACCTCCCGATTGCTTGTTGTTGAAATTGATGTTTTATACCGAAATACAAAATCGTCAATAAATTATGGTTTGTGAGATTTTTTATTCCTTCTCTTGACAGATAGTCATGAGTGTGATATATTTATAATGACAAATGTTTATATCGTTATTATAGCATTAACAATCGTATGTGTCAATACAAATGTGAACAAAAACTTATACATTTCACAAATATAGTTATTGCACCTTTCTTATCAATAAGCGGAGGGAATAAAATGAACGAACGTGAATATGATTTTTCAGGCGTTGATGAAATGGTTAGAAAAACCTTTTCGGAAAGACTAAAAAAAATACGGATCAAATCAAAACTATCACAAGCACAATTTGCCGATATGCTGGGAATATCAGTTGCGGCATTAAGTTATTATGAGAGAGGTGAACGGATACCGGATATTATCTTTCTATATAAGGTGCAGGAATGTTTTTCAATTCCGGACGGCTATCTTCTTGGAAATACAAACTCTCTAAAAAAAGAATACACTGATATATCCAAAGAATTGTTTTTATCAGATAAAGCAGTGGACAGAATAAAAAAGTATGTGGATGAAACGGACTATTTCGACTTTGAAAACTACACTAACAATATTCTTAGCAGATTACTTGAAAGTGATGAATTATACTCTGTTATTAATTTGATCGCTTGGATGGGTTTTGAAAGCTACTCGACATTCCCAAACAAAGAATATGTAGACTTTATTGCAACGACTAAGCTGCTAAATCTTATCACTTCAATAAGAGAGGGAATCTGTTGTGATGTAAAAATTGAGCCGGTATCGAAAAATCAAGCAATTCAAAAAGATTATTCCGAGTGGCTTATGGAAAAGATAAACGATAACAATTTTTATAGTGAAGTCAATAAAAAGTATGCAGAAATGGAGGAAGAAAACCGAAAGAAAATAGAGGCTCTGCAAGAAGAATACAAGCAGTCGATTAGATATAAAGCTCTCTGTAATTTGCAAGAGCCGGATAACAATGACAGCAATAAATCTGAAGAAGGATAAATGTCAAAATAAATTCCTTTTATTTTATCTACTGACAGTCATTAAAAACGAAGTCCCGATAGCTACTTTACATTTGGAGGAATAACAATGAGCAGACAACTTAAAGCTTATGATTGTGTAGGCTTTTACAGAAAAAACTCAAATAAATACGAGTATGGCAGGGTACGCAGCTACAACAAAAATAAAAAGGAATATGAAATAATTCCCTACGGAGAATGGGAAAGTATCTTTCTGCCAAAGGCTGCACTGACATATATGCCGCCCAAAAAGCTATCGTCAGACGACATAAAAAAGCTTTTTAGGTATGAATGTACATATGCGGAATTTATCTCGGATATTATTCCCGAATATAATTGGACACTTCCCGATGAACAACATGAATACACTCTTGACGATATAACAGAGATGGTGAGAAATCTTTTGAGCAAAAAGCCAAATGCAGAAGAATTCAGAAACTGGCTGTACTTTGTTTGCGACGAAGATATTTCGTATGATATTATGAAGTGCAGTGGAGAACCGGAATATACCGATGACCCTGAGCATTGTGTGCTTGGAAATAATATGCCGCTCAATGATGCAGCGATGGCGGATAGCATACTTTACTACTTAGATGATGTTTATTATGAGAGCCTTGATATTGATACTGAAAAAATATTGACATTATTAGATCTTCCGCTTATTCTGGAAGATATTGAAAATTTCAAAAAACACAAACCGATAAAGATGCATATGTGGACATACGGGAGCAAAAAAGAAGTGTGTAAACTGCTTGCCGAAAAAAAGCTTCATAATCTCACCGATGAACAGAAAAACGATGTCAGACAAATAATATCGGAGCTTGCTGCGGAAGATGATCCAAAGGCTGTCGAAACTCTTGGATATTCCTATTATGGAGGAAATGATATTTATCCATGTGACTGGAACAAATCAAGGGACTGTTTCTTAAAGCTTATGGAAACGGAAAATGTTGATGATCTTAAAAAGTGTTATTATGCAAATACTCTGGGATATATTTTCTATTATGGCAGATGTAACAACGGCGTTCCCGAATATGATAAGGCATACAAGTATTTTTCCATCGGTGCGGCAGGCTGGATATATGAATCTATGTATAAGCTGTCGGATATGTATATTCATGGATATGGTACTGTGAAAAATACTCAGGCAGCCGTTTCGCTGATAGATATGGTGTACGGTGATATGTACAAATATATCTGCAAAGAAGGCTTTAATTGTAATTTTGCCGATGCAGCACTCCGAAAAGGAAATCTCTGCCGTGACGGATTATGTGACGAGGACGAATATTACTATTATACTCTTGCGGAATTTGCCATAAGAAAACGTGCGGCATATAACTTCATCGGCGATGAAAAAGTGTTTATGGGCATTCAGAAGGAGCTTGCAAGAATAAGAGAAGAACGTCCGCTGAAAAAGCTGAAAGTTATTTCAACGGCGAATATTCCTGTGATAGCGGCTGAGCTTTTTAACAAGCATTCCTGTCAGGTGACTGTAAAGCCTGTTAAAGACGGACTGAGCATAAAGGTAAAAAGACTGCCTTATCCTTCGGAGAAAAAGGCAGAGAAAATTTTCGATTGCCTTCCAGATTACGGATATTGCAGACTTACTGACGAAAAAGCATTTAAGGCTGTGAAGGGTGCTTTGAAAGATATTTCCGAAAGAGTCACATTTATTGCAGACGATATAAACAGTTCGTATGACAGAAAAAAAGGGATCGATGTTTACACATTTAAACATCACGGTGAAAAAGTACTGTCCTTTACAGCCGAAAGGTTTACCTATACTCTGCAAATGAAATCAAAAGCGGAGCTTACGGAATACACCTTTGCAAGTGTTTCATTCAATCAGGGCGGCAGGACTTATGATTATATCTGCGATATTACGGATATAGAGGTCGGCGATAAAGTCATAGTATCCGCAAACGGCGAAGAAAAAACCGTTGAGGTTAGCCGTTTGTTCAAAATGCAGCTTGGAGATATGCCGCTTGACGTAAGCAGATATAAAAAGGTGCTTAGAAAGGCTTAATATAACTGAAGAAAAAACCTTGCATCATACAAGCCAAAAACTGCCTGTATGATACAAGGTTTTTTAATAGTATATGAGAGCATATAATTACTGCTTTGCTCTTATTTTGATAGTCACCGAATTACCCTTTTTTTCGCCGCTCTGAATCATCTGACCCGTCTTCTTGTCAAACCAGTAATAGCCCGTCCACGCCCAGGAAAACTGAGTAAGCACAAAGCTTATCTTATCACACTTATATGTCTTTCCGTTCAGCTCAACGGTTTCCTCGCCGCATTTCTTTGCGGCAAATTCGCCAAGTCCCATGGCTCCTCTGTTATCGCCCGTGCCTATGGAATAAAAGAGGATCTCCTCCTGTGCGGACGCTATAAATGCAGGCATTGCCATATCCATCGTTTGATACCACAGACCGTCTTCTATCCTGAACGTTTTGTCCTGAGCCTTGCCCTTGAATGTGCCTGTCAGATGAATGTAACCGTCGGTTTTTTCGGCGGTAATTTCAGTGTTATCGCACGCTCTTTTATAGTTCCATTTCTCGGCGGACAAATTTTTCCCGACCTTACATTTTTCTTCGGAATAAACCTTTCCGTCCTTGAAAATCGTTACAGAAATTTCGTTATCGGTGCTGTAACGGGACACATCGACCTTTCTTTCGGTACCGTCCTCAGACACAAGTTCGATCTCTGTCACACCCTCGGGATAGCTGTATTCGGGAATATCATAAGACGCAATGGGATTTGAGGAATAAACCGTTTTTCCCTTTGCAAAAACCTTGTTAATAAAGCGTATGTTTGAAATGTCCTTTGCGGGGTCCTTTTCCAGCAGGATAAGATCTGCTTCCATGCCTTCCTTGACAAGTCCCTTCCTGTCGGCAATGCCAAGATGCTCCGCACCGTTCTTTGTAGCAAGTTCTATTGCCTGCATTGGCGTAAGTCCTGCTTCAACATAATATTCAAGCTCGTGCTGAACAGACTCCTCGGTGCCTGCTTCAAGCATTGTGTCGGTTCCCATTGCGATAGGAATGCCGGCGTCATAGATAAGCTTCAGATTGTGAATACTGTTTGGCAAGCGGTTCGGGTCATTTTCATATGTCATTGCATTTACGGTAGGCACAAATCTTGCTCCGCTCTTCTTCCAGAGCTTCAGAATATCATCATTTTCACTCAGAGCCTCGTCAAGTATTCCATGCTCAATTCCGTAAATTCCCGCTTCAAGCAGTTCACGCACATCTTCCTTGTAAAAAACGTGGGCGGTTGTATTCAGTCCATTCTTTTTACCCTCGGATATTATCTGCTTCATAAATTCCTTGTCAAGCTTTTTCAAGGGTACATTTTTTCCGAAATAAAGATAATCTCCGCCCTGATAGGTCATTTTCAGGAAATCAACACCTGCATTTTTAAGCTCCGAAATGCCGTTTGTCACATCTTCCTTTGAGCTTACTTCAATTGCCATTTCCTTTCTCATCCAGGGATTTTCACCGCCCAGCGTATTTGCGGGGTGTCCCTCGGGAGTGGTGAAATTGGGCCCTACAATAAGCAGCTCGGGACCTGTGATCTTTCCCTTATTTATCATATCACGAAGCTTATATGCAAAATGTCTGGGAGCACACATATCCTTGATCGTGGTAACACCGTAGGGGAAAACGCCCTCGGAAAAAATCTCGGGTATCTTTTCAGCTAAAAATCTGTCACTATCCTCATCGCTTCTGCTGTTCATTCCCTGAATATGGATATGACTGTCGATAAGCCCCGGCATAAGAGTTTTTCCTTCGCCGTCAATTATCTGCACGCCCTTTATTTCCATAGGTTCGTCCGAAATTTTCTCGATAATGCCTTTGGAAACATATACATTCTGATTGAATTTTTCCGTTTTGTCACCTGTGATGATATGCACATTTTTGATAATAAAGCTGTCCTTTTTATTTTTCGGTCGTCCAAGATATTTGATAAGAACAAACAGCACAATAGCTGCACCTATTACCATCTGAATAAATCCGATAAGAGGTATTCCGAAAATTGTCGGCATAGTTAATCACTCTCCTTCCTTTTCCTGCTGCTTTGCCTTGAATATCTCATCGCCAATGCTTTCGATAATATCTGATTTGACGATAGCCATTCCCTGATCCTTGTCGCAGAGAATAATCAGCGAATCACCGGGCTTGATGTCAAACATATCCCTTGCTTCCTTGGGGATAACTATCTGACCCTTTTCGCCCACCTTACTTATCCCAACATATTTGCCTTTTTTCATACTGCTTCCTCCTATTTGTTATACTTTTCATACTTATTATACCACCGATAACGGATTATGTCAATAGGAAAATGATATTTTGCCCGAATATCCGGTGCCTTTTGAGAAATACAACAAGGCTTTTGACGAACGTCGTGAGAAAATTCGGGCTTTCAAGGGCGGTCTTACCGCATGCAGCAGCACCAAAGCTATTGACCGATACACTCAGATGTGCTTTGATGCCTGTCAGGATTTGCAGGATTATTCAAGGCAGCTAAAGGCTGAGATAAGCTAAAAATAATATGCTCTCTTTATATATGTGCAAACGCTTTCTCATTTTGGCACATATTGATATTTGTGCAGCACATTTTGATATTGCGTATGAAACGGATATGATGTATAATACTATAGCAATCCACAAAAATATCCAAACGCTTGACAAAAGTGATATAATAGAGAT
>CAZINI010000044.1:0-24635 GCA_964540575.1 uncultured Ruminococcus sp.
CAATTTACGAGGATAAAGTGCTTGGAAAAATCCCGGAGGATGTTTGCGTTAATCTTTTGGAAAAGTATCAGGCTGAGCAGAATGCATTGTCCGCAGAGGTGGAAAAGCTTGAAGCGAAGCTGTCAGCCTTAAAACAGGACGAGGAAGATGTTGAGGAATTTATCCGCCGCTTGAAGAAATACACCGATGTGCAGGAGCTTACCAGAGAGATGTGCCTTGAACTGATTGAGTACATCACAGTTGACGAGTATTCCGCCGACAGACCTAGGGATATTCATATTTACTACAAGTTGTTGGACAAGCCGCTGCCGCATAAGAGGTATATTGAGGTTGACAAGGGCGAAAGCGAAGATACGAACTGATACTTTATGAGAATAACTGTCTGTTATGGCTTTTGGCTGGAACAGGCAGTTATTTTTTTTGAGATACAGCGAGGTTTCGCAGGCGATAGGCAATACCGTATGCTTGTTCTCTGCTGCGGCAGCCGTTTTTACAGTAATTCTTCTTTTTTGGTCAAGCCTATTGTTTCAGTAATGTCTACGCCCACAGAGGCTGTATCCTCCACAGTAACATACCTTACTATATGTTTCATAGGGATACCCTTTATTATCGCATATAATGTTATCTGTTCGATTTTCAGAGGAATGGGTGATTCAAAAAGCCCTATGTATTTTGTCGCAATTGCCTGCGCTGCAAATATTGTAACACAGGAATTAAGGTATGTGTATGGAAAAACAAGAATTATTTTCAATAGGCGATGTTGCAAAGCTGTTTCATATCAGCGTAAGCTCGCTGCGTCATTATGAAAAATCGGGCTTGTGGAACCCGAATATACTGATACTCAGACGGAATCGAAAAGACAAGGTGTACGCCTTATTTTATATATTATATTTTGGGCTTTCTGTAGCGGTGAAGCAGCGTTTGGTCGGTTTTCAAATTGAGATAAAACCGCCAATTGCTTGCCTTTGCACCAATTACCATGATTTTATCCAAATCTGATTTCAGACGGCGTAACTCCATAGTATTCTCTGATTTTTCTGCTCATGTCGCTCTGACTGCAAAAACCTGTGTTTGCGGCAATATCGGACAGCTTCATGCCGGTATGTCGTATAAGCTCACAAGCCCTTGTGCAGCGTATGTGGGTCAGATATTCACGGGGCGACATCCCCGTTTCCGCTTTGAATGCGTGAGAAAGATACCCCTCGCTGATAAAATTATCGGCAGCAATATCCTCAATTTTTAAGCTGTCCGCATAATTCTGCTCAATATGCACCCTGACCTTTTCCGAAAGAATTTTTCCCGAACGCTTAGCAGTTTTTTCATTCTGTGGTCTGTAAATATCGTAAAATTCCGACACGATATCAAGTGCCGCACTCAGCTCCGAGTAAATATTTCCGCCATACGAAAATATATCAGCCATTTTTTCAAAGTCCGATTGAATTTCGGGCTTATTTTTTATCACGATGATTCCGCCTTTGCTTGTATCCGTAAGCATTGAAAAGAGATCGGGACGGGTAAGCTGATTTTTCAACTCCCATGGGTTTATTATTGTAATAAATCGCTTATACTCTATATCCTTTTCTACAGTTACATCATGAAGCTGTCTGCTTTTTATAAGCGCAGAATCTCCGTCGGAAAGAACAGATATAATATCTCCTGTGACAATATTCACTTTGCCGCTTACGATGTGCATGATCTCACATGACGTATGAGTATGACAGACGTTGTACATCGGATTTTCATAATATCCTGCGTGTTCTATAATAGCCATTTTATCACCCTTTTTATCATATCATACATCGGAATAATTTGCAACAAAATACAGCAGATTTTCTATAAAAAAAAGCAGATTATATAATGCAGTATTCCTCAAATTCAGCTAAAATATTATAAATAACCCTTTTAAGGAGATAGGCTTATGAATATCAAGAAAATTATAGCGTCCGCTGTATGTGCAGCAATGCTCCCCGGCGTTTTTACCGGATGTGCGGACAGTAATGATCAAGCTGAAACGGAGGAAACTGTTATGCAGACAACTGTGACAACAGCGGAAAAGGAAATACCGCTTGCAAGTGTGAACACGGCTTACAAATCTGTCACTGTTGACGGAAACACTACAAATATGGACGAGGGTACGGTATGGCGTGGTCTGGGCGTTATAACGGGAAACAATTCCTCACGTCTGCTTATGGACTACAAAACGGAAAATCCCGATTCATATTGGGAGATTATGAACCTACTGTTCAAGCCCGATTACGGTGCAGGTCTTACACACGTTAAGATCGAGTTCGGAACAGACGTTAATTCCTCATCGGGCACAGAGCCTTGTATAATGCGTTCAGCCGATGAAGAAGCGGACGTTACAAGGGGCGCAGGCTTTATGTTTGCGGCGGATGCTCTCTCCATAAATCCCGATATTACCGTTGATCTGCTTCGCTGGGGAGAGCCGAAGTGGGTAACGGACGCATTTGCCGAGTCACAGCAGGCAGGTTTTGAAGCACGTTATAAATGGTATAAGGCGGCTATTGACGGTGCATATGATACCTACGGAATGAAATTTACACATATCAGTGCCGATGCAAACGAAGCTGAAAAAGTAGATACCGATTGGATAATATATTTTGCCGATAAGCTGGAAAATGAGACTGACGAGCGTTACGATTACGGTGCAATAAAGATAGTTGCTTCCGATGAGATAGGTTCATGGAAGATCGCGGACGAAATGACAGTTAACGAAGTTCTGCGGAACGCAGTTGATATTCTTGCTGAGCATTACAACACTTGGGCAAGCGAAAAGGCTAAACTTCTGAACAAAAACTATGGCAAAGAGATCTGGTATTCCGAGGGAGTTGCTTCCACAAATATTGCAAAGCTTGCGGTTCAAAGCAACGGCAGCGGCATTAACGGTACAAACGGTGCTCTGGACGTGTGCAATCGCATCATCAACGGTTATTACAACGGCAGAATGACAATGTATGAGTATCAGCCTGCTGTGGCAGCGTATTATTCGGGAGCAAAATATTTTCCGAAATCACTTATAAATGCACAAAACCCTTGGAGCGGTTATTATGAAGCGGACAGCGGAGTATGGACTTCCGCACATTTCACCCATTTTATAAAGAACGGCTGGAGATTTATCGACAGTGCCTGCTATGGCGACGGCAAGGAAAACCATTCCATTTCCGAGACCACTAACAATTATATGACAGTCACCGATACGGAAACGGGAGATTATTCTATCATCATCTGCAACGACAGCGAGGAGCAGCGCAGCTACACCTTTACCCTTGAAAATATGAAGCTGGCAGACGCACCGTTCACAATTTGGGAAACGAGAGGTCCCGACGAGGGTCAGGATTATGATGATAATTATTTTAAGAACATTGGCACATTCCTTCCCGTTGAAGCTGACGGAAAATATTCCTATTCCATTGAGGTCCAGCCCTATTCCATAGTGACCGTTACCACTCTTGACAAGACCGCAGATACTTCCGTTTACAACTGCAAGTATGATGATATTCCCCTTGATATAAATTATTCCGACGATTTTGAATACTCCGAAGAATTTCTCTCCGCAAGAGGAAACGCTCCCCTTTACACTACCGATCAGGGCGGAGCCTTTGAGGTTGCAGAAATTGACGGAAATAAGGTGCTTATGCAGATGATAAATGCCGATAACAAGCCTACCGACTGGCGTTACAGAGGTACTCCAAATCCCATTACCTCTCTCGGCGACGACCGCTGGGCAAATTATTCTGCGGGGATAGATTTCAAGCTTGCGGATAGTGCTGCGGATAATTATATAGCACTTGGCGTTCGCTATCTCACAGCAGAGCTGGATTCATGGTCAGCGGAAAACGGATACAGCGTAAGAGTATATCCCGGTGGAAAATGGGAGCTTAAAAAGAATGCACAGACAGCAGACAGCGGCGAAATTGACGGTTTTGACAGTTCGATATGGCATACGGTAAAGATCACCGCCGCAGGAAAGCATATATCCGCAGAGCTTGACGGTACAGAGCTTACCGCCTTTGACGATGATATTGCTTTTGCAAATTCGGGACGTGTTTCGATCGGCAGCGGTCTTTACAATAATATTTTTGACAATATGAAAATATCTCCTGTGGACGGTTACAAACCGACAATTACAAGAGTTGATGATCACGACCCGTCTGTTACATATAACGGTGACTGGTACAGAACTGTTCCCGACAGCTATCTTAATTTCAACAGAACAATTTCCCGTGCGGAAATTGCCGAGGGAGATACGGCAGAAAAGAGCTTTGAGTTCAGCTTTACGGGAGATCGTTTTGCGATAATCGGTCAGACCGACCCTGCGGATATTGAAGTTTATGTTGACGGAGAACTGTTTGAAACAAATGAAAATCCTTGGGGCGCACTTGCAAGACAGTGCAGCTATTCTGCGGAAGTTCCCGAGGGCGAACACACAGTCAAGATCAAGGTCATCGGCGGTTCCTATACTGTCGACGCAATAGAATATTGAGGTGCGAAATGTTTGAAATAAAGGATAAATTCTATCTGAATGGAAAACCGTTTAAAATAATCTCGGGAGCGTTCCATTACTTCCGAACCGTTCCCGAATACTGGCAGGACAGACTTGAAAAGCTTGTGAATATGGGCTGCAATACCGTTGAGACCTATATCCCTTGGAATTTTCACGAGCCGAACAGGGGACAGTTTATTTGGGACGGAATGCGTGATATATGCCGTTTTATCGAAACTGCACAGGAATTGGGACTTTATATAATAATACGACCCTCACCTTATATCTGCTCGGAATGGGAGTTCGGCGGTCTGCCTGCATGGCTTCTCCGTGACAGGAATATGCGGCTTCGGTGCAGCTATGAGCCGTATCTCAGTGCTGTAAAGGATTATTACAGCGTGCTTATCCCGAAGCTGGTGCCTTATCAGACAGACAGGGGCGGAAATATTATTTTAGTGCAGATCGAGAACGAGTACGGCTATTACGGCAACGATAAGGCGTATCTTGAATTCCTGCGTGATACTATGAGAGAGCTTGGTATAACCGTTCCCTTTGTGACCTCAGACGGTCCATGGAGTGAGCCGATATTCAAATCGGGAATGGTGGACGGTGCGCTGCCTACGGGAAATTTTGGTTCTGCGGCAGAGTGGCAGTTCGGTCAGATGAAAAAATTCATCGGCGAGGACAAGCCGCTTATGTGTATGGAATTCTGGAACGGTTGGTTTGACGCTTGGGGAGATGAGCATCACACAACTTCTCCCGAGAAAGCGGCGGCAGAGCTTGACGAGCTGCTGAAACGGGGCAGCGTTAATTTCTATATGTTCGAGGGCGGTACCAATTTCGGCTTTATGAGCGGCAGAAATGGCGGAAGCAGAACAGGGGACGTTACATCATATGATTATGACGCTCCCCTCACGGAGGACGGACAGATAACCGAAAAATACAGGCTCTGCAGGGACGTGATTGCAAAATATACGGATATAAAGGAGATACCTCTTACGACAGTTATCAAGCGTAAGGCTTACGGAAAAATCTCCTGCACGGGCAAAGCTGATCTGTTCTCTGTCCTTGACAAAATATCCGAACCTGTCCGTTCAGCTTATCCCCTGACAATGGAGGAAATCGGACAGAATTACGGTTATGTTTTATACCGCACCAAAATCAACGACGGCGAGACGGTGAACGAGATACGCCTTGAAAACGCTGCCGACAGAATTCAGTGTTATCATAACGGCGAATATGTTTATACTGCCTTTGCGGAAAATATTCACGAAAAATTTGAGCCGAATGAAAAGCACACAGGCGGAATTATTGACCTGCTTTGCGAGAATATCGGGCGTGAAAACTTTGGAACAGGTCTTGAAAATCAGAGAAAGGGCATTTCGGGCGGCGTTAAAATAAATGATCACCGACAGTTCGGCTTTGAAATTTTTCCGCTCCCTCTTGATGAAGAACAGATAGGAAAACTAAGTTTTGATGAGGGATATTCCGAGGGCGTTCCTGCTTTTTACAGATTTGAATTTGAAGCCGATGAGCTTTGTGATACGTTTCTTGAGCTTGAAGGATTCGGCAAGGGCTGTGCCTTTGTAAACGGCTTTAATTTGGGACGTTTTTGGGATATAGGTCCTCAGAAGCGGCTTTATCTGCCTGCACCTCTGCTGAAAAAGGGAATGAATACGATCATTATCTTTGAAACCGAAGGCAAAGCCGCAGAAGAGATATACCTTGCGGACGAAGGCAGACTTGGTTAATGGATTTATAATCGCATACATTAAGGGGCTGCTGCACGGACATCATTTATGTGATGCCTTGCAACAGCCCTACAATACTGTATATTATTCAGAACAGCACTGCAATTAAGTTGGGCTGTTCTGTTTATTTAGCTGATTTTTTTTATTAAATTCTTTAGAACACTTGACTTTTTCTCGCAAATGATATAAACTTTAATAAAACGTTTGAGAAAAGGCAAGGCGATATGAAATGAACAAAAATGCTGATAAAAGCATTAACAGAACTAAAATTGCCCGATATATCTATAAAAAATCGGAAACCTCAAAGCCTGAGATCGCAGCGGAGCTTGGTCTTAGTATGCCGACTGTTCTCCAAGGGATAAAAGAACTATCAGCAATGGGACTTGTGAGCGAGGTAGGCAAAAACAAATCTACGGGGGGAAGAAAATCAGCCGCTTTATCTATTACGCCGATGTACAGGATAGCAGCAGGGATAGACATTACCGCAAATCATATAAGCTATGTAGTAATAGACCTTTGCGGAAATCTGCTATTAAAAAAACGCATTAAGGCGGAATACTCCAATTCAAATGAGTATTATGAATTTGTTGCGGAAAACCTTGAGCTTGCTCTTGATGAAGCACAGGCGGACAGGTCTGTTCTTCTTGGCGTGGGAATTTCTCTTCCCGGCATAATTGACAAGGAAAACGAGATATTGCTCCGTTCGCATATTCTTGGTCAGAACAATGTTAGTTTGAAAATCCTCAGTCAGATGATACCGTACAGCGTCGAATTTGAAAATGATGCAAACAGCGCACTTTTTGCGGAGATGAGGTACATTGAGGGTGATATGATATATCTTTCGCTCAGCAACAGCGTAGGCGGTTCCATATATATCAACAGCTCCATATATGGGGGAGATAATTACCGCAGTGCAGAGTTCGGACATATTATTATTGAGCGTGCCGGAAAGACCTGTTACTGCGGCAAAAAAGGCTGTGCCGATTCATACTGCTCGGCAAGAGTGCTTGAAAAACACGCTTCGTCATTAGAAGACTTTTTTACCGGTCTGCAAAAAGGCGATGAAAATCTCAGAAAGGTCTGGGGGGATTATCTTGATGATCTTGCAGTAGTTATCAGTAATCTAAGAATGACCTTTGACTGCGATATTATGCTGGGAGGATATGTGGGAGGCTATCTGAGGCAATATATGCAGGAGCTTGGAAAGCGTGTGGTCAACTACAATATGTTTGAAAATGATACGCTGTATTTAAAAAACTGTCGATATGAAAAGGAAGCATCCGCAACAGGTGCAGCAATGCACTTTACAGAGCGATTTTTTGATAATATATAATGAAAACACCGTATGCTCGGATAACTTGAGCATACGGTGTTTTCTTTGGTACATTTATATATATTATGTAATATTTGTTTGTGGAATCAAACAAATATGTACAAAAGCTATTGACAAATACAATTTGATACGGCATAATATGTATAGACTTTAATAAAACGTTTTATCAAAGTCTAATAATGAAGCCGATGAAAATTATAAAGGAGAGCGATATTATGTTACAGCAGGTTATGACTGCCCCCGGCGTTATTGAATTCAGAGAAGTGGAGATCCCCGAGATCACCGATGATCAGGTTCTTATCAAAATTATGAAGATCGGAGTATGCGGCTCTGATATCCACGTTTACCACGGCAAGCACCCCTTTACTTCCTATCCCGTAACTCAGGGTCACGAGGTATCGGGAGAAATCGTTAAGCTTGGTGCAAAAGTAACCGGATTTTTCGAGGGTCAGAAGGTCACTATCCAGCCGCAGGTGGTTTGCGGAAAATGTTATCCTTGCCGTCATGGAAAGTATAACCTCTGCGAGGAGCTTAAAGTAATGGGCTTCCAGACAACAGGAACAGCTTCTCATTATTTTGCTGTTGATGCAGCCAAGGTTACTCCTCTTCCCGAAGATATGTCATTCGATGAGGGAGCAATGATCGAACCTCTTGCAGTCGCAGTTCACGCAGTAAGGCGTGCAGGTGATGTAAAGGGTATGAAGGTAGCTGTTCTGGGTGCAGGTCCTATCGGTATCCTTGTTGCACAGACAGCAAAGGGAATGGGCGCCGAAAGCGTTTTGATAACCGATGTCAGCGGTCTTCGCCTTGAAAAAGCAAAGGAATGCGGAATTGATTTCTGCATCAATACCAAAAACAAGGATTTCGGCGAAGCAATGATCGAGAATTTCGGTCCCGATAAGGCTGATGTTATTTATGACTGCGCAGGAAACAACATTACAATGGGACAGGCTATCAAGTATGCAAGAAAGGGCAGCACCATAATTCTTGTTGCTGTATTTGCCGGAATGGGCGAAATCGACCTTGCGGTTCTCAATGACCACGAGCTTGACCTTAATACATCAATGATGTACCGCAATGAGGATTATATCGAAGCTATCAGACTTGTAAACGAGGGCAAGGTTTCATTAAAACCTCTTATTTCAAAGAATTTTGCATTTAAGGATTATAACGAAGCTTACAAGTACATTGATGCAAACAGAGAAACCACAATGAAAGTAATAATTGACGTTCAGGAATAAAAAATGGAGGTGTGCGGCGTGAAAGAAAATACTGATATCAAGCTGCCTTTTATAAGCAAATTTGCATACGGTATGGGTGATGTAGGCTGTAATTTCAGCTGGATGTTCGTAGGAAATTTCCTGATGATCTTTTACAGCGACGTCTTTGGGATCAGTATGAGCGCAGTTGCGGGACTGATGCTTTTCTCACGATTCTGGGACGCAATAAACGATCCTATCGTCGGAGGTCTTACTGACAGAACAAAGAGCAGATGGGGACGTTACAGACCATGGCTTCTCATTGCCGCACCCATTACTGCTCTGGTGCTTATGGCAACGTTCTGGGCACATCCCGATTGGAGCAATACCGCTAAGATAATTTATATGTCGGTTACATACTGCATACTTGTTCTTGGATATACCTGTGTAAATATCCCTTACGGAACGCTGTGCGGTGCTATGACACAGAACATCGAAGAACGTGCAAAGATCAATACGTTCCGTTCGGTAAGCGCAATGATAGCCATTGGAATTATCAATATCATCACTCTTCCGCTTATTTCAAAGCTGGGCGGCGGAAACGACAAGCAGGGTTATCTTCTGGTTGCGGTAGTTTACGGAATAATTTTTGCACTTTGCCATATTTTCTGCTTCGCAAAAACTAAAGAGGCGGTAACAGTTCCCGAAAAGGAAAAGATCCCTTTGAAGCTGCAGCTGAAAACCGTTATACAGAACAAGCCTTATCTTCTTGCACTTCTTGGACAGTTCCTGTTCGGTGTAACTCTTTACGGAAGAAATGCAGACGCACTTTATTATTTCAAGTATGTTGAAGGCAGCGAAGCATTTTTCACCAAATATTCAATGGCAATAATTATACCGTCAATAATAGGCGCAGGACTTTTTCCCATAATTTTCAAATGGACGGGCAATAAAGGCAGAGCGGCTTCCATTCTTGCTCTCGGCACGGGAGTATGTATGATCTCGTTATATCTGTTCAGTCCCGTAAGTTCACCGGCAGCGTTTTATATCTGCTCGGGACTTACACAGTTCTTCTTTGCAGGCTTTAATACTGCTATATACGCAATAATTCCCGACTGTGTTGAATACGGCGAATGGAAAACGGGCATCAGAAACGACGGATTTCAGTATGCGTTTATTTCTCTCGGAAATAAGATCGGAATGGCAATAGGTACATCGGTACTTGCTGCCGCTCTCGGAGCAGCAGGCTTTGAAGCTAATATCACACAGAATGAAACAGTTCTCTCTATAATGAAGCACAGCTTCTCGACTATTCCCGGCATACTCTGGATCATTACTGCTATTGTACTTTTCTTCTATAAGCTCAATAAAAAATCATACAATAAGATCGTATCGGAAATAAAGAAAAGGAGTATGGAAAATGCGTGATATAGCTGCTTTAGGTGAAATGCTCATTGATTTTACGATGCAGGGAGTAAATTCACAGGGGCAAAGATTGTTCGCACAAAATGCAGGAGGTGCTCCGGCAAACGTTGCCGCAGCTGCTGCAAAGCTTGGAGCCAAGGTCGCTTTTATCGGAAAAGCAGGAAATGATATGCACGGAAGATTTCTAAAAGAAACCTTGGATAAATGCGGAATTGACAGCAATGGATTTATCCTCAGCGATGATTATTTTACAACTCTGGCTTTCGTAAACGTAAAGTCTGACGGCGAACGTGAATTTTCGTTTGCAAGAAATCACGGAGCCGATAAGATGCTCGATGCTGCTGATATTCCTCTTGATATACTTCTTTCAGCAAAGATACTGCATATCGGTTCCATATCGCTTACCGATGAGCCTTGCAGAGGAGCAACTATGTTTGCAGTCAAAAAGGCTAAGGAAAACGGCATAATCATTTCTTATGATCCCAATTACAGAGCGTCACTATGGAACAGCGAAGCTCAGGCGGTGGAGCAGATGAGAAGCATAATAAAATATGCCGATGTAATGAAAATTTCAGATGAAGAAACAGAGCTTCTGACAGGCGAAGCTGACTATGAACGTGCTGCCGAAAAACTGATCTCACAGGGAGTAAAAATTGCGGCGGTCACTCTCGGAAAAAATGGTGCTTATGTGAGAACCGCAGAGGGAGGAACTCTTGTAAGCGGTTTTAAGAACAAGGCTATTGATGCCACAGGCGCAGGTGACGCATTCTGGGGAGGATTTTTATACAGCCTTTCAAAAAGCGGAAAAGCTCCGGAAAACGTTACAATATCCGAAGCATATAGCTTTGCTGATTTCGGAAATGCGACTGCAAGTCTGTGTGTGGAAAGCTATGGTGCCATCCCTGCAATGCCTGATATGAAAGCCGTTTGTGAAAAGCTGGGGGAGGAACGTTTATGAATATAACCGATAATTTTACGGGATTACAGCATATTGGTATCCCCACAAATGATATTGAAGAAACAGAAAAGTTCTATAAAGCATTAGGCTTTGAAGCGGTTCTCCGCACAATAAATGCCGAAGCAAACGAAAAGGTTGCGTTTATGCGTCTGAATGGTCTGACGTTGGAGATATATGAGAATCGGTCTGCTGCAATGTCTTATGGTGCCATAGACCATATCGCTATCAACGTAAAATCTGTTGATGAAGCGTTTGAGTTTGTAAATGAATGCGGCTTGAATAATACAAAGGATTCAATTCATTTTCTTCCGTTCTGGGAAAACGGTGTGAAGTTTTTCACCATTGAGGGACCGAACAAGGAAAAAATCGAATTCAGTCAGTATTTATGATAGACAACCGACCTTGCAGTGTTTATAGTTTGGAGAACGGAGTGTCCTCATCACAATACGCATAGTGGAATTTAAGCTAAGTGCGAAATATTTGAAATTATAGGGAGATGATTTTTTGAAAAAGGTAACTGTCAAGCTTGAAACTATCAATGATGTCAAGAATTTTGTAAATGCTGTCACCGCCTTTGAATGTGATTTTGATATTGTGTCGGAAAGATATGTTGTTGACGCAAAATCAATAATGGGAATATTCAGTCTTGAACTCAGCAAGCCCCTTGCTTTGCATATTAATTCAGATGATGAAAAAGAGATAAATGCTGTTTTGAAGGCAATTTCAGCTGTGCTTGTTTCTGAATAAGGTCTCTTAACCTCTTGCAATACTAAAAGCTTCGGCGTTCCCCAAAATGTCCGAAGCTTTTTTCATTCTGTGGACAAGAATTTGAAAGACAAGTGTGGGATTGATATGCTATAATGAAATAAACCGCTAGATTAGGAGTTTTTCATTCGATATAAATTGTGTGCCCATTTGCGATATTGAATACTTTGAATTTGTACAGCCATATGTTCCGAGAAAACCAAATCAAAGCCTGTGACGCTGTTGCAAATGCTCTCAGTTTTACGGCAAAGGATCCTACGGAAACAGAAGATCCGCATCACACAAATGATACGGAAAATGACGAGAAGATAGAATAAGTCCCATATAAGTCCCAAACCTAAATTTCGGGCAAAAAGAAAACTCGCAAACAACGTATCTACGCTGTTTGCGAGTATCTGTTCTGGTGAAACGCACTTTAACATAAGCGAACCGTTTTTCCTTCCCGAGGCGTATGGGTTTGTCATAACCTACCGAACATAGGGGCTGCTGCAGCAAACGCCGCAGCAGCCCCTAACTATTCATCTTCCTTTTCTGCCTTCCACTTTTCAAACTCTGCCTTACCCTCATCAGAATCATAGTACCTCTGAATTACGGGGAGCAGCATACTTGCAATACCGTCAATAATATACCGGGGGATATCTTCTTTGTTATCATTCATCATGT
The DNA here is from genome assembly GCA_964540575.1 of uncultured Ruminococcus sp. Classification (GTDB taxonomy): domain Bacteria; phylum Bacillota; class Clostridia; order Oscillospirales; family Ruminococcaceae; genus UMGS1889. Next base: position 12,599 of record CAZINI010000044.1, read on the forward strand.
CTGCACCAACTTCCTGTCAATAATCAAATGTCGATATTATTGTATTGATGCCATCATGTTATCATGAGTATTAAAAAATGTCAACATATTTTCTCAAAAAACTATCGCCAAAAATGTTTTGATTTGTTTATGGCTATTAACAATATTTGTTGTTAAATTAGACAACTTCTTTGAAGCAATCACAGCAAATTGAACAAATCCACAATTTTACCGTCAATGCCTAAGAGATTATAACCTAATGTTAATATTGCCAATGTCAGAAGATTATATTTGACATAATATGTATAAATATGCTATAATAAATAATATATTACAAAAGCTATCGGAGGTTGTGAAAATGGCTGACAATAAAAAAGAGCAGGAACGTGACGAACTCCACCGAGCAATATGGGCAATTGCCGATGAGCTTCGTGGTGCTGTTGACGGCTGGGATTTCAAGAACTATGTGCTTGGCACAATGTTTTACAGATACATATCCGAAAATATCTGCAATTACATAAATGAGGGCGAAATTGAATCGGGAAATGCAGATTTTGACTATGCACAGATGTCCGATGAAGATGCAGAAGAAGCAAGGCAGGGACTTGTTGAGGAAAAAGGCTTCTTTATTCTTCCAAGTGAGCTTTTCTGCAATATCAGAAATAAGGCAAACACAGACGATGAATGGGCAAAAGAACATCTCAACGAAGTACTTGAAAAGGTGTTCAATAACATTGAAAGCTCCGCAAAGGGCAGCGAATCGGAAAGCGATTTTGCTGGTCTGTTCGATGATTTCGATGTAAACAGCAACAAGCTTGGCTCTACCGTTGCAAAGCGAAATGAAAAGCTCACCAAGCTCCTTAACGGCGTTGCTGATATGAATCTTGGTGACGTTAAGCATCACGATATTGATGCCTTTGGTGACGCTTACGAATATCTTATGACAATGTATGCAAGCAATGCAGGAAAATCGGGCGGTGAATTTTTCACCCCTGCCGATGTTTCCGAGCTGCTTACAAGGCTGGGAACAGTGGGCAAGACAGAAATAAACAAGGTTTACGACCCCGCCTGCGGTTCAGGCTCTCTCCTGCTGAAAGCCGAAAAGGTACTTGGCAAGGATAAGATACGCAACGGCTTCTATGGTCAGGAAATAAACATCACCACATATAACCTATGCCGTATCAATATGTTTCTGCACGATGTAGGCTTTGATAAATTTAAGATTGAATGTGAAGATACCCTTACTGCACCGCAGCATTGGGACGATGAACCCTTTGAGCTTATCGTGTCAAATCCCCCATACTCCATAAAATGGGAGGGCGATGATAACCCTGTCCTGATTAACGATCCCCGTTTTGCTCCTGCGGGCGTGCTTGCACCAAAGAGCAAAGCCGATCTTGCGTTTATTATGCACTCGCTGTCATGGCTTGCATCAAACGGAACAGCTGCTATCGTATGCTTCCCCGGAATTATGTACCGAGGCGGTGCGGAGCAAAAGATCAGAAAATATCTTGTTGATAATAACTTTATTGATTGTGTTATACAGCTGCCGAGCAATCTATTCTTCGGAACATCGATCGCCACCTGCATTATGGTACTGAAAAAGAGCAAGTCTGACACCACTACCCTCTTTATTGACGCTTCGGAAGAATGTATCAAGGTCACGAACAACAACAGGCTCACGACGGATAATATTGATAATATTATAAAGATGTTTACCGACAGGCAGGACGTTCAGTATAAGGCAAAGCTTGCTAAGTATGATGATATAAAGGATAATGACTATAACCTTTCCGTATCGACATATGTTGAAGCAAAGGACACAAGGGAAGTTATTGATATTAACGCTCTTAATGCTCAGATAGCGGAAATTGTTGAACGGGAAAATCTTCTTAGGGCTGAGATAGATAAGATAATTGCGGAAATAGGTGTTTGATTATGAGTAGACTTGATGAATTGATTAAGGAGTATTGTCCTGATGGAATTGATTATATCAAAATAGGTGATGTTGTTAATTATGAACAGCCTACAAAATATATAGTGTCAAATACGGACTACGATGATAGTTTTGATACTCCTGTACTGACGGCTGGGCAGACGTTTATTCTTGGATATACAAACGAGAAAGAAAACATTTATAGTGCTTCAAAAGATAAGCCTGTAATTATTTTTGATGATTTTACAGGTGCATTTAAATGGGTTGATTTTCCTTTTAAAGTTAAATCATCAGCAATGAAAATTCTGACTGCTAATGAAGAAAAAACAACTACACGCTACATTTTTCATATTATGGGATTCTTGAATTATACATCAGATGAACATAAAAGATTATGGATCAGTATTTACTCTGAGTTGGAAATCCCCCTCCCTCCCATTGAAGTGCAACGTGAAATTGTCAAAATACTTGACAATTTCACGTTGCTTACAGCGGAGCTTACAGCGGAGCTTACAGCGGAGCTTACAGCGGAGCTTACAGCGGAGCTTACAGCTCGCCGTAAGCAGTACGAATATTATCGTGATAAGCTTCTGAGTTTTGATGTCCACGGGGGGGGGGACAGATGAGGTTGAATGGAGGACACTTGGAGATGTTATTATTTCTCTTAATACAGGATTAAATCCTCGACAATTTTTCCGGCTTAATACAGACGATGCTCAAAACTACTATGTAACCATCAGAGAAATTCAAAATGGTACTGTTGTATTCACTGACAAAACCGATAGAATTAACGATGAAGCATTAAAGTTATGCAATAATCGTTCAAACTTAGAAGTTGGTGACGTTTTATTCTCTGGCACTGGCACTATTGGCGAAACTGCTGTTATTAATGAGCCACCAATCAACTGGAATATCAAAGAAGGAGTATATACAATTAAGCCAAACAAAAAATTGCTAAACTCCCGTTTCCTTATGTTCCTGCTGAGAACAGCCCCTATGAAATCAGCAATAAAGAAAAAATCAGCAGGAGGTACAGTACAAAGCATACCAATGGCTGAATTAAAACAGCTCCGCATACCTGTTCCTTCGCTATCAATACAAGAAAAAATCGTATCAGTCCTTGACAACTTCGATGCGATATGCTCCGACCTAAGTATAGGCTTACCCGCCGAAATAGAAGCAAGACAGAAGCAATATGAATACTATCGTGATGCTCTTCTTTCTTTTGACAGTTCATATTTTATTAACGTAGAGAGAGAGAGAGAGAGAGAGAGAGAGAATGGCGCAGCGGATTGATTAAGCTGTGGCAGTATGTTTTTGGGGTAGCATATTTACCTATAGAGGAAGTTTTTGATATAAGGAACGGTTATACTCCATCCAAATCAAATGATGAGTATTGGACAAACGGTACCGTCGATTGGTTTAGAATGGAGGATATTCGAACCAATGGTCATATTTTGTCCGGTGCTTTGCAGAAGGTAAGTGAAGCGGCTGTTAAGAAGAGTGGAAAAATTCCTGCAAACTCGATTGCTCTTGCAACATCTGCTACGATAGGAGAACATGCACTTATTACTATTGAATGCCTTGGGAATCAGAGATTCACATTTTTTTCTGTCAAGCAAGAGCTTGAAAATATCATCAATATGAACTATATGAATTATTACTTTTTCAAGATTGATGAATGGTGCAAGGATCATTTATTCCAAGGAAATTTTAATACTGTCGATGTAGGAGCATTAAAAAAATTAGTAATTCCAATTCCAAACATTGTTGAGCAAACCCGTATTGCAGAAATTCTCGACCGTTTCAACTCTCTCTGCAATGACATAACCGAAGGCTTACCCGCCGAAATCGAAGCAAGGCAGAAACAGTATGAATATTACCGTGATAAGCTGCTGAGCTTCAAGAAATTATAAACATATCAAGGAGGCTGTAAAATGCCGTATTTTAACGTAGTAGCGCAGACCAATGAAAATACTGTTGTAACCGAGTACGAGCCTGTCAAGGCACGTTCCGACAGCTATCAGTCCGAAGCTGAGCTTGAAAAAGAGTTTATCCGTATGCTAACAGAGCAGGGATATGAATATCTTCCCATACATAAGGAATCCGACCTTATCGAAAATTTGCGCAGGCAGCTTGAAAAGCTCAATGATTATACCTTTACCGATAATGAATGGAAATCTTTTTTTAATACCAACATCGCAAATAAAAATGACAGCATTGTTGAGAAAACCCGAAAGATACAGGAAGATCATATACAAGTCCTCAAGCGTGATGACGGCACTTCAAAGAATATTTCCCTGATAGATAAGCGAAATATCCATAACAATTTTCTGCAAGTGATAAATCAGTATGTTATCGGAACAGCAGAGGGAGCAAAGCACGATAACCGCTATGACGTTACCGTGCTTGTTAATGGTCTGCCCCTTATCCATATTGAACTGAAACGGCGCGGTGTGCCTATCCGTGAAGCATTCAATCAGATAGACCGTTATCAGCGTGACAGCTTTTGGGCGGGCTGCGGACTGTATGAATATGTACAGATATTCGTTATCTCCAACGGCACAAATACAAAATATTACTCCAACAGCACACGTTCCAACACCATAAAGGACACTGAAAAGTCCAAGGGCAAAAAAGCGAAAACAAGCAACAGCTTTGAATTTACATCATTCTGGGCTGATGCAAACAATCGTGTCATAACCGATCTTATTGATTTTACCCGAACATTTTTTGCCCGTCATACTATTCTGAATATTCTGACAAAATACTGCATATTCACGTCCGAAAATATGCTTATGGTAATGCGTCCCTATCAGATAACCGCAACCGAACGCATCATCAACCGCATTGAAGTTGCTACCAACTACAAAAAATACGGAGATATTGCGGGCGGCGGATATATCTGGCATACGACAGGTTCGGGCAAGACACTTACATCTTTTAAGGCTGCCCGTCTTGCTTCAAATCTTTCCTTTATAGATAAGGTGCTTTTTGTGGTTGACCGTAAAGACCTTGACTATCAGACGATGAAGGAATATGACCGATTTGAAAAGGGTGCGGCAAACAGCAACACATCAACAGCCGTACTCAAAAAGCAGCTGGAAGATGATAACGCCCATATTATTATCACAACAATTCAAAAGCTTGCGACATTTATCAAGAAAAACAAGACTCACGCCGTATATGATAAGCACGTTGTAATTATCTTTGACGAATGTCACCGCAGTCAGTTCGGTGATATGCACACGGCTATTGTTAAGAGCTTCAAGAAATATCATCTTTTCGGATTTACGGGCACACCTATCTTTCCCGAAAATTCGGGGGCGGTAAAAAATCCTCATTTTTCCACAACAGAGCAGACCTTCGGCGATCAGCTTCACGCATACACTATTGTTGATGCGATCAATGATAAAAACGTCCTTCCTTTTAGAGTTGATTATATAAAGACAATGGACACCGAAGATGATATTGACGATGAAATGGTTTGGGATATTGCAAGAGAAAAGGCAATGATGGCTCCCGAAAGAATTGCGGGTGTTACCAAATACATACTTGATAATTTCGACAGAAAAACATATCGTGGCGATAAAACGTATGCTTTTAATGCTCTGCAAAACATTTCCGAGGTAGCATCGGGCAAAAACGGAGCTGTTGAAGAGATCAAGGCAAAGCAGCGTTTAAGCGGCTTCAATTCCATATTCGCTGTTGCTTCCGTTCCTATGGCAAAGCTGTATTATGAGGAATTTAAAAAGCAAATGGCTGCCGATCCTGCAAAGAAGCTGAGGATTGCAACCATTTTCAGCTATGCTCCCAATGAAGAAGCAGACGGAATACTTGACGAAGAAAACTCGGAAGATACATCGGCACTCGATCAGTCCTCCCGTGATTTTCTTGAATATGCTATCAAGGATTATAATGAGATGTTCCATACAGCTTATGACACATCTTCCGATAAGTTCCAGAATTACTATAAGGACGTTTCTCTTCGTATGAAAAACAAAGAGATCGACCTGCTTATTGTTGTAAATATGTTCCTGACAGGCTTTGATGCCACAACGCTCAATACTCTTTGGGTAGATAAAAATCTGAAATATCACGGACTGATACAGGCATTTTCCAGAACAAACCGAATACTTAATTCTGTTAAGACATTCGGCAATATTGTATGTTTCAGAAATCTTCAGAAGCGTGTTGACAAGGCAATAGGTCTTTTCGGTGATAAGGAAGCGGGCGGTGTTGTGCTTCTCCGCAAGTTCAAGGATTATTATTTTGGATATGATACCGAAAACGGAAAGCACGTTAAGGGATATTTTGAAATTGTTGAGGAGCTGCAAAAGAAATTCCCCTTATCCGAACCCCGTATTGACGGCGAACAGAATCAAAAGGATTTCATCACACTTTTCGGTGCATTTCTGAAAATGCGCAATCTGCTGTTATCCTTCGATGATTTTGCAGATCAGGCGATACTTTCCGACAGAGAAATTCAAGATTATTCGGGACGATATCAGGACATTCGTGACGAATGGAATAAGAAAAAGCCAAAGGGAGATTCAAAAGATATTAGTGACGATATAGTTTTTGAAATTGAACTTATTAAGCAGATAGAGATAAATATTGACTATATCCTTATGCTTGTAAAAAAATATCATGACAGCCACTGCAATGACAAGGAAATTCTTGCAACCATCAGATCTGCCGTTGATTCAAGTCCCGAACTTCGAAGCAAGAAACAGCTTATTGAAACCTTTATTGCCAATATCAATGAGGTTGAAGATGTTACGACCGAGTGGCATTCTTATGTTGCCGAAGAACGTGAAAAAGAGCTTGTCCGCATTATCTCGGAAGAAAAGCTCAAAGAAGAAGAAACCCGTCATTTCATCGAAAATGCTTTCAGAGATGGCGAAATAAAAACGACGGGCACTGACATTGACAAGCTGATGCCTCCCGTTTCCCGTTTCGGCGGCGGCAACAGAACAGCAAAGAAACAGACGGTTATTGATAAGCTCAAGGACTTTTTCAACAGGTTCTTTGGTATTTCGTCGTATCAATAAGAAGCAGATTACAATGATTCATTAGCGACATTCACTTCTCACCATATGGGCGATCTTTGTAACTAATGAATCAAAGTTATATCCTGTTTCGGCACTGTAAGCGATGCCATTATCTGTTCTGAAAATTCTCTTTACATTACCTATCTTTCTTTCAAGGTTGCTCTTCTGAACTGCGGATAATTCTGTCGTTCTGCTGATAGGTTCAATCTTATCAGCACAGTTAATTGCAAACAGAATCTGCTTTTCACGATTTGTCATTTTTATCAGCTCGTTGTAAACATTGAGGTCAACCGAGAAATCTCTCTGATCTGCCCTCAGAATATACAGCACCATTGAAGCCTTCTGCAGCAGCGTATTGTACCACTCATAATACTGCTTATCAGCCGCAAGTGATTCACCCACGCCCGGAAGGTCGCAAAGAGAAAAGTACTGATTTGGCTTGCTGAGATGATATTCTGCCGAATACATTTCCTTAGTGCAGGCTTCCACATCGCTAGTTTCAAACACCTCCTTCCCAACGATCCTGTTCAGCGTTGTGGACTTTCCATAGCCTGACTTTCCGATAACGATAGCCTGTATTGCTCTTGAGGGAGTTCCGGAATAATCCCACCGGTACATTTCATTTGCAGGCACATCAAAATTTCTCAGAAAGCCAAACTTCTTATTTCTGCCGATAAGTTCACCAATATCGGCATTGTGTGTGATCTTTACCGTAACTCCCATATGTGGTTACCTCCTTCACTATTATCGGTTTCACGAAAACCAGCTAAAGAATGTGTCAATTGCTTCCCCGACCATATCAAAAAAACCACTTACCTTGTCGGCTACCCTATCCAGAACATCAAGAACAACATCCTGTACAATCTCCAGGAACGACCTTCTTACTGTTTCTCCTGTTGCTTCAGAGCGGAAATCCTCATTGATGTTCTTGAATACGGTGATCTTCTTTTCCTTGGGCAGAGCATATACGATCTCGTCGACCAGCTTGACCATATTGTACTGCTCGGCAGCGGACACGGGAATGACCTTTGATGCGGGAACATCAAAGCAATTTGCCACATACTGAACCTTCCTGTCAATGTTCATAAACTGCTTGGGACCCGGTTCTTGCTTGTCCTCGTCCCACTCTCTGAACGGCTCAACCTTGTCCACCTGATTAAGTACGAAGAAGAAAGGCTTGCCCTGATCAAGGTGAGGCTTAACAAGATTCTTGTAGAAATTTTCGTCAGAAGCATATGCCCTGTCGTCCGCCTTGAGCACCCAGAGAACAACATCAAGCTCGGGGAGAAGCTTTGCGTAAAGCTGACCGTACTCAATGTCCCTGTCGCTGTTTTCTCCTACGCCGGGAACATCAATGATCTTGATTCCCTTGCCCGATGAGATGCCCAGCATGATCTCCTTCTCGCTTCTTGTGCAGGCTTCAACATCACTGATCTCGCATACGTCCTGTCCGAAAAGAGCATTGCAAAGGCTGGACTTTCCTGCACCCGTCTTTCCGAACACACCTACACGAGGTTCGTAGTTGATGACATTTTCGATCTTACTGCGGATCTTAGCCTTCTGCTCCTCAGTGATAACAACGCCCTTCTTTTCAAGACCTTCAAAAACATTATTGTAATTCATCATAAAAAATTCCTCCGTTTTTTGTTTGTATTCTCAGCGGCTCTGCGACCATCGCAAAGCCGCCGTACTTCCTGCTTACTGTGAGCTGTCAGAACAGCTTAAAAATGGACTTTACCGATTCAAAGAAGCTCCTGACCACTCCTCCGATAAATCTGCCAATTGCGTCGGCAGCCACGTCTACCACCTTTCCGATAAATCCTTCAAAGTAACCGGACACTTCTTCAAAAACATGCTGTCCCGTTGATTCGGTATGGAACTCCTCGCTGACATTCTTGTACACCGTGATCTTCTTTTCGGGAGGTACGGCATATACGATCTCATTTACAAGAGTAACGAGATTGTACTTTTCAAGAGCGGAAACGGGAATAATCTTTGAAGGTGCCACATGGAAGAGATCGGCTAACATACGGACCTTCTTATCAATAGTAACAAGCTGCTCTTCACCGGGCATATGCTCTTCATCGTTCCAGCTTCTGAAAGACTCGATCTTGTCCACCTGATTCAGAACAAAGAAGAAGGGCTTGCCCTGCTCCACATGAGGCTTGATTACATTCTCGTAGAAGTTTTCGTCCGCTGAAAATGCTCTGTCATCTGCCTTGATCACCCAAAGGATAACATCAAGCTCGGGAAGAAGTCTTGCATAAAGCTCAGAATATTCCAGATCCCTGTCTGAGCTTTCACCCGCTCCCGGGACATCAACAAGTGTAATACCGTTGTTGTCATCACCTACATTTACAGTGACCTCCTGCGGATCGCGGGTGCAGGCTTCGACATCATTTACGGGGCATACGTCAGAGCCGAAAAGAGCATTGCAAAGGCTTGACTTGCCAACACCTGTCTTTCCGAGAACTCCGATTTTCGGAACATAGTTAATAACCTCGCTGAGCTTATTCTCAATTGCCTTCTGCTGATTCTCGTCAACATTGATTCCGTTCTCCTTAAGAGTGTTAAAAATGCTTTCTGTGTTGAAATTTTCCATAAAATGATTCCTCCTTAGAATATGTTTGTTTTTCTTAGTTTCTTCAGGCACCTATCACATATAGGCATCTTAATGAACATCACCCAATGTACATCTAAGCAATCGGGTACAGGCTTGATGAATTCCCTTCCGCATTGTTTGCACTTGAAGGTCTTGATTTCTTTGATGATTTTGACCACTCCCTTTATACCTATTGGGGCTGTTGCACGCCCCTGAAAAAAATAAGCACCAAAGCAGGAAAAAAATTCCACTTTGGTGCTTTTTGTGGTATAATATAATTGAAAGAAAACATCAGACCACGAAAGGATTGTACCACAAAAATGAGTATTTGTCAACTGCGTCTTAATATGAATTATGAAGTTTACATTGAAGAAAATGATCCCGTGATATTGTTGTCGGACACAATAAATGAAATATATCAGACAACAGACTTCACAAAATATACGAAGGAAGAATACACCGGAAAAATACCCGAGGATATAATGATGAAGATACTTATCTACGGATATATGTGCGGAGCATATTCATCCAGAAAAATAGAGGTTTGCTGTCATCGGGACATAAATTTTCTGTATCTTCTTGAAAGCTATGCAGCTCCCGATCACAGCACCATTGCCCGTTTTCGCAAGAATATGCCCGAAACCATTGAAGCTGTGTTTTACAAGATCGTAGAAAAGCTGCTTAAAAAGGGGGAGATTAGCGGAAAGAATATATTTATTGACGGAACAAAAATCGAAGCAAACGCCAACAGATACACATTTGTATGGAAAAATGCAGTAACAAAAAATGAAATTAAGCTTCGTGCAAAGCTTCCTGTGATACTTGCAGAGCTGAAAGAGAATGAAAAGATAGTCTTTCCCGAAAACACAGAAGTTGATGTTATGATAGCCACGCTTGAAAAGCTTATGAATGACCTGAACATTGAATTTGTAAGCGGAAAGGGCAAGCACAAAACTCCAATTCAGAGAAGCCTTGAAAAGCTGCTGGAATACCGTGAAAGGATCTCAAAATATGAACACTACAACTCACTTTTGGGCGGCAGAAACAGCTTTTCAAAGACCGATACAGATGCCACCTTTATGAGAATGAAGGAAGATCATATGAAAAACGGTCAGTTAAAACCGGGCTACAACATACAGGCAGGCGTTGAGGGAGAATACATAATCGGGCTGGATATATCAAGTGAAAGAAGCGATGTAAATACCCTTATCCCATTTCTTGAAAAGATAAAGAAGCTTGAACTTTTCGTGCTTGAAAATATCGTTGCAGATGCAGGCTATGAAAGCGAGGAAAACTATCTTTATCTGAAAGCAAACGGACTTAATTCATACATCAAGCCTTCAAACTATGAGATGCTGAAAAAGAGAGGCTACAAGCTTAAATACGGCAGGGTTGAAAATATGGAATACCATGCCGATGGAGATTTCTTTGTCTGCCATAACGGAAAGAAGCTTGTGAGAACGGGCACGAGAAAAGAAACGACCAAAACGGGATTTATTTCCGAAAAAGCTGTTTACAGATGCGAAAGCTGTGAAGGCTGTCAGTACAAAGGAAACTGCACAAAGGCAAAAGAAAACAAATCTCTGTCCGTTTCTCACCGGTTTCTTGAAATGAGAAAAGAATCTCATAAAAACATTACAACCGAATTTGGCACACAACTCAGAATGAACAGAAGTATCCAGAGCGAGGGTGCGTTCGGTGTGCTTAAGCAGGATTATTCCTTCCGAAGATTTATGATGAGAAGCAAGGTGAATGTCAAGACCGAGATCACATTACTTGCCATTGCTTATGACATAAAGAAGCTTGCGGCAAAAATTTCTCAGAAACGTATGGGCGTTTCTCTTTTTAAGCTGAAATCTGCTTAGAATTTGGAATAATAATATGCCGTTTTCAGGCTATGTTTTTGGCAGGGCTTGGGTTTTTGTACTCTTTTTCAGGATTTTTTATGGCTTTGATTGCTATTTATGGACTTTTGTCGGCTTCATAATGAAATGGGACTGCTGCAGCGTTCGCTGTAACAGCCCCTTAAAGATTAAAAAATACGATTTGTCCTACCACAGGGAACAAGTTCGTTCCGAAAGAAAGCACTATCTATCATTTAGAGTACAGCCTTTCTTCTTGGATTAAATCAGAAATCACAAAGCCCGAATACAAAGCTGTCAATAAAAGTTAAAAAGGTGGCCTCGTCTAATGTTGATTGGGTGATGGTTCCGTTTCCTGTGACCAGATTCAGTAGGGTAGACATGAGGCCAAAGCAAATCATGTTGATCACAATAGCAAGGGTCAGAACGATGGCAAGAGCGGATTCCCCGCGAATCAATAATTTAGTGCGTTTTGATTTCAGCTTCATGCATTCATGCAGCCGATCATAGCGATGATCGCCAACACCGCCACCACACCGAATCCGATCATAAAGAATATCATCTCTTTTCAAGATAAATATCTTCAATAATAGAAACACACTTT
>CAZINI010000045.1:0-24483 GCA_964540575.1 uncultured Ruminococcus sp.
TTACAGGATTTTCAGCCAATAACTGCCCGATGGGCAGTTATTGAGTACGCACTATTTAAAAATATTAACCGAAAGGAAATAATAATGGCTGAGCTTGTTTACAACGAGCAGGGACGTCTGCTCTTTACAGAGGAAATGCGAAAGGAATATACTATCCTTATTCCTATGATGCTTCCCATACATTTTACATTTCTCGAAAAGATATTCAATAACCACGGCTACAAGGTGGAGCTTCTGAAAACCACAGGCAGACGCATTGTGGATGAGGGACTGAAAAATGTCCACAACGACACCTGCTACCCTGCCCTGCTTGTTATCGGACAGATGCTTGACGCTCTGAAATCAGGCAAATACGACCTGCATAAGACCGCACTGATGATAACTCAGACAGGCGGCGGCTGCCGTGCTTCAAACTATATCCATCTGCTGAGAAAGGCACTGGAACGCAACGGAATGGAGTATGTTCCCGTTGTGTCGCTCAATCTGTCGAATATGGAGAAGAACCCCGGCTTCAAGCTGTCCCCCAAACTGCTGATGCAGCTGGTAACGGCAGTCGCTTACGGCGACCTGCTTATGTGGGTGGGCAATCAGGTCAGACCCTACGAAAACAACAAGGGCGATACCGACAAGGTCATCGACAAGTGGACGGAGTTCCTTGTAAACGGCGGAATGGGCGTTGAGGGAACGGGAAAATCAGGCTTCAAGCTCAAGGATTTTGACAAAAACGCAAAGCTTATCTGCGAGGATTTTGAGAAGATACCGTATACGCCAAGCGATAAAATAAAGGTGGGAATTGTGGGCGAGATATATGTAAAATTCGCCCCGCTCGGCAACAACTGTCTGGAAGAATTCTTGCGAAACGAGGGTGCAGAGGTCGTTCTTCCGGGACTGATGGACTTCCTGCTTTTCATGTGTGACCATCATATCGTCGATACGCAGATATACCATGTCAGATATAAAAAATATGTGGCTTCAGGTGCAATGAAAGCGTTCTTTACGGGATTGCAGAATAAGATAATCAAGGCGGTAAGCGGCTCCCGTTTCAGAGCACCCGAGCATTTTGAAAAGATAAAAGAGTACGCTTCGGAGTTCGTTTCCCACGCCAACAAAATGGGCGAAGGCTGGCTGCTGACTGCCGAAATGAGCGAGCTTATCCACAGCGGCTGCAAAAATGTTATCTGTGCTCAGCCCTTTGGCTGCCTCCCCAACCATATCGTCGGAAAGGGTATGATAAGGAGTATAAAGACAAAATATCCCGAAGCAAATATCGTTGCCATAGACTATGACCCGGGTGCTACCAAGGTCAATCAGGAAAACAGAATAAAGCTTATGCTATCTACTGCCAACGCAAAAATAGGCAATAGAAAGTAATTTACGGGCTGTTTCGGTGCAAAATCGAAACAGCCCGTTTTTCATACTAATCTTTAATTGTTCTGTAGACAAAGACGGCAGATAGAACACAGCCAATCAAGGAAAGCGACCGCAGGCGGGCTGTCGCCCGGCAAGGGAGCTTGACGCCGAGTGGCTGGGTTATAGCTGTCGGATTTGTCCATAGGTTGATTGAAGATTAGTATCACTCATCTATCAAAAGAATGTATCTATTCAATGTATCCAGCATCATCTTTTTGAGTTTCTCGCTGTCCTTCAAAAGGAAATAATCATAAATATAGCAAACGCCGTAATCGAAATTATCCCCGCCGAAAGCGGCACAGCTGTCCGATAGTTCCCTGCCGATTTTTTCCGAAAGGTCACAGGCTTTGTCAAATTCGCCGTCGGAAATGTGCTTGACCATTTCATTCCGAACCTCGGGATTTTCCACGCAATAGCGGTACAATTGGTCATATAGGCTTTCGCTGCCGCCGACTATCTCGCCCAATTCTCCCGAGGTGATCCCATCGTTAAGAAGCTCCGGGTCAACGCCGTACCTTTTGCAGCAGTATTCACGCTCGTCATCGGAATAGATATGCATATCCGCCGCTGTTGACGGTGCGGCAAGCCGTGCACAAGCAAAATCGTTTCCCAATGGATATGCACTCGCCCATTTGGGAAGATTTGTCAGCCTGCCGAAGCAGTAATCGCAAAAGGCATGGTCCACCGCCAAATGTCCCGAATAAGCTCTTGATAAAGCCTTATAAAATTCGACGTCTTTTTCATATTTCTTGAAATTCTTGCCGTTGTCCAAGTCTATCTTATACTTTCTCGGTGTAAACAGCTTACGAATATCCACGGTCAGGACACTTTCGGAATTGTCCATAAAGGACTTCACATTTCCCGTTACTGCCAAAAACATTATCAGCGGAGAAATGGCATTCAGCCCGTCATAACGGTCTGCCGCCGCCTGAATACGCTCCATATTATCCTTAATATCGTTCTTGTTAACATATGTACCGACTGTTCCGACAGTGCTGAAAATATAGTCCTCCACTATCTTGCGGGCAACACGGGGGACCTTTGACTTGTCATCTGTCTTCTTATATTTTTTTGTTACGGCATCACGAATCCGTTTCAGACGCCTTGCATATTCCGCCTCGGTGCAGCAGTATCTCTCAAAAATATCCGCCGACACCACCAACTCCCGCTTGTTGTATTTCTCTATCTTATCGGCGTTTTCCGCTCTGTACGGATAGATGATACCCTCGTCCAGAAACAGCAATATCCACAGATAAGTCAGCTCGGAATCCGTCCCGTTTTCGGCTATATAGCTGCAAATGCTTCGGCATGCAGCGGATTTCCGTGACGGATCAAGCTTGTATTTCCTAAACAAATCCTTGTAATTTTCTCTGAAATCACCGACGCTGCAAAGGTCACGCTCTTCGTCCTCCAGATAGTTAAGATTTTCCCTGCCTATCTCGTTGTCAAGCAGCCTGTTTATCTCCGAAATCTCCGCTTCGGTCTGCCGAAAAATGTCCTGCATTATGCTCATTCTGCTTTTGATAATTACTCCCCCTTTATGGAAAATATTATAGCATATTTTTCTTATTTGGGCAAGCCCTTTTATATTATTCAAATTATTCTTGACAAGAGTAAACAGGTATGCTATGATAGTGCCGAGATAGTAAAATTTCTATTGTAAATTTTGAGGTAATTATGAGTAAAGAGCATACTTATTCCACAAGTCAAATAGCTAAAATTGCAGGGCTGCATCCCAATACCGTGAGGATGTATGAAGAATGGGGATTAATACAAAAACCCAAACGAAAAGAAAATGGTTATCGTGTATTTACGGATATTCATATCAAACAATTTGAATTGGCAAGAAAGGCTTTTCAAATTGAAGTCATTCAGGCAGGACTTAGAAGCCGAATTGTGGATGCTGTGAAATTGTCTGCCGAATATCGGTTTGATGAAGCAATAAAGCTCACGGAAGAATATATCCATATTGCAAAACAGGAAAAAGAAAATGCAAAAGAGGCAGCAAAAATATGTGAAATGCTGTATCGGCAGCCAAAAGCAGATGACGTTCTCTATAAGAGGGCACAGGCTGCAAAGGAATTAGGATTAACGATAGATACCATTCGCAATTGGGAAATGAATGGTCTGCTTACTGTGAAACGAATGCAGAACGGTTATCGGGTGTATGATTCAAACGACATAGCCCGCCTGAAAATTATTCGGTCGTTAAGGTGTGCGAATTATTCTTTATCGGCTATTTTGAGAATGCTTAAAAAGTATGATAACGGAATGGATAAGAATAATATTCTGAATATACTGAACACTCCCGAAAACGATGAGGACATTATTTCTGCCTGTGACAAGCTGATTGATTCACTCGAAAAAGCGGTAAAAAATGCTTATGAAGTCATCTCAATACTTAAAGAAATAAAACAAATGAAAAAATAAACCCTCCATTATACCACCAGACTTTTGTTTGGTGGTATAATTCATTTATCAACGAACAAGGAGGAATAAAAATGAATGCGATTACCGTAAAAAAACTAACAAAAAAGTATGGTAATTATGTTGCAGTGGACGATCTGAGCTTTCAGGTAAGGAAAGGAGAAGTATTCGGATTGCTCGGAGCAAACGGTGCGGGAAAAAGCAGCACCATCGAGTGTATATTGGGCACCAAGAAGATGGATAACGGAGAAGTCAGCATATTGGGAATGGATCCCATAAAGGAGCGGACAAAAGTATTTGAGAAAGTAGGCGTTCAGTTTCAGGAATCGAAATATCAGGAGCTTGTTAAGGTGGAAGAACTCTGCGAAATCACAGCGTCGGTTTATAAAGATCCGCAAAGCTATGAAGACCTGTTAACAGCTTTCAGAATTGCGGATAAAAAGAAAACCTATGTAAAAGAGCTGTCCGGAGGGGAACGCCAGCGATTGTTTATCGTTCTTGCACTGATACCAAAGCCCGAGCTTGTATTTTTGGATGAGCTTACAACGGGCTTGGACGCAAGGGCAAGACGTGAAGTATGGAATATCCTATTGAAGCTGAAAGAGCAGGGATTATCCATTTTACTGACTTCCCACTATATGGATGAGGTCGAGGCACTTTGCGATGAAATACTTATCTTGAAAAAAGGGAAAACAGTATTTCACGGTACCACACAGGAAGCCAAGACAGAAAGCGGAAAAAATCAATTTGAGGACGCATATCTTTGGTTTACGGACGAGGAGGATAGCTATGAAAGCATTTAAAATTTTATTGAAAAATTAGCTAAAAATGAGCCTTCGGGGAATGGATATGTTGATTTTTGCGGTAATAATGCCGATAGTTGTGCTTATCATTCTGGGTGTGGTGTTTGGGCAAAAGCCTGCTTTTGAGGGGGCAGAGTACAGTTTTCTGGAGCAATCCTTCGGGGCACTTTGCAGCATTTCTATCTGTGCAGGCGGAGTGATGGGTTTACCGCTGGTCATCTCCGATTATCGTTCAAAACATATCTTAAAGAGATACCAAGTAACACCTATAAAGCCGGGTCTTGTTCTTATCGCAGAGGTTGCAATGTATGCAATTTATGCCATAGTGTCTTTGATCAGCTTGTTTCTTGTAGCAGCCTGTTTTTTTGGCTTTAAAATGCGTGGCAGCTTTGGAGCATTTTTGCTCGGTTATCTGCTGGTTATGATCTCAATGTTCAGCATAGGAATGATGGTCGGAGGTATCGCAAAAAACTCAAAAATCGCCGGAATAATTGCCAGTGTGCTGTACTTCCCCATGCTTATTTTTTCGGGTGCAACTCTTCCTTATGAGGTAATGCCCGAAACAATGCAAAGAATAGCTGACATTCTGCCGTTGACACAGGGTATAAAGATACTTAAAAATGCCTCACTGGGACTTCCTGTCGGCAATGTGACGGGAGCAGTGATAGTTATGCTGATAATTACAGTTGTATGCAGTATTATTAGCGTGAAATTCTTTAAGTGGGAATAATACTAAGCACCCATTAATCACGGGAATCTCTCGGCGGTGGATTTGATTTTTGCGTTAAAAAATTAGGTCCACTTTTCTCCCCTTTGGGCAGTATTATTGTATCAGACAAAAAATAGCAAGAAAAATCAAGAAATACTGCTTTAAATGTGGTATAATGTAATTGCAGCGTATGTGATACAATGGGATAATTATACCGCTGCGGCAGATTATCTATAGCAGTACATAAAAATATCCTAACAGGTTTTGTAGGGGAAAAAGCATAGCTTTGGTTTCCCGTCCCGCAGTTACCGAAAGAACTGTTGAAATCTGCGGGCGGGAAAACCCCGCCCCTACATTAATGCTATTTTTGTGGATTGCTATAGAACAGAATTTCATTCAGAAAGAGAGGACAAGTTATGAACACAATTAAAATAAGAGGTTTGCGGCAAAATAATCTGAAAAATATATCCCTGGATATTCCCAAAAACAAAATTGTGGTATTCACGGGTGTTTCGGGCTCGGGCAAATCAAGTATCGTTTTTGACACGATTGCGGCAGAAAGCCAGCGTCAGATGAATGAAACATACAGTGCCTGGATAAGAGGACGGCTTCCCAAGTATGAAAAGCCTAATGTGGAATTGATAGATAACCTTAACCCCTCAGTAATTATCGACCAAAGCAGACTGGGAGGCAACTCAAGATCTACTGTCGGTACTATAAGCGATATGTACTCTGCACTGCGTCTGCTATTCTCAAGAATAGGTACTCCGAGCATCGGACCGTCTTCATATTTTTCCTTCAACAACCCCAATGGTATGTGCAAGACCTGTGCGGGAATAGGAAAGGTCATGGATCTTGATATAAGCAAATTAATTGATGCAGATAAATCCTATGACGAGGGGTGCTTTTTACTCCCTTCCTTCGGACCTGAAAAATATTACTGGAGGATATACAGACGCCCCGAATATTTCAGAACGAATATTGCATGGAAGGAGCTTTCCGAAAAGGAGCAGAATATTCTCCTTTACGGAAGTTACACACCCGATGGCGAAAGAATAGATAAGAAGCTGGAGGGCGTATATAATCAGTTCAAAAGGCTGGTTCTTATGAAAAGTCCCGAAGAGCAAACTGATAATACACTGAAAAAGATCAGTCAGTATATGTATGAATGCGAATGTCCTGACTGTAAAGGGAAACGATTAAATGAGCAGGCACTTTCATGCAGGATAAATGGCTTAAACATTGATGATATGTGCCAAATGGAGTTTTCCGAACTGCGTGAGGAGCTTGGAAAAATCACTGACACAAGAGCTGTTTCTATTGTTGAACAGCTTACGGCTTCTCTTGACCGTATGATAGATATAGGACTTCCCTATCTTTCAATGAATCGGGAAAGCTCAACCTTATCGGGCGGAGAGGCTCAAAGGCTTAAGCTTGTAAGATATATGGGAAGCTCCCTTTGCGGAATGATCTATATTTTTGACGAGCCAAGCACAGGAATGCATCCGAGGGACGTTCACAGAATGTCAAGGCTGCTTAAAAATCTTCGTGACAAAGGAAATACGGTACTCGTTGTTGAACATGACAAGGACATTATCAGTATCGCTGATGAAGTAATTGACATAGGTCCTCTTGCAGGTAAAAACGGAGGACAGGTGCTGTTTCAGGGAAGCTACGAACAGCTTCTGATAAGCGGAACAAAGACAGGAAATGCATTATCTGCTAAGGTAAATGTTAAGGGAAAGGTGCGTACGCCTAAAGGTTTTCTTCCTATCAGAGGTGCTAATACGCATAATTTGAAGAATGTCGATGTTGATATACCTCTGGGCATTCTGACGGTTGTAACAGGAGTTGCGGGAAGCGGAAAATCATCTCTCATAAGAGATGTTTTCGCAAAAAAATATGCAGACCAGGTAGTTTTGATCGATCAGAGCAGCATAACTGCAACTGGACGATCTACAGTCTGCACATTTATGGGATTTTTCGATGAGATCAGAAAGGTATTTGCAAAGGAAAACAACGTATCGGACAGTTTATTTACTTTTAACGGAAAAGGTGCATGTCCGCACTGCAGCGGACGTGGAGCTGTCACGACCGAACTCGTTTTTATGGAGCCTGTAACAACTGTTTGTGAGCATTGCGGCGGAACAAGATACAGCGATGAATCTCTCAGACATTTATACAAAGGAAAAAATATAGTAGACATCCTGTCAATGAGCGTTGAGGAAGCTTTTGATTTTTTTGAGGGAAATAAGAAAATTAGGGAAAAATTAAGTGCACTGATAGAAGTGGGACTCCCCTACATTTCTTTGGGACAGCCGCTGTCGACCTTCTCTGGCGGTGAACGTCAGAGGGTCAAGCTGGCTCTAAATATCAAGAGCAAAGGCAACATATATATTCTTGATGAGCCGACTACCGGATTGCATGCAGCTGATATTGAAAAGGTCGTAAGTATTCTTGAGGGGATAGTTGACAGAGGAAATACCGTAATTGTGATCGAACATAATACCGACGTTATCAAGCTTGCCGATCATATCATAGACGTTGGACCCGATGGCGGCACCAAGGGCGGACAGATCGTATTTACGGGAACGCCGGAGGAAATGATAAAGAGCGGAACTACTATCACTGCAAGATATTTGCAAAAATCAAGCCTATAATCTCCGTGAACGGAAATATCCTTCAGCTCATCGCTGACAGCATTCAAATTTTCCTCAGTTATAATACTAAATCATAATCTCCTTATAGACTCTGTCAATAAGTTGATTAGGAAATGGTATAAATGCATGTTGCTTCTTGACATTCCAACGGTTTTCCCGTATAATTTTTATATGGATTATACTTGGGAGATGAATTTAAGTATGGAATACATAACCGAAGTTTTCAAGCTTGATAAAAAGTTTCCGTTTACCGTTTTTAAGGGCAAGGGATTTTCCGCCGAAGCAGTAAAAAACGGAAAAGTGTATATGCACAATCACTACTGCCTTGAGATAAATCTTGCACTGTCATCGGGCGGAACATATTACATCGGCGACAGCTCATATCCCATAAATCAAAGCGATATTTTTGTGATCAACAATTATGAGTACCATTACGCAGCCAATTTTTCGGACGAAATGGAGCTTATGGTCATCATTTTCGACCCCGAGCTTGTATGGCAGAATGAGGAGATGGACTACCTCTATATCAAGGCGTTTTACGAGTGGAAAGACGGTTTCAAGCACAGACTTTCGGGAGATGCCGTTTCGTCGGATATTTCCGATATTATCTTTGAAATGGAACGTGAATGGAACGAAAAAGCCACAGGCTATCAGCTTGTAATAAAATCACTGCTTTTAAAGCTGCTTGCCCTGCTCTACCGACGTTTTGAGGAAACAAGCAAATATTCCGAAAAAATAATGCGTTTTCAGAATGAATATATTCGCATCATTGACGCTATAAATTACATTGACAAAAATTTCAAAGAGCCTGTTGCTTTGAAAAAGCTTGCGGAAATGGTCCATATGAATCAGAATTATTTTTCCACCTATTTCAAAAATGTTATGAACTGCTCGGTGTCAACATACATTATTCGCAGGCGGCTAAAACACGCCTGTCTGCTTCTTGCAACAACGGACGAAAGCATCATAGAGATTGCCTCCGCTTCGGGATTTGAAAACGTTCCCTATTTCAACCGTACATTCAAAAAACAAATGGGAATGACCCCCGGCGAATACAGAAATTCTGCCAACAAATAAAAAGCTGCCTGTTCAAAAGGTTGAAATGCTTTCCTTTTGAACAGGCAGTTTTTATTCGTTAATTCTGTAATAGCAGTAAAGAATCCAAGCATGTGGATGTGCACAGTAAGCAGGAATATTTGCATATGTCAGCGACTGATCGGGCAGTCCCTCCTCGGGAATAAGGGACGATTCAATGTTATCCGCAGCCGACCAATATGACGACCAATACTGCGGAAATTCCTCCGATAAATGCTGCAAAGTCATATTTTTAAGAAGCCTTACCGCCTCTGTTTTGTCAAACTGCGATACTCCGATTATAACGGGACCGTTCAGTGCATACCAAAATCCGCCGTTTTCACGGGAGCCCTTGTCAAAGCCCTCGTCCTCAAATTCGGGCGTCTGCTGCTCTCTCGCTCCCAGCTTTTCACCGCTGTAAACACGCTTTTTCATTTCCTCATAAAGCAGGCGTTTTCTCTCCTCGGAAAGCTCGTTTATCTGCAATGTAAAGCCCTGAGGTTCAAGGAACATATTGTCATCACCGTAAGGCTTTCCGTTGAAATACATTCTCCTGGGAAAGCTTCTCTCGCCCATATCCGCAAGATATGCACGAAGAATATTATTCCGATAATAACTCATACTTTCGCAAAGCCTGTCAAGCTGTCCGCAGTATTTGGCGGCTTCTTTTAGCTGGGGTATCAAGGTCTGAAAAATGCTTATTGCCATTGCCGAATTCATATGGGATTCGCCTGTCAGGAAGATATTATTGTACGGAACTTTTTCAATATAGTAAACAGCGTCATTCCAGTCGGAATTAAGCAGCTTCACAAGTCCGTGAGCACCCGTACCGATAGTATCCCGCAGGAAAATAAAGCATTTTTCCGTAAGCTCAGCAACAGTCATTTCCGCCTGATTTTTCGCAGGATACGGCTGTACCTTTTCGCCCATAAACGCATAGTCCTTCGTCACACGAAGATACTCGGACAAAAGCAGGAAGAAATAAAGCTGCTGGTCGCTTGTAAAATATCGCTCATTTTCCGCATAACCGTTGCCCGATTCAATAAGTCGAATTTCACCAAAAGGAGTGGTGCGTTTCAGCATATATCGGAGCACGCTTTTTGCAAGCTTCGGGTTGTAATAAACAAGCGGAAGTGCGTGCTGGAAATTATCCCTCGCACTTGCATGACAGCCCCAGTCGTAATCGTAAATGGTGCCCTGAGGTATCTTGGTTTCGCTGTAATATTCGCTGTATGTCGCCATTGATTCAAGATTGTAAACGTGCCATCTCAGCTCACGGCGGAGCGTGACCTCCTTTTCATCGGTGAAATCGGGAATGATTTTCAGCCAGTCATCGGCAAATGCAGAAACAGGTTCGGAAACGATTTTTCCCGATGAAAGCTCTGCACAAATACTATCCTGCTTTGATATGCCATATTCAAAAGAATATCCGATAATCATTCTAAAAGTCTTTTCTTCATCGGGTACAAGAGTGAATGAAATCTCTGCATTGATACCGCTGTTGTCACCCGAAAAAGCAGTATTTTCGGACAGTGATTTCATAAACAGCAGCGGCGGAAATGCGTCGTGCTTAGACATTGACTCTCTGTCGGGAACAAGCAAAGGATCATCGCTGTGAGCCGTAATAGTGACCCTTGCGGAGTTGTCCGAAGCATTTTCGGAATACTCGTTTGTATATTTTAAGGGCAGCCATTCCTTCGGCACAGTCTGAAACTGTATTCCCTCAAAATTCGCACCAACATATTCGCTGTATGTGCAGTTCACGGCTTTGCCGCTTTTGTTTTTTACCGTAACTGTCAGCAGAAATGCCGATGCACCGTTATCTACCTCTGTTGACGGCTTTACGGAAAGATTTCTGTTCACCGAAACGCCGTCAATTTCATAGGAATAATTTGCAAAGCCGCAGCCGAAAATTCTCCTGCATTTTTCGGTATCAGCCGCAAGAGAATCCATTCCCGTAAGGGCATATTTTTCCCCGTCAACGGTAATTTCCGATAAATTCACACCGCTGTTTCGCTTGCTCCCCTGATTTACCCTTGCCCACGAACGCTGTCCGCTAATCAGCTCATATTCGCCGCTGATATGCGTAAACATCGTAAAACGATAGTTGCCCAAAAGGAACCAAGGATCTTCGGGAAGCTTTACGTCTGTGCCGTTGTCAAGCTTTGCAGAGTAAGGAATATTTCCCGTGTATTCAAAACAGGGCAAACCCATTTTATCGCTGCTCCAATGACCTAAATAATTCATATCTGCGACCTCCGTATCATTTCAATTTCATTCTCAGCCTGCGATTTATTATGAAATACAATTCCGTGCATGCCAAGTCCTTTTGCAGCATTTACATTTCGCTCAATATCATCAATGAAAATACATTCATCTGCGGATAAATCGTATCTTTCAAGCAGACGCTTGTATATCTCGGGGTCAGGCTTGATAAGCCGTTCCTCATAGGACAGAATTTTCCCGTCAACATACTTTAAAAATTCAAGCTCCTCGGCACAGTCATCGCATATTTTTGCCGAAATATTTGAAAGACAAAACACCTTTAAACCGCTTTCTTTTAAGCTTCGCACCCAATCCACAGCATAAGGAAAGACTTTAATAAAGCCGCTCATATCGTTAAAAACAGTTCTGAGTTGTTCTTCCAATTCGGGGTCGTTTTTCACAAAGCCATCTGTTATTTGCGAAAAATCCCAAACACCCCTGTCAAGCTCTTTCCATACGGGACTGAAAAATGTTGCATTTTCAAGGCGGGAAATGGTTTTCTCATCAAATCCCTTGTTAAGAAAAAACTCGTGATAATTTGATTTCACCAGAACATCGCCTATGTCAAGAATAATATTTTTTATCATTTTATCCTCCGATTTTTATCGCAAGCCCCAACTCTGCACCCTTTTCATTATAAGGCGTAAGAGTGTCGGGGTCAAGACCTTCACGAATGTGATAAGGATATTCCAGTCCAAGCTGTTCATATTTTGAAATTCCCAAAGTATGATAGGGCAGCAGATGAAGCTCCTTAACACCGTGAGATGCGGCATATTCCATAATTTCCGACAATTCATTATCGTTAAAATCGGGAATAGCCGGAACTCTTACAATTACCTTTTCGACTGCATTTTTGCAAAGAAATTCAAATGCGGAAAACACCGTTTCAATATTTCCGCCCGTATATTCCGAGAACTTTTTGCCGTCAAGAGTTTTTATATCAAACAGAAAAATATCCGCATATTCAAGGGCAATTCGCACATTTGAAACAGGAACATAACCGCAGGTTTCAACGGCTATTTGTATATGCTCGTCTTTGCATTTTTGCAGAAACGGCAGCATTTTTTCTATCTGCAAAAGTGCCTCTCCGCCCGAAATTGTAACTCCTCCGCCGCTTGTTTCGTAATAGTCCTTATCCCGTGAAACTATGTCAAAAAGCTCATCATTGGTTATCTTTTGCCCCGATATTTTCAACGCACCGCAGGGACATTTTTCCGCACAGCTTCCGCAGGAAATGCAGCTGCTTCTGTCAATAACGGATTTTCCGTCTGCAATATGAACAGCGTTTTGACTGCACACTTCTGCACATTTTCCGCAGCCGACACACTTCCTTGAAAAGAACATTATATGTTTTCCGACAGTTTGCGATTCGGGATTTGCACACCATCTGCATCTCAGTGGACAGCCCTGAAAAAACACCGTTGTGCGTATTCCGGGGCCGTCGTGTATTGCAAAGCGTTCTATCTCAAAAATATCAAGCTCGCTCATTTTAAAGAGTTCCTCTCGTCATACAAAGTACGGCTCAGAATTTCACGCTGAACTGTGGGGTCAAGATTTACAAACACCGCAGAATATCCCGCTACTCTTACTATCAGGTCGGGGTGTTTTTCGGGATTTTCCATTGCGTCCTCCAAAGCGCCGCTGTCCACCACAGTGACCATCAGATGACAGCCGCCCTTTTTGAAATAGGTCTTGAAAAGTGCTTCGATAATATCCCGATTTTTCTTGAACATTCCTGCGGAGAACTTGATATTCTGCACTGAGCCTGCGTGATATTTCGCATCAAATCTGCAAAGAGAATTGAGCATTGCGGTGGGACCGTTTTTGTCCGCTCCGCCCTGGGGATTGTTTGCGGGATTCATAAACATTCCCGAAAGCCTGCCGTCGGGGCTTGCGCCGGTTTTTATTCCCCACTCGGTATTCAGCGAATTGTTGCTGATAACGATAAGGAAATACTGCATTCCCTTTTCAATTCCACGGTTTCTTATACCCTTGGAAACATACTCATACAAGTCGTTCGCCATACCGTCAGCGGTGTCAAGATCGTTGCCGTATTTATCGCAGTCAAGGCACATTTTTCTTATGTCCTCATATCCCTCAAAATTCGCCTTTACAGCGGCACAAAGCTCCGTAAGTGTGACCTTTTTATCCTCAAAAACAATTTTTTTAATGGCATAAAGCGAATCGGAACTGTTGATATTTCCGTAAGTTTCGCAGGTGCCGCCGAGATATTTCACGCCGCCGTCAAGCAGAGCTTTTCCCCTCTCAATGCAGTCGTCCATAAGGATACTTGTGAACAGAAATTTCACTTGCTCATTCATAATTTCATATGAGCTGTACTGAGCGTCCGCCGACAAGTCCATATAGTAATCAAGCAGTTCCTTGTAACCCTCGTAAAATTCCTCAAAGGTCTTTATTTCACTCATTTTTCGGGGAATGATGCTGCCCGTTTTATTCTGTCCGTCAACAGGGTCGATGCCGTCGTTCATATAGATAGTCAGCAGTTTCAGCAGATTTATACAGATATTCGGCGTGCCCGTACTCTGACCCCACAGCACAAATTCTGTGCAGCCAAAGGGCACATATCTTTTTGCTGTTTCCTCGTCAACTCGCATACCGTAGGACACGGCAGGAACATTTACCTCGTCATTGTAAAGTGTGGGATAAGTTGCTCCCGCACCGATAGCGTCCATAGCCGCCTGCCAGGTTTCCTCGGAAGTGTCATTATCAATGCGAAGGGTGAACTGCGGCTCAACATAACGGCAGTCCTTGCACACCTTCAGAGCAATACGCATGAAAATATCGGCTTCCTTGGGGTGCTGTCTGCCCTTGCCGCCAACGATAATTCTGCCGTTTACGGTGGTGCGGCGGTTTTCTATCATTGTCCAGAGCGAGCGAATATAGTCATATGCTTCGTCCTCGGTAATTCTGCCGTTTTCCAGATCTGCCGCAAGATAAGTTCCCAGAAAATCATCAAGCCTGCCGTAATTTATAACGCCCGCAAGCAGTGCATAAAGCCAGAAAAGCTGCAATGCCTCGTGGAATGTTTCGGGCTTTTCGGTGCGTATTTTTCCAAGAACATCAGCCATACGCCGAAGCTCTTTTCTGCGTTTTTCCTCATTTTCCGGAAGCTCTGCAAGCTGCTTTTCAGCCTGCTCACGAAGAAAATCGGCACTTGCTGTACAAATATCAAGACATTCAAAGCTGGTTATGTAAAATTCGTTTTCGGGGTCTGTTGCCAATTTATCGGAGATGATTTTTTTCAGTCCCGAAATGCCATTGTCAAGCAGCTTTGGATAATCCAGCATCATTCCCGACAATCTTGCCGTTGCGATAAGAGGATAATTTACGTCGATAAATCTTCCCACGGTGGTTTCTGTAAGCGTTCGGCGGCAGTATTCCGTTTTCAGATCGTTATCCAGCCAGTATTTGTAAAGTGCTTCAACACGTTCGTCATATTCTGCACCGATTTCCTTTTGAAATGCTCTCAGCTTTGCAAATACGCAATAATGACCTACACCGCCTACAGAAGTTACCGTTCCAAATCCGATAGGAAGAAAATCCAGCCTTCCTGCAATAAGGTCGCTGTCCTCGATTGAACGGAACATCTGCGGATATATCACCTTAAGGCACTCCACCTCACGTCTTCCCTTTGAAGCGGACGCATACTTCTTGTGTGTTTCGGTGTACTGCTCCATAATTTCAAGCTGACGGACAAGAGGCTTTTCGCACTTGATTTTTTTGCTGACCTCAACGTTCTGACCGCCCTCAACATCGAATTTTACCATAAAAGCACCTCCGTTAATGCTTAGCTTTTTCGGCAATTCTCCAATCGTCTTGAAGTCCCGAAATAAGGTCTACAAACCTCTTTGCAATAAGGTGGGGACGTGTTATTGCACTTCCCACAACGACTGCATCTGCACCTAAATACAGACATTTTACAGCGTCCTCGGGAGTGTAAATGTGTCCCTCCATAATCATAAACGCCTTATCTCCGAAATCACGGCACATTCTTGCAAATTCTCTTAAATCGGGGGAAGTAATGTGCTTTGTTTCCTCGGTATAGCCGTAAAGCGTGGGACCTACAATATCTGCTCCCATTTCAACAGCCCGTGCCGCTTCCTCGTAGTTTGAAACATCGGCAAAGATAAGTGCATCGGGTATCGCCCTTTTTACAATGGGCAGCAGCTCATATGCGGGACGTCCCTCGTGAGTGAGCTGTGCTGTGCAGTCAAGGGCGATTATTTCCGCTCCCGCTTCCCACACCTGCTTTGCAGCTTCAAGGGTGGGCGTGATGAAAACGTCGGTATCATCGTGCCATATCTTGTAAAGTCCTATCATAGGCAGGTCAACATTTTCCTTGATAAGCTTTATCTGCTCGGGGGAATTTGCTCTGATTCCTACTGCTCCCGCCCACTGTGCGGACTGTGCCATTTTCAGAACAAAATCCTCCGAATAGCAAGGATCATCATGCTGCACCTGACAGGAAACTATAAGTCCTCCTTTAAGCATTTCAAGTATTTCATTTTTTGCAAATTTTTTCATCGCTGATTACTCCTCTTCATAAACTTTCATAATTGCATCAAGAATATCCTCGGCGTGCCACTTGTATTCATCACGGTTATAAAGACCGAAGGGTATCAGATTTGAAGTTCTTTCGTTGTTGTCCCAGATAACGCAGGGAATGTCCTGCTCCCCCGCTTTTTCGAGAAAATATGTTATCCACTTGGCGACCTCGCCTGTGTTATATTTTCCGTCCACAAGCTTAAATTCCGCACCATATTCGGTTATCATAACGGGAACGCCCTTGCTTGTAATGTATTTGTCGATAAGACCGAAAACATAATCAACGGTACCGTTTTCTTTGCCGTCCCATTCAAAGGTTTCATAGCTTTCACCCGAATGATAGCAGAAGCTGTAAGGGATATACGCATGAAGCGCAACGCCAACAAATTTGTCATCAATAAGCTCCAGCCCTTTAAGAGCAGGCTCTGTAACAGCCTGTGCGTGAGTTGCGATCAGCAGGACACGCTCGGAATTGTTTCCGCCCGATGCTCTTACGGTGTCAACAAAAATCTTATTCAGACGGTTTACACAGTCACGCTCGTCCTCGTTTCCGCCTGTCCATTCGTGGGGCTTGCCCTTTACTCTGGGTTCGTTCATGGACTCGAAAACCAGCTTGTCGCCGTAATCCTTGAAACGCTCGGAGATCTGCTGCCAAAGGGCTGTAAACTGCGGCTCAACCTCCGCCATATGCTCGCTGTCGGGAATAAGCCAGGAATCGGGTTCGTGATGAATTTCCAATATAACATACATTCCGTCCGAAATTGCATAATCAACGACCTCGTTTACTCTGTCCATAAAATCGGCGTCAACTTTGTAATCGGGCGCACCACCCATATGATGTCCCCAGGTCACGGGTACACGGAGAATATCAAAACCGCCGTCCCGTATCATATCTATCATCGGCTGAGTTGTTGCGGGATTGCCCCAAGCCGTTTCACCGCCGCCTAAGGAATCAAGAGAATTGCCCAGATTCCAGCCTGTTTTCATCTGCGAAATAAGCTCTTTGGCGGTGTAGCCGTGCATTGTGCCTTTGTCTATCTGCACAACCTCTTCCTGAACTTCTTCGGCAGAAGTTTCGGGGGCTGCCATTACCGTATTTTCCGTATCCGACGAACAGCCGCAAAGTCCTGTGAAGGAAAGCATGATGGCTGAAATAATTGCTGTAAGCTTTTCCATTTTCACAATAATACCTCCTATTTTTTACGTTCTGCACAGCATTGCTGCACCGATTATTCCCGCATCGTTTCCGAGTTTTGCGGCAACAATTTCGGGAATATCTATCTGTTCAGCGGAAAATGTGCATTCGTACAATATTTTCTTCAAAGGCTTGATAAGATAATCCCCCTCCGCACTTATTCCTCCGCCTATAATGACCGCCTGCGGACGGAACAATGCAATTGCAGAGGACAAGCCTGCCGCAAGATAATGCATATATTTTTCCACAACAGCCTTCGCCGAAGCATCGCCCGATTTTGCCGCGTCGAACGGTATCTTTGCGTTCATTTTAGATATATCGCCGCCGCACATTTCATTCATTACGCTTTGCGGATTTTCCCTAGCCGCATTTTTCGCCTGACTTATCAGTGCGGTAGCCGAAGCATATGCTTCAAAGCAGCCCTTTTGTCCGCAGGTACAGGTCAACCCGTCATAAACAAGCTTTGTATGACCTATCTCTGCACCCATATCATCGCAGCCGTTAAATATCCGTTTGTTCATAATAATTCCGCTGCCGACTCCCGTTCCGAGCGTTACCATTACGGCGTTTTCATACTCGGAAGCAGCACCGCATACCGCTTCTCCAAGTGCCGCACAGGCAGCGTCATTCTGAATGAAAACAGGCATATCAAAATACTTTTTCAGTTCGTCATAAAGGGGAACGTTTTGCCAGTTAAGATTGTTTGCGTTCACAAGCAAATTTGTACGGGGATTGATACAGCTGGGAGTTCCAAGCCCCACAGCGGCTATATCCTCAAGCTGCAAGCCTGCATTTTCAACCGCTTTTTTCGCTGTTTCGGCAATGTCCCTCACAAGTCCCTCAAAGGGCTGAGCGGCATTGGTTTTTGCGGAATATTTTGCGATAATGCTGCCGTTTTCATCGGTAATTCCCACGGCGATATTTGTACCGCCAAGGTCTATTCCCAAATAATGCTTCATATCAACACCTCTTTGCCTTTGGTTTTTTACTGTCTATATTATAGCACCGAACAATGCCCGCTGTCTTTATCCTTATTAACACACTCTTGCACTATTTTCAGATTTTGCAAAAAACGGGAAACGCAAAAGCACGTTTCCCGTCAGTCGTTTACAGATTTTCGCCGTTAGTTTCAATCACATTTCTATACCAATATCCCGAATCCTTGATAATGCGGTTTTGTGTGAGATAATCCACATATATCAGCCCGAAACGCTCGCTGTAACCCTTTGCCCATTCAAAGTTATCCATGAGCGACCACTGAAAATATCCCCGAATATCCGCACCGTCCTCCGCCGATTTTTTCAGTTCAAGGAGATAGCGGTTGAGATAATCAATGCGGTTTGGGTCGTGTACCTTTCCGTCAAGGGAGATGCAGTCGTGGGCGGACATTCCGTTCTCGGTAATGTAAATCGGCAGCTTGTATCTGTCATAATAGAATTTTGTTCCCCAATAAAGCGTTTCGGGAATTATATCCCAGCCAATGGCGGTACGGGGGTGACCGGGCATACAGCGAAGCCTTTCCGCAAAGCCGTCCTTATTGGCTTTTACATAAGAACCTGTGTAGATATTCAGTCCTATAAAATCAATGGGTTCGGAAATGAGCTTCATATCTTCCTCGGTTATTTTCGGGAAATCGTTGCCGTAAGCATTAAGTATATTTTCGGGATATTTTCCGAACACAACAGCGTCATGCCAGAAGGATTCGGAAAATATGAAATGTCCCTTTCCGCTGCTGAAATATGCGTTTCTTGCAGCATCAACATCATTTTCAGATATTGGGACAAGCGGACTTGTGGCTGAGGTTATACCGACCTTTGCATCGGAAATGATTTTTCTGAGCACTCTTACAGCCTTTCCGTGAGCCTTTAAAATATTATGACAGATATGCAGAAGCTCCCTGTCAGCAAGCTTATATCCCGGGGCGTGGCTGCCCTCAGAATATCCGCAGCCGACAAAAACCTGCGGTTCGTTAAAGGTGATGAAATTCTTCACTCTGTCGCCGAAGCTTTTTGCAACTATTGTGGTGTACAGTTCAAAAAAGTCGGAAATATCATCATTCAGCCAGCCGCCTTTTTGATGAAGCACATAGGGCAAGTCCCAATGATACAGCGTAACATACGGCTCTATCCCGTATTTCAGAAGCTCGTTTATAAGGTCATTGTAAAAGTCGATGCCCTTTTGATTTACCTCACCCGTGCCATCGGGCAAGATCCTGCTCCACGAAATTGAAAAGCGGTACGCCTTTATTCCAAGCTCCGCCATAAGCTTAACATCTTCCTTATAGCGATGATAGTGGTCGCAGGCAATATCTCCCGTGCTGCTGTCGGAAATTTTTCCATCAATATGGGTAAATTCGTCCCATATATTCCTGCCCTTGCCGTCCTCGTCAAAGGCACCCTCTATCTGATAGGAAGCGGTAGCTGCTCCCCAGACAAAATCTTTTCTAAAGCTCATAAAAAACATTCCTTTCAAAATATAGTTTTAAAGCCGCCCTGTGAGATTCACCGAACGGCTTTAAATGGGAGTATTATGAAAAATCTAAGATACTTTCATCTTTATTTTTCTTCGTCCGCAACATGCTTACGATATTCGGACGGAGTCATCTGCATTCGTGTTTTGAACTGCCGCATAAAATGCAGCTCGCATTTATATCCGCACATTTCCGCTATCTGAGTAATGGGTATATCCGTAGTTGACAGCAGATATTTTGAATGCTCGATGCGGCTTTGGATAACGTCGTTCATTACGCTTATGCCGAAAATTTCCTTGTATAAATGCTGAAAATAGGATTTGCTCATTGTAAGCTGATGTGCCAGTCCTTCAATGTTCCAATCGTGATAAGGCATATTGTATATCTGCGAACGCAGTATGGACATCTTATCATAATAAGAACCCGAACCGTCATTTCCTGCGGAATGTATCTTCTCGCTGAGCTTGATAAAAAACAGCTTCATATACAGCTCCACCGAATCCGTTTTATACAGATTTGACGAATAGTTTTCATAGCACATATTTTTGATGATAAGCGACAAACCGTTTAAATTTCCAATAGGCATAACCTTGTCGAAAGGAATATCCAATGCCTTAAAAAAGCACATTTCATCATCGGATAAGCTGAAATGGAACCAGTCGTTTGAAAACTGTGGACCGTATGCACGGTAAAACTGTGGAGTTCCCTCACGAAACAGTATAAATGAATCGGGGTCTGTAATAATGTCCTCACCGTTCAGTGTGAAAATTGCGGGGGTTTTCAGGAGAAGCATAAGATTATCCCCCGAACCTGTGGGACGCTGTATCTGAAAATCGGCGTCATGACAGTGGTTATATCCGATATTGTTTATGTGCAATTTTCACACCTCCCGATAAGCTATGTATTTATTATACGATATTTTTGATCAAAAATCAACCCAAAGTTTTAAGCGTTTCGTTCATAGCGTCAACGTTAGTCTGAACAGCCTCATTGAGTGCTTCACGGGTGGAATACCAGTCGGTGCCGTTATAGCTTGCGTCCTTAATGCTGTTGGAAAGCATATCGGTAACGTCCTGATTAACAGAAGCATAGAAATCAATTACGGGGTGTGCGTTTGTAAGCTCGGTGATATATCTGTCCATCTCGATCATTTCATCGGTCCAGTGATACTGTTCACGCAGCTGTGCTTCATTTACCTCCTGAACGCTTTCATCGTTGACTTGAACCAGCAGGCACTTAACATATGCAGCAACAGCCTCCGGATTTTTCGCACCTTTGCAGAGTGCATATGCGTCAACGCCGCCGTGAGCGGTAAGATACCATGCGTCTGCTTCCTCGTCACGGGGAGTGGGAACAAACATTATCTCGTCCTGCTCGCCGTATGCGGAAAGGTCGGGTTCAAGAAGTGCCCATCTTCCGATAGGATAGAACAGCGTTTTGCCCTCACTTATCCACTCGGGCTTAACTGTCCATTCATATTCGGCATAAGGATACATTACATCGCTTCGTTTCATTTCCAGAAACAGCTCCTGAACTCGGGCAAGGTCGCTGTTCATCAGATTGTTCTGAATAACGCCGTTCTCCATTCCGATAACGGGCACACCTGTGGACAGCAGCATTCCCGGCTCATACCACCAGCCGCCGACAGCAAACTTTCCTTCTTCTCTATCGGCATAGTCATAGCACATTTCCTTGAATTTTTTCCATGTCCATTCGTTATTATATGCAAGCTCGGCGGGATCGTCCAGTCCGTTTTCCTCAATGGTGCGTTTGTTATAGATCATTATCATACCCGTGCTTGTAGAGGTGCAGGCAATGTAGTGCTTACCGCCTACGGAGTGCATTTCATTGATCTGCCTTGCACCGTCGGGCCAATCCGGGGAACTGTAATCAAGATAATCGTCCATCGGCTCGATCATGCCTGCAGCAGCCTTGCCGGGGAAAAGGTCAAGGTCGGTTGCGGAGAACATATCGGGCGAATCTCCTGCCAAAACCATATTTGCAAGGTCTGTATATCTCGTTTCCCATGTGGTTGGCAGCCACTCTACCTTTCCGCCGTACTTAGTCCGGAAAAGCTGCAGTGCAACGGGAACGGGCTTGCCCTCCGTGGGGTTTATATCCCAGAATGAGAGGAATTTGAGAGTCGGGTTTTCAAGCTTTTCTGCGTCGATTTCCACCTGCTCAACCACCTGAGCCTGCTCCTCGTTCATTGTTGCGGTAGTGGTTGCTGCGGTCGTTGTTGCTGCGGTTGTCGTATCTGCTGTTTTGCTTCCGCTGCCGCAGCCTGTTGCCGATGATGCCATAAGTGCGATGGCGGATATGAGAGCCGCCTTTCTTGTAATGTCCTTTTTCATAAAGATCACCTCGTAATTTATTTGCGGTTTATTTTCCGGTTCAAACCTTGTAATTTAATCATAATCAATTTGAAATCACTTTACAATGATTTATTCTGCATTATCGCTGACCTATTCTGCTTTTTTTGAACAGAGCAGCAGAATATGTCAGTGATTTGACAAGATAAGTCAGTCAAGCCGAAAATTGCCGAATTATCCCGAGATATTTTCCGATAAAAAATTTCAATAGCAGGATAAGTCAGTTTTTTAGCAGGATATTATATTGAAAAAATCAATGGTATTGTATATAATTAAATAAACGCATAAAATCAAGGCAAACCGCCTTTGTTCGGAAAGGATATGCATCAAAATGAAAGCAGAGATAACTATTTCAAAAAACAACATTATCAGCAGGATAGATAACCGCATTTACGGTTCATTTATAGAGCATCTCGGAAGGGCTGTTTACGGCGGAATATATGAACCCGAGCACGAAACAGCTGACGAAATGGGCTTTCGCACAGACGTTATGGAGATGGTAAAAACGCTGAATGTTCCCGTGGTGCGTTATCCCGGAGGAAATTTTGTATCGGGCTACAACTGGGAGGACGGCACGGGAGATAAGTCGAAACGACCAAGGAAAATGGAGCTTGCGTGGCAGTCTATAGAAACAAATGAGGTGGGCATAGACGAATTTCAGGAATGGGCAAAGCGTGCGGGCAGCGAAATAATGATGGCTGTAAATCTGGGAACAAGAGGTCCCGATGAAGCACGAAATCTTGTCGAATACTGCAACAGCGAAACGGATACATATTATGCAAATAAACGCCGTGAAAATGGTTTTGAAAAGCCCTTTAGAATAAAGCTGTGGTGTCTGGGAAATGAAATGGACGGTCCCTGGCAGATATGCAGCAAAACGCCCTATGAATACGGACGCATCGCCTGTGAAACGGCAAAGCTTATGAAATGGACAGACCCGTCCATCGAGCTTGTAGCCTGCGGAAGTGCACATATAAATATGCCCACCTTTATGGAATGGGAACGCACCGTTCTTCGTGAATGCTACGAGCATATCGACTATATTTCCCTGCATAATTACTACGGAAATCCCAATAACGACACCGCCGCTTATCTTGCATCATCAATTGAAATGGACAAATTTATAAGGCAGGTTGCGGCAATATGCGACGAGGTCAAGCGTGAGAAAAAATCCGACAAAACCGTTAATCTCTCCTTTGACGAGTGGAATATCTGGTTCCACAGCAATGAAAAGGATAAGGAGATACCCAAATGGCAGGTGGCTCCTCCTCTCCTCGAAGATGTATATAATCTTGAGGACGCCGTTGTTCTGGGAAGCCTTATGATAACCCTTCTTAACAACAGCGACAGAGTAAAGATAGCCTGCCTTGCACAGCTTGTAAATGTCATTGCTCCCATTATGACCGAAACGGGCGGCAGAATTTGGGCACAGACTATTTACTATCCCTTTATGTACACCTCCCGTCACGGCAGAGGTACGGCGGTAAGGACATTCTGTGAATGCGGAAGCTATAATGCGGGAAATATGAAGAATATTCCCTATATCGACTCCGCAGCCGTTATCTCCGAGGACGAAAATGAGCTTGCCGTATTTGTTGTAAACCGTTCTCTTGACAGCGAATGTGAGTTGAATATCAACCTCCTCGGTGACGGCAATTACATTCCCTGTCAGCATATCGCCATGGAGGGCGGCGACCTTAAAGCAATAAATACTGCCGATGAACCGGAAAATGTTGTTCCCGTTGTCAAAGAAATTGCAAAAAAGATCACCCTTGCTCCCCATTCATGGAATATGATAATTATGAAAAGGAGTAATTCAGATGAAAAGATTTGATGGCTTTATGCGTGGAATAAATCTCGGCGGCTGGCTTTCACAGTGTGCCGAATATTCCGAAAAACATTACAGCGAATTTATTACCGAAAGCGATATAAAAACGATATCGGCGTGGGGACTTGACCACATTCGTCTGCCCATAGACCACAATGTTATCGAGGACGAGGACGGTCAGCCGACGGAAAGCGGATATAAACACATTGACGACTGTATAAATTGGTGCGAAAAGTACGATATGAACGTTATACTTGACCTGCATAAAACAGCCGGCTTTTTCTTTAATAACAGTCCCGAGGAGAATGTTATGTTTGACAGTCCCGAATTGCAGGAAAGATTTATTTCTCTATGGAAAAACATTGCCGCACGTTACGGAAAGAAAAGCAATATCGCCTTTGAACTGCTGAATGAGATCGTCGAAAAAGACAGCAGCCGATGGAACGCTCTTGCTGCAAAAACAATTTCCGAAATACGGATCTCTGCTCCCGATACAAAAATAATCATCGGCGGAATACATTGGAACAGCGTTCATACGCTTTCGCTTCTTGATATCCCCGATGACAAAAATATCGTGTATAATTTTCATTTCTACGAACCGTTTCTTTTCACTCATCAGCGTGCATCGTGGCAGCCGCTTATTGCGGATAAATCTATCAATTATCCCGGAAATATGGAGGAATACCGCAAGGTTTCAAAGGAAA
>CAZINI010000046.1:0-23766 GCA_964540575.1 uncultured Ruminococcus sp.
TTGTAAAGGTGGACGAAACTTTTATATTTTCACTTTCCACTTTTCACTTTTCACTCTATTTTTTCATACGCCCTTACATAATCCACAACCATTTCCGACGGCAGCCTGTCCTCATTAAGCTCCGACACCCACTTTGCCGCTTCGATGGACACTTTCATATAGAGCGGATTTTCACAAATGCCCCCACCCTTTGTCCGCCAAGTTTCCTTTCCGTCAATATAGTAAATGTACTCGTCCTCTGTCCACTCCAGACCGTAAGTATGAAAGCCGTTATAAAGGTCATTCCCATAAACCTTTTTACCCTCATATTTATGGTGAACGCCGTAACCGTCCCAGTTAAGAGTCTGATTTATTGCACTTTGCGGATAATAGGGGGATTCCATAATATCTATCTCCGTGCCGTCACGTCCGCCGTTTC
Source organism: uncultured Ruminococcus sp. (assembly GCA_964540575.1). GTDB lineage: Bacteria > Bacillota > Clostridia > Oscillospirales > Ruminococcaceae > UMGS1889. Next base: position 419 of record CAZINI010000046.1, read on the forward strand.
CTGTTCCGTAAACGGTATCTCCCATAAGCCAGAATGCACACCAAGCCCCCTCAACGGGAGGCAGCGTACAGCGTATTTCGTAGTACCCGTAAGCCTGCTCGAATTTACCCCTTGAACGTATCGCTCCCGAAATAAGCCGCCCGTCCTCTTTTCTTCTTAAAATTGAAAGCACCAGATTTCCGTTTCCGTCAAGGCTTGTCATGCTGTCGTCCCACCAACCGCCTGCACCCTGACGTTCCATCTGAGGGCACAGCGACCATTTCGTTTCGTCAAGAGCATTTCCGTCAAATTCATCGGAGAAAGTCAGCCTGTAAGCGTTTTCTCCCACATATATATCCGCATCGCTGACCTGAGTATTTGCAGGTGCAAACGCCGCCGAAACAGCCGCTATCAAAGCCAGTATCTTCTCTTTCATATGCATATCACTCCCGTTAAATCAAGCACTCTCCTATCGGGCAGATTTTCATCAATTATCTCCGCCGCAAAATTCAGCCAGCTGACGCACTCGTTCAGGATTATCGCATCGGATGTGACCACATTTGAATGCCCGTACAGCAGCACGTCCGCATTGGGAACAAGCTCACATTCGGCGGAAAAACTATGCCCCTCCGCCATCTCCAGCAGCAGCGTTTTCAGCCTGCCCGTGTTGGAAACGGGAGCATCGAGGAAAAATTTCACCGACCTTGCCCCGACACTTTCCAGCTTCTCCATTACAAGCTCCGCCGCCGTATGAGTGCTTTCTATAATGCGGTATGTACCACGCATTGCCGCCAGATCACGCACCGTGCCGTCCATACAGCGGTAAACGGTCGTGCCGCATATAGCGGATTCAAGGGTTATCATAAGGTTCAGTCCGTCAATGTACACCGTCCCATCGGGGACGGCAAGCTGTTTTTCCCGCCGCATGCGAATTTTCCCGCTTTCCGAAGCCGCCCTCGCCAACGCCAGCCGCTGACGTTCGGACAGCTGATAATGATTTCCCACAAACGTGCTGACCTTCTTCACCTCATAGCCCCTGTCAAGGAATTCATGAATGTCCGAAAGTGCCTTTTGCAGCTTGGGCAGCATTTTATCGGAAAAATCCCGTTCATCGGTGGGGACATATCCCCGCCTGATATTTTCGCTCATATATTCTCCTTCATAAGCAGAGCCTGCTTCTTGTCCCAAAGCTTTTTCGACAGGTCAACATAATACTTATGAGGATTTTCAAAACGCTTTACCTCGTCCCAGATAGTATCAAGTTCCTTCATGCAAAAATCCTTTATCTCCGAAACGGACGGCGACTCGTAGACCCGCTCACCCTTATTATACAGCTGCACCTGAAGCTTCTTCGCCGTAAAATTGACCACCGTCTTTCTCTTATAGGTATGCTCGGGGTCGAAAAGCTCGTAAGGCTCGCCCGAAACTATCTCCTCATCTGCACAGCTGATAACGTCCGCAATAGCCTTGCCCGAGAAGTTGTCGTAAAGCCTCCAGACCGTCTTAAAATCGGGGTTTGTTATCTTTGCGGTATTTTCGGAAATTTTTATTTTCGGGATAATTTCACCGTTTTCCTCCACCGCAGCCAGCTTGTAAACTCCGCCGAAAACAGGCTCCGAACGGGACGTGATAAGCCGTTCGCCCACGCCGAAGCTGTCCACACAAGCCCCCTGACGGAGAATATCCTTTATGATATACTCGTCCAGCGAATTGGACGCAACTATCTTTACATTCTTAAAGCCCTCAGCGTCCAGCATTTTTCTTGCATGCTTGGACAGATAGGTAATATCGCCGCTGTCAATGCGTATGCCCTTAGGCTCGTGACCTTTTGCCCTCAGCTCCTTGAATACGGTAATAGCATTCGGCACACCCGACCGCAGTACATTATAAGTGTCCACCAGCAGCGTCGTATCATCGGGATATACCCTTGCATACGCCCGAAACGCCTCCAGCTCCGACGGGAACATTTGGATCCAGCTGTGAGCCATAGTCCCCAGTGCGGGAATGCCGTCATCACGCTCGGAAACGGTGCACGCCGTGCCCGCACACCCGCCGATAAACGCCGCCCTTGCCCCCAGGATAGCCCCGTCATAGCCCTGTGCCCGCCTTGAACCAAACTCCATCACGGGCCGTCCCTCTGCAGCACGGACAATTCTGTTCGCCTTTGTGGCAATAAGGCTCTGATGATTTACGGATAACAGCACCATCGTTTCGATAAACTGTGCCTGTGCGGCGGGTCCACGCACCGTAACTATCGGCTCATGGGGAAAAATCGGCGTTCCCTCGGGTATCGCCCAAACATCGCATTCAAACTTGAAATTTGCGAGATATTCAAGAAAATTCTCCGAAAAACAGCCCTTTTTCCTGAGAAAATCAATGTCCTCGTCGGTAAATTTCAGATTATCCAGATACTCGATAAGCTGCTCAACGCCCGCCATTACCGCAAATCCGCCGTTGTCGGGGACGGAACGGAAAAACATATCAAAGTAGGAAATTTTGTCCGCAACCCCGTTTTCATAGTAGCCGTTCGCCATTGTCAGCTCGTAAAAATCCGCCAGCATAGTAAGGTTTCTTACAGCATCATCATTCATTTTCATTTAAATCGCTCCTTTAAACATAAAATTCCGTTTCGGTATATTCACCGCCGATGGTTATACCTATCTTGTAAATACCCTCGTCAAGGTCAATATCTATACACTTCTCAGTGCTTTCATAGCCGGGCACCTCATAGCCCTGCTTATCAAGCACCGCACCCGTGTCCCGCCAGACCTGACCGTCCAGCCGTTTCAAGGTAAGCTCTGCAATACATTCACAGTCCTTAACCTTAACATTTACCGCTTTAAGAAATATCTGTCCGTCCTCGTAGCGTGAGGTAAACACCAGCCCGTTATTAATGTAAGCAAGACCCGAAATGCAATGCCCCAAGCTGTCCATCAAAACGGGAATATACTTAAATGACGTAGAATCTCTCGAAACAAAAAAGCAATAGTCACGGTTTATCCTGTCAATTCTTATAGTATCATCGGTTTCGCCCTTGACATAAAAATCCGCAATATATCTGCCATACAGAGCCTGTCCGCTCAGCTTTCTGCCTTCGGGCAGGCTGTAAAAAGCACCGCCGTCCCCTGTTTCATCATACTTATTGAAAACAAAAACGTCCAAATCCTCGGCAAATTTCGGAGAACCGCTGCTGACATACACATTTGCGGTATATTCCTGCTTATACGTCACATCACGCACTCTGATTATGTTCCCCTCGGGCACGGTATATGAATACTCATACCCCGCAATATTTATCTTATACCCGGGATATTTCACCGAAAATTCCTCAAAAGTAAGATTTCCCGCTCCCTCGGTGACATTACAGCTTATAACAGGCGAAGGCGACACAACTTCCTCTTCGTGGAAATACTCCTTATTTAACCAAAGCTGCACCCCAAAGGCAGCCGCAGCCAGCAGCAGCATTATCATTATGTGGCTGATAATAACCGACCTTTTCATCTCAGACTGCATAGACGTCCTCCTCTCCGGGCAAGGCTTCCGTTTCTATGTAAATGGACCGATATTCCTTTACCGTAAATATGACAGAGCTGCCGTCAAGCTCCACATAGGGATATACCCCCGCTTCGGTAAGCCTTGTCCACGATTCTTCAAGGGACTCATCGGGACATTCCGTCCAGTCGGTGCAGCCGTGACGAGCGGCATATTCCGCAACAGCTTTCATATCGTCCCCGTAGAACGTGTTATATTTTTCCCGAACAGTCGAATAACATACTGCCTCGGCATCATATAGCGTTTCCTCAACCCGTATTTCCGTCAAATCTGCATAACAGCCCAGCCCGAACGAAAGCAGCAATATCGCCGCACTTCCCACAGCGGCATAAGCCCAGCCCGCCGCCGAATGCCCGAAAGAACAGCTTTTCCCGTGAATGACCTTCCTTCGGTGCTGACAAATATCGTCTATGACCATAGTCGGCAGTATCAAAATGTAAATTATCAAGAGCAGACCTAGACCGTAAAACCTAAACCCCCATGGCATTCCCGGCAATTCAGCCGAAAAATAAGCAGCACCCATAGGCAGCAGCGACATTGTTATTGCCTTTGTGACAAACCCGCTCTTTCCGTAAGCGGACAGCAATGCCGCAGGTATCGCAGGCAGCAGCCATATCCAGCCGAATGCTGCCGCAAAAAGCAAAAGAATTTCGGCAGCATCAAGCAAAGTTAAAATGAACGGATTATCATATGCCAGCGAACATCTCGCTATCAAAGCTATGGGAAAAATCACATATTTTATAAAAGCAGGCTTTTTAAACAGCCCCAAAAAGCCTGACGGCAGCCGCCGCAAACGTTCCGCCGCACGAAGCCGTGAAAGCTCCGCACTGCCGCTGTCGTCCGCTTCCTTTTCCAAAGCATAGTAATGTTCGTAAAGCTCCTTCAGCGGAATATCCGAAGCCAGCGTCACCCGACCGCTTGCCGTGTCCAGCTCGGCGGTAATGCGTTTTTCGCCGTCGGAAAGCCTTGCCATTTCGGAGCTGTCGCCGTACTTTTTTATTTCGTCAAGCTTTATATTGGGGTAAAGCTCGGTTATTTTTGAACACAGCCCGTTTATAGATTTCTGTCCCGCAGGCAGCTTTATGGTGTAATTTTTCATACGTCCCCCCAAAAAATTCTACTCTGTTATCTCCGAAACAAATTCAATCCCGCTGTCGGACATTATCTTGAATGCCGCCAGATTCATCAGGTCTGCATTGTGACCGTCCGCCCCATAGGTGTCAACGCAGTTCACGGGAACGATTATCCTCGAAGCCCTGTCACTCATATTGAACCACGTTTTCAGGCTCAGGCAGAACTGCAAAACGCAAATATCCGTGCAGTCCCCGCAAACCACAAAGGTGTTTATCTGAGGATTTTTGCAGAGAACCTCCTGCCAACCCTTTTCAAGGAAACCGTTTGTGGAATTTTTCGGGATAAGCGTGTAGCCGCCCACCGACTTTATTTCCGAAACTATCTCCGACTCGGACGTGCCCTTCATGCAGTGAACGGGAAAGCTGAGAAACTCCGCCGCCCCCTCCGAATGACAGTCGGCGAACGCAAATATCGGTCTGCCGCTTTCCTTGAATTTTTCGGTCAGCGAAACGGTCGGCTGAATTATCCTGCCAATTTCCGCACAGGACATAGCCCCCTCCTTGATAAACCCGTTGATAATGTCCACCAGCACAAGAGCGGTGTTCCCATCGGGCAGTGAGGACAGGGACAGCTTTTCGCAGCCCTCCAGCTTATCGGCGAGCCTTACAGCGGCATCGGCAGCCGCAGTGCTGAGTTTTTCTCTGTTCATCTTGTTCATAACTATACCTCCCGACTGTTTTTTGCGAATATGGTTTGCGGTTTTCATTATAAATATTATAAACAATCTTAACGAATATGTCAATAAATTCGGGATATTTTTGCAGAATGCAAAACGGGGCAAAGAGGGCTGACCAATTTATAATTCACAATTCATAATGCATAATTAATAATTTTGTTATTGCAAAAGCAGTGAGTACTACAAGACCACAAACTACCTCAAAAGCCACTATACTATAGCAGTCCACAAAAATAACGTTATTGTAGGGGCGGGGTTTCCCCGCCCGCAGATTTCAAAAGTTCCTTCGGTAACTGCGGGACGGGAAACCAAAGCTATGCTTTTTCCCCTACAAAACCTGTTAGGATATTTTTATGTACCGCTATAGATTAACGCCATTCTATTTGTCCGCATATAATATAAGAGCATACCCACATACCACCGAAAGGAGCATCTAAAAATGCCAAGCGTATTTCTCAGCCCATCCACCCAGGAATGGAACAAATATATAAACGGCGGCACAGAAGAAGAGTATATGAACATGATAGCCGACCGAATGGAACCCTACCTCCTCTCCTCGGGCATTACATTTTCCCGAAACGACCCCACACGAAACGTAGCAGGTGCTATCGCCGACTCAAACGCAGGCAACTATGACGTTCACCTAGCACTGCATTCCAACGCAGGCGGCGGACAGTTTGCAGGAAAGCTTCGGGGCATAGATATTTACTATTCCCCATACAGCAATCTGAGCCGTCAGCTGGCAGTCATAACCGCCAACAATCTGGAGAACATCTACCCCGACCCCGCCAAGGTAAACGCCCTCCCGACCACCTCCCTCGGCGAAGTAACACGGACAAAAGCCGTCGCAATTCTGGCAGAACTGGGCTATCACGACAACGAAACCGACGCCGCATGGATAAAGAACAACCTGACCCCCATCGCAAAAAATCTTGTTCAGTCCCTGTGCGACTATTTCGGCATACCATTCGTTGAACCGTCCCCCGTCCGCCGTGGGATAGTTGTCACCGATGGTTCAAACCTGAATATCAGACAGTTCCCCACCGTTCAGTCAAGAGTTATCGGCTCTATCCCCAACGGTGCGGCGGTCAACGTCTACGGCTTAACGGGAAACTGGTATGTTGTCAAGTACAAAAACACCACAGGCTATGCCAGTGCCGATTTTATCGAAATAGAATAATCCGCCGCCGACATCGAAAAAGGTCCGCACCGAACAGCCGTAAAAGCCCTTCGGTGCGGACGTTTTTATGGTATTTTCAGCGGTTCATACCCCTTTTTCAGCTCACGGGCAATATGATTTATACTGCCCTCCCCGCCCTTCAGGGAAACGGAGCGTTCCAGACCGTATTCATCGCAAATATGCTCCAGCATTTTCTGCTTCGACACATTTTTGTTGTATATCTTTATATATGCATAGCCCTTGTAATCGTCCGACGGATAGGTTATCATATTAAGCTGACCGCCCAGCTTTTCCGAAAGCTGACTGTACAAATCGGCTATTTTATCCGCCTTGTCAACTATCATAATGTAGATAGTTCTGTCCCCACAGACGGGACGGCGGTTCACATAGCTTCGGTAAGGCGACCTTTTAAGCGTTCGATAGATGGACTTCTCCGCCTCATTTTTCAGCTCGTCATAATAGATGATAAGATTGTCATCGCACAAAGCGTTCGTGAACATATTCATTCCCCGTTCGGACACGATTTTCCTTATCTCGTCACAGGTTTCGGGGGATATTATATACGCCCGAACATAGCTGTTTTCATTCATATCATAAAGTGCCGCCCCGTTCATAACGATAACGGGCAGCTTCATTTTCACGTCGGACAATATCTCCATAATAGCGGCAGGAGTACGCATCGTTGCAAGGGTGAAATTCGCCCCGTCCGACAGCATGCGGTTTATCTCCACCTTTGAATAGGGCGACAGCCTTTCGTTTACGGGGGACAGCATATCGTCCAGCTCGGCGGCAAACAGCAGATTTTTCACCCGTCCACGGGGCAGCCTTGCGGAGTTTACGGCAATTCCCGCCGCAATTCCAACAAATGTGTCAATGACCCTGTTCAGCACGAAAAGACAAGGTGCATTGTCCGTCATATGGATAACGGTTATGGAAAGATATACCACACAGGAAAAATAGCTTGCGTTCTTTTTGTCCAGCACCACAGTCGTGTAAATGACGGGTATTATCATGAACGCAATAAATGCATATCCCCAAAAGGTGTTGTAAACGGGAACGGCATATATCTCAAAAACAATGGTAATAAGCCCGTACAACGCCCCGATGACCGTCCCCACCGTCCGCTGATACGCCATTTTGAATGTTCCCTCGGAATAGGGCTGAATGCACCAGAGAGCGGCAAGCATGGAGTAAAAGGGAATGCCCTTTTGTCCCCTTAAAAAATATATTATGCTGCAAATGAGGACAGCCGCCGCCGATTTGAGTATTCTGTTTCCTATAGGCGGGAAGATGATTTTCCTGCTCATATTTTTATTATCTTGTATAGAACGCTCTTTTCAAATTCAAGCGGACGGTTGTAGCGGAAAAATACAATGCCGTTTACGGGTGAATATATCTTGGAAATAACATCACCCTCCAGCGGGTCGATAATTTCGCATAGCAGGTCACCGCTTCTTATCTCGTCGCCCGTCTGCACCCTGCTTCGGCAGATGCCCGCACAGTGAGAATGTATCTGAATAAGCCGTTCCTCGTCAATTATTTCGGTAACAAAGCCCCCGGGCAGCTTCGTGCGGATAAGACCCTTTTTCGAGCAGAAGCGAAGTATAGCGTCCACCGCCGCCTTTGCCGAACGTTCATCGAAATCGTCCGTTGCGTTGGTGTACAGCGAAAACGCCTTTGTCCCCCACACCTGCCAGTTGTAGTTGAGCGTTGTGGTGTCGTAGGGACGAGGTTCACGCACAAACGCATAGGGCAGACCGAAATCCAGCATATCCGTATGGTCGGTAAAGCCCGTTTCCATCAGCTTGACATGGGGCAGAAAATCTCCCTGCTGATAAAAGCTTGCCAGCTGAACGCCGTATGCATAGCCCTGAATACCCTTGAAAAGCCCGTCTGCAATACGCTGAGTGGTCTCTCCAAGGTCATAGCCGGGGAACATTCGGTTAATATCGGTGTTATCCATGGTCCAGAACCGCTTGCCGATATTCATGGAATAATAATTCACACAGGGGATAATCATTATCTCCTTCCCCTCAGCGATGCAGCCCTCACGCTCCAGCTCCTTCAGACGGTTTACCAGCCGTGCACAAACGTACATCTGCTGAACCTCGTTTCCTCGCATTGCACCCACAACGCAAAGTGCCTTTTCTCCCTTTCCGAAACGAAATCCCGTTATCTCCAAAGGCTCACGATAAGGGGACTGAATTGAATAAATAACTGTCTTACGCATTGTCGTCCCCTCCTAAAATCCTTGCAATAAGCGAGCCGCCGTATACGATGGGATATTCCCGCAATGTGAATATTTTTCCGCTGCACGGTGCGGTGACATACTCCGCCGTTTTTCCCGTTGCAGGGTCGATAACATCACCTATATGCTCACCCTGCTTAATATCCACCCAATGCTCCACACAGGGCACAAAAATTCCGTCAGCACTGCTGTTTACGAAATCTACCGCCCTTTCTCCCGAAACGATGGGTTCACGAACGTTTTCCGTTTCGCCCGACCACATTCCCAGATTTTTCAGCAGATTGAATATACCCGCCGTCAGCTGCTCGCAGTATTCTCTTGTTATCCTCATTCCAACGCCCATTTCCACCACGAGAGTTTTCGTCCCCGTAACGTTAAGGCTGTATGCGAGAGTGCTTTCCAGCACGGTCGCCGAGGAATGTATCCAAATAAAATCGCAGTTGAGCATTTTCGCATAGGGGACAAGCTCGTCCGCACTTATTTCGTTAATTCTTATCTGAGGTATCTCTTTCAGATAAATATTGCTTGAATGAATATCAATGCAAATATCCGCCCCGCTAATATCCTTGATAATATCCGCCGCAAGAGCCTCCGCCATAGTTCCGTCGGCAGTGCCGGGGAATATCCTGTTCATATCCAGATCGAAAAGGGGTATTCCACGGGTGATGCTGTCCATTCCCAGAGGATTGAGTGCGGGATAAATATCCACCGTGCCGCAAAGCTTGTCAAGGTTTTCGCTTAAAATGCGGGCAGCCTCCGCACAGACAAACTGACCCTCCAGCTCATCGCCGTGGGTGCCCGTAACAATGCAGACACGCTTTTTTGCAGCAGCACCGTCCGCATTTCCCGTTATTCTGTTTCGGCGTATCTCCACACGCTCGTTAACTGCAAGCCCCGCACTTGCTATTACTGTCATCATTTTTGTTCTCTCCCTTAAATTTCAAATACCTTTGAAGTCACCGTCTGAATGCTGTTTGCATTTCCCCGATATATCCCTCTTTCAATGGGACAATCCGAGTAATCCCTGCCGTGGCAAAGCTTTATATATCCCCCTCCGATATAACGGTTGTGAGTGGGGTCGATGCCTATCCACCGAACGCCGTCGTTTATCTCCACCCATGCATGCGTTTCGCCGCATTCAAAGGCAAGCCCCGAAACATATCGGCAGGGGATGCCATCCGTCCGCAGAAGAGAAAGCAGGATATGAGCATAATCCTGACAAACTCCCATGCCGACGGAAAAAGCCTCCTCCGCCGTAGTTTTGACGCCTGTTTCGCCCCGCTGATAGGTCATAGCGTTGAACACCGCTTCGCAAAGCTGTTCCGCCCTTGTCCGCACCTCAGCACCGTTCGGACGGTTATTTTCGTAAAATTCAAGCAGCCTGTCCCCCGCTTGTGTCAGGGGCGAATATGCACGGTAAAAGGGCTGTGCCGTTCCTGCCGATTCACAGGAATTTTCCGTTCTCGCTTCGCCCTCGACCTTAAATGAAAATCCGCTGTGGGATTCTTCCATACGTCCGCAGACCAAAGTGTTCCCGAAGCTGTCCCGACTTCGCCAGATGCTTCCCGAACGGGGCAGAATAACGCATTTCGGCTCTGCAATAGTCTGCCGCCCGTCCGAAAGCGGAATGCAGCGGAGCGTAAAGCTGTGGTCGGACACTCCGCTGAAAAAATCCAGTTTTGTCTGAAATTCAAACTGCAACCGTTTCAAGGGCGTTCACCTCAATAAGCTGTTCAATATTGTCAATAAGAAGCCCGCTGATCCGTTCGATAGGACCGTGCATCTGCATAGCCCCCGTCAGAGCAGCAAGAGCGTCGCCGTTCACGATAGGCATATCGGAATATCGGGAAACGTGCCTGATAAGATTATCCAGCTGAGCGGTAATTTCCTCCTGCGGATAGCCCAAGCGAATGTACATATCCGCCCTTTCCACCGATTTCCCCAAATGGATAATGCGAAGTGCCTCGCCGTCGGTCATATTGCTGTCAATGCTTCCCCAGAATGCGTAAATAGCGTCCCTGACGGGCAGCATATCATAGCGAATTTTCGACGTTCCCTCGCATGCCCTGAACTTGTCCATAGCCATCTGCAAATAGGACAAAGAAGGCGTTTTAATGGTTTCCCTGAGAACGATGCCGTTTCCCAAAGCCCTGTCAAGGTTTGAGATTATGGAATTCGGGTCGGACATATCGAAAACATATTTCTTGAAAAATACCTCCGAGCTGCCGTAAATATCGGGAACATTTATATCCCTGAGATATTTTTCGTAAGCCTCGTCACCGCCCTCGATAAAGCTGTCGGCATATTTAAAAAAGCTGTTTAAGGTCGTAAAAACTCTCTCAACATATCTCCCCAGCCAAAAAAGATTGTTGATATTTATTCCTGTGATAGCACCCATGTGTCCTTAAAGCCTCCTCCCTGAGATGAGTTGACCACGAACGAATCCGCTATTCTCGAAAAACGTGTCAGACCGCTTGGCCATACTCTTGTTTTCTCTCCGCTGAGAACGAACGCACGAAGATCCGCCTTTCGCATAACGCTTTGTCCGTTCTCCATTACCTCTAAGTCGATAAAGTCGATAACTTCCTGTGCAATAAACCGGCGGGACTGTTCGGTAATAAGCGTTCTCCATTCGGCAAGCTGTTCCTTTGTCATATCCCGACCGAACACAACGCCGTAGCCGCCCGCCTCGGAAACGTCCTTGATAACCAGCTTTTCCAGATTGTCCAGAACGTATTTCCTGTCCTCCTCGTAAAAGGGCAGATATGTGGGAGCATTTTTCAGGATAGGCTCCTCGCCCAGATAATATTTTATCATCTTCGGAACGAAATAGTAAATGCCCTTGTCGTCCGCAACGCCGTTTCCGGGAGCGTTGATGACAGCCACATTTCCCGCACGGTAAGCGTCCATAATATGCGGAACGCCTATGAGCGACTCGGGCAGGAAGGTGAGCGGGTCAAGGTATTCATCGGAAATACGGCGGTAGACCGCACCGACCTTAGTCTTTCCGCCCAGATAATCCTTCATATACAGGATATTGTTCTCAACGAAAAGATCGGTGTTCTGCACCAGAACAGCACCCGTTTTTTCCGCCAGATAGCTGTGCTCGAAATATGCCGCATTGTATCTGCCGGGGGTGAGGATAACGTTTATGCCGCCGCAGTTTACATTGTCCATAGTGCTTCGGAGAAGTGCCGCATAGTTTCGGTTATCGACGATATTCGCATTCTCAAATGCAGCAGGGCTTGCCATTCTGCAAAGCTCTCTTGCAATAAGCGGATAGCTCGCCCCGGACGGTATACGCAGATTATCCTCCAGAATATACCACTCCCCGTCCTTCGCCTGAACGAGGTCGATTCCCGAAATATGACTGTATATGCCCTTAGGCGGCATCACACCCGCACAGGGAGCAAGGTAGCCCTTTGAGATATACACAAAATCCTCGGGAATAATTCCGTCCCTGATAATTTTTCCGTCGGAATAAATATCCGCAAGGAACATATTAAGAGCGTCCACCCTCTGAATAAGCCCCTTTTCCATATCCGCAAAATCCTCCGCAGAGATCACTCGGGGGATAGCGTCAAAAGGAAAAAGCTGCTCCTTGAAGCTGCCGTTTTTATAAATTCCGAATTTTACTCCGTATCTTGCAAGCAGTTCATTTACCGCCATTGCGTCTGCAACAGGTGTGTTCATACTATTCATCTCTTTTCACAAATAAAAAAGCAAGGGCACTTCGGTGATCTCCGAAACGCCCTTGTTCCTTTATTAATATAATAGCACTTTAAGCCCCTGTTGTCAACTGCAAAAATGACAGTATTTACATTTATAATTGCATTTATATGGTTTATAACCGCCAAATTGTGAAGTATTTCACTTTATTTTGCATAATTTGTTTGTAGATATTGCAAGATTAGTCATATCCATCATCGTTTCCCATAAGGTCGGCAATGGTGATGCTGTGGAAATGATCGTTAGTCAGCTTGAAAAGATCCGACCACATTTTCATATAAATGCTTCATTTTCGGCACTTGTAACTTTGTTAAATATTGCCGCCGCCAACGCCCTGTGACCGCTTCTGTCCAGATGCTCACGGTCGGCAGCGGAGGGCGAAGCATAGTCGGACGCTGCCAGAAATTCGCAGCCCGTGCTTTTCGCCAGATCGCAATAAGCGTTCCGCAGTTCCCTTGAAAGCCGCACCGAGCCTTCGTCAAACTCCTCATCAAAGCCCTTCTCCCCGACGCCGCTTGCAAGATGAATGGGAGATATGAGCAAGATCTTTGCCCTGCTGCTGTAATCCCGCACCTGACCGATAAGCTTTTTCAGACCGTCGGTAATGGAGGAAACGGTGTTTCCGTAGCAGCTTTTGCAGTCGTTTGTGCCCAGCATAATAATGACCGCCTCGGGGGAATAGCATTCCAGAAGCTTCGGCAAAGCGTCGCTGCCCCGCCTGCCGGGACGGTATTTATCATCGAAATCGGTAGTCCTGCCGCACAGTCCCTCCTCGTCCACACGAATACCCAGCGGGAGCAGTTCACGGCTGAGAATGCCCGTCCAGCGTTCGCCGAAATCGTAGCGAAGCTTAGTTTCGGGGTCATAGCCATATGTATTTGAATCTCCGAAGCACAGCAGGTCTTTCATACTATCTCCTCCTTGGGAATTATCTCTTTATTTGCAGTATATCACATACCATGCTATAAGTCAAATTCATATTTTTTATATTCGGATATAGATATTATCTATATCCATTTAACTCAGCACATTGCTGTTTCTTTACCGAAATAAAAAATATCCCGAAAATACCGCAGCAAAACGCCGAATAAAAAACAGAGGTACGCACAGTTTTGCACATACCTCTGTTTTATAATATCATTACATTTTTTTCATCTGCTGCTTGTAATAAAGAATAACAGACATCTTGCACATTTCCAGAATATCCACAAGCTTAGGGTCAAATCTGCCCTGCTCGACCTCTATTTCCTTGAGAATGAAATCAAACTGCCAGTCGTTTATCTCCTCACGCTTTGAAAACAGCCTGTCGAACTCGATGATAAGGCTGCAAAGCCGTGTGTAATCGGCAATATCGCCGCCCTTTAAGCCGTGAGGATAGCCCGTGCCGTCATATTTCTCGTGGTGATGAATGCACATATCGGAGCATACCTTGACGAAATAGCGGCAGGCGGGGTCTTTGTTCAGCTGTATCATATATGCACCCTCTTTGGTGTGGGTTTCGTACAGCTGCATATTGCTTCCCGCAAATTTATGGTTCTTTATCAGCTCATCGGGAATGGACATTCTGCCAATATCGAAGAAATACGCCGCCTTGGAGATAAGATTGATATGCAGCTTGTCCAGCTCGGTATTTCCCGTTCTTTCGGCATATTCCTCCAAAAGTATAGCCATCAGGTCGGAAACACGCTTGTAGTCTGCATCGCTCCTGCCCGTGTTTGCCAGATAGTCGCTGTAAATATTCGTCAGCTGGGAAATATACACCATCGTCTTGTTAATATCCTCCTCGGACAGATCGTTCTCGGAGGGCTCGGGCGGCTGCTCAGGCTCCTCGGGCATACTGAATACCATGTGGACCTTTCTCACCACCGTGCTGGGATTGAACGGCTTGCCTATAAATCCCGAAATATTGTACTTTATTCCCCGCTCAACATTTTCCTTTGTAGCCTCTGCACTCATAAGGATAACGGGAACGTTGGAGCCGTGCTCTCTCAGCATTTTCAGAACGCTGAAGCCGTCTATAACAGGCATGGAAATATCCAGCAGCACACAGTCTATCTTCGGCTGGTCCTTGCCCTCAAGAATAGCAAGAGCATCATATCCGTTGGTTGCCTCGGTGATAAAGAAGTTCGCTTCGAGAATGTTTTTCAGCAGTGCCCTGTCAATATCGGAATCGTCCACAATAAGCAGCCTTGATGAAGTTTTCGTCATGCTTAGACTCTCGGCGGAAAACTCGCCGTGTTTGAGCTTTATCTTCTCTAAGGACAGCTCAAAGGCTTTCAGCACCTTGGGATTGAATGCACCGCACTCGCCGTTCATTATCATCTTTACGGCAGTATCGTGGTCGAACGCCTTCTTGTATACTCTGGGCGATACCAATGCATCGTAAACGTCCGCTACCGAAACCACCTGTGACCAAATGGTTATCTTATCCCCCTCAAGATTATCGGGATAGCCCATACCGTCCCATCTTTCGTGGTGATGACGGGCAATATCGTAACCATAGTTATACACATTGTCATTCATCATATATGGTATCTTATGAAGTATCTCACAGCCCTTGACAGTATGCTCCTTCATTATCTCAAACTCCTCGGGAGTGAGCCTGCCGGGCTTGTTCAGGATACTGTCGGGGATAGCTATCTTGCCCACATCGTGGAGAACGGAAGCACTGACTATCTTGTCTATCTCCGCCTTAGGCAGACGGTATTCCGGGTACATGCTGCTGACCTTGTTCATAAGAATATCGGTCAGTCCGCAGATACGCTTGATATGTCCCCCGGATTCACAGTCACGGAATTCCACCAGCGTTGCCAGAGCCTCCACCATAGACTGATTGAACTTGCTCATCTTCTTGACCTGCTCATTCACCAGATCCTCCAGGTCATTTCTGTGATCGTAAAGCTCGATAATATTTTCGATACGGCATTTGAGGAATGTCATCATAAAGGGCTTTGTGATAACGTCAACAGCACCCAAGCTGTAAGCCTCTATCAGCACCGTTTCGTTTTCCTCGGCGGTTATTATAAAAACGGGGATATGCACGATAGAACCGTTTTCGTTCATTCTTTTCAGCACGGCGATACCGTCCATCTCGGGCATAACAAGGTCCAGCAGCACAGCGGCAATATCGTGTTTGCCTTCCTCGATGATATTCACCGCTTCTATTCCGTTTTCCGCTTCAATGATATTGTATTTTTCACTGAATGCCGCTGCCAGAATTTCTCTGTTGATGTCCATATCATCAACTATGAGGATACTTCTTTTCATTTCATCATCACCTTAATATATGTTTCTCTGTCAATGCAGCCGCTCTCAGCCCTGCTCATTGATACAGGCAATTATTTTATCCTGAACGGGAAGAGTTTCCAGCAGGAGCTTTTTTGCCTCCTCGGGCTTGTCCGCCCTGAAAAGGCTGACTATCTCCGAATATGCTGTGTAAAGCGGCGTAAGCGAAAGATTTCCCGTAACGCCCTTAATGGTGTGAGCATTTGCCAAAGCGGTCTTGTAATCTCCCGACTCGATAAAGGGAAGCACCTCCAGCTTCTCGATATTCGGCGGGAATTTAAGCAGCATTCGCTTGTAAAGATCCTCATTGTTCATAAATCTGGCAAGTGCCTCATCAGTATTTACGCCCAGCTCTCTAAGCTGTTCCAAAAGCTCCATTTGTCTGACCTCCGTTTGATTATTATCATTGAATATTTATCGTAAACGCCGAATATATCGGCAGTCATTTATCTTCACAAAAAAATCGTTTTTCACCCTTATTTTCAAGCACGGCTGAAATTGTCCTTTTAAGCTTGTTAACGTCAATAGGCTTTGAAATATGCCCGTTCATTCCCGCCTTGAATGCATTTTCCCTGTCCTCGTCGAAAGCGTTTGCCGTCATAGCGATTATGGGTACGGATGCCTTTTTGCTGTCGGGCAGCTGCCTTATGCGGCGGGTAGCCTCGTAGCCGTCCATAACGGGCATCTGAATGTCCATCAGGATAAGGTCATAGTACCCGTCAGTCGCCTGAGAAAGCATTTCGACAGCCGCACTGCCGTCCTCCGCCTCCTCGGTGACAAGCCCCGCCCCACGGAGTATTCCAACGGCTATCTCTCTGTTCAGCTCGTTATCCTCAGCAATGAGAATGCGTTTCCCGCCGAGGTCGGGAGCCAAAACGGCTTCCTCCCGAACAGCGGACATTTCGGCAGGCTTGAACCGAAGCAGCACCTTTATCTCCGTCCCAACGCCCTGCTCGCTTTTCAGGCGTATCTCGCCGCCCATCATATCCACAAGCCTTCGGACGATAGCCAGTCCCAGACCCGTGCCCTTTACGCCGCTTTCGGTAGAGCTTCTCTCCCGTTCAAACTCGTCAAAGGCGTGTTCCTGAAAATCGCTGCTCATACCGATGCCCGTGTCGGTGACGGTAAAGCAGTATTCCTCGGGAGCAGTCTGCACGGCGGAAAAATTCACCGTTTTCCCGCACGGCGTAAACTTCTTTGCATTGCTGATAAGATTCATAAATATCTGCTCCAGCCGAAGCTTATCGCAGATGACCGTGCTTTCCGTCAGCTGCTGCTCCACCGTAAACCCGATGCCCTCCGACTGCATATCCGCTTCAAACATTGAGCGAATATCCCGAACCATTTTCCCGAGATCGGCAGGAGCGGGGTCAAGCACCGTCTTTCCGCTTTCTATCCTTGACAGGTCGAGAACGTTGTTCAGCAGCTCCATCAGCACCGCATTTGCGGAACGGAGCTTTTCTGCCGCATCTCTGACCAGCCACTCATTTCCGGGATTTGCCGCAATCATATCCGCAAATCCGATGATAGCATTCATGGGCGTTCGTATATCGTGGGACATATTGAAAAGAAACGCCGTCTTTGCCCTGCTGCTCTGCTCCGCACGGGAAAGTGCCTTTTCCGCCGCCTGACGGGCAGCCTTTTCCCTTTGTGCAAGCTCGCTCATGGGCTTTAAGTCCTTGACATAGGTAAGCCCCAGCAGATCGCCGTTTGTAACGTCCTCATAGAGCAGAATGTTCTGCTCTGCAAGCATGGGATTTCCCAGAACGTCCTTTGTCCAGTAAACGTGCTTTATCTGCCGCTCGCCCCGTTCAAAGCATTCCGTGAGATGCTTTCTGTCGAAGAAGCTGAAATACGCTTCCTGTTCCTCAGGCTCCAGCTTTTCGCCCCAGTAATTTATAACGTCCGTATATGGACAGTGAGGCGGCAGCCCCACCTGCTCGTGAATGGAATATTCCACACCGTCAATGACCTGTATGGGCGTGCCGAGGATAATATTCTTTGTCACATTAAATTCGTAATACGCCCCCGCACAGGCAGACAGTGCGGTTATAAGCTGTGTTTCGTGTTCAAGCAGCATTTCGGGACCGAAAATATGCTCTATCATCGAATTTGATTTTTCTTGTCCCGATTTCATATACGGTCCCTCCTTCCGCTTATTTTTTGGATTTGGGAGTCTTTGCGGAACTGCCCTTTCGCTTTTCGGCGGCTTTTTTTGCATCTATCCCGATAAACACCTGAGTGAGTGCGTCCATAAGCTTTGACACCTCAATGGGCTTTGAGATATGCCCGTTCATACCCGCCTCACGAGCGTTCTCCTTGTCCTCGGCGAATGCGTTTGCGGTCATTGCGAATATGGGTATCTCGGCGGCATACTTGTTTGGCAGCTGCCTTATGCGGCGTGTAGCTTCGTATCCGTCCATAATAGGCATCTGAATATCCATCAGAATAAGGTCATACTGCCCGGGTACGGACTTTGCCATTATATCCACCGCCGCATCGCCGTCCCCTGCAATATCCAGCAGGAAACCCGCTTCACGGAGAATTTCGGCAGCTATCTCCTGATTAAGCTCGTTATCCTCCACCAGAAGTATCTTTTTTCCCGTGAAATCAACAGTATTCTCTTCGGCGGATGCTTCCTTTCCGCATTCTGTTATGTACGGCTGACTGAGAATATCCCGAAGTTCGGACATAAACAGCGGCTTTGAACAGAACGCCGTAACGCCCGCCTCCCTTGCTTCCTCCTCAATATCCGCCCAATCGTAAGCGGTAAGAATGATTATGGGCTTGCTTTCGC
Source organism: uncultured Ruminococcus sp. (assembly GCA_964540575.1). Classification (GTDB taxonomy): domain Bacteria; phylum Bacillota; class Clostridia; order Oscillospirales; family Ruminococcaceae; genus UMGS1889. Next base: position 18,999 of record CAZINI010000046.1, read on the forward strand.
CGATAATGCGGCGTATTCGGCGAACGACCTCAATGCCGTTCATATCGGGCATAAGCCAGTCGATAATGTAGGCGTTGAACTCATCGTCCTGCTCAATTGCAAAGCGTGTGCGGATAACAGCCTCCTTGCCATAGGACGTCCACTCGGAACGCATACCCACCGTGCCCAGCATTTTGCATATGCTCATGCAGGTTTCGGCGTCATCATCGGCGACCAGCACCCTAAGCCCCTGCAGCTCGGGGATAGCCTCGTGCTTGACCGCTTCTCCGCTTATCTTCAGCTGCAATACAACGGTAAATTCCGTTCCCTTGCCCGACTCGCTTTCAACGAGGATAGTGCCTCCCATCATATCCACAATATTTTTCGTGATAGCCATGCCCAGCCCCGTTCCCTGAATACCGCTGACGGTGCTGGACGCTTCACGTTCAAACGGCTCAAAAACGTGGGAAATAAACTCGGGGCTCATACCTATGCCGTTATCCTTAATGTGGAACTCGTACCGTGCAAAGCCCTTCTGTGCACAGGGCTTCTGCATAAGCCGCAGACTGACGATACCGCCGGGCTTGGTGAACTTCATAGCATTACTCAGAATGTTCATCAGCACCTGATTTAACCGAAGCTTATCGCAGATAACGTCCTCGTTGATAACGTCCACCGTATCTATGTAAAAATCCAGCTGCTTTGAAGTAATATCCGACTGAACTATCGTCCGCAGGTCGTGCATTACCTCGGGCAGATGGGTCTCCTTTTCCTCTATCCTGACCTTGCCCGACTCAATGCGGCTCATATCCAGCACATCGTTGATAAGACTCAGCAGATGCCTGCTGGAGATCTGTATCTTTTCCAGATACCCCTGGACCTGCTCGGTGTTGTCGATATGAGCAGCCGCCAGCGACGTAAACCCGATGATAGCGTTCATAGGCGTGCGAATATCGTGGGACATATTGTTGAGGAAGGTAGTCTTTGCACGGTTTGCATGTTCGGCGGCAGCAAGAGCGTCCCGCAGCACCCGCTGCTTTTCCTGCTCCTCCTTGACCATACTGTCCACATTACGGAAAGCGAGAACGATATTCACCGCATCGCTGTTTTCCTCTTCCGCCTTTGCAAATGCCATCTGATGATAGTTTTCATTTCCCTTATCATCGTGGCGGAGATAATTTATTATGTATATCCCCTTATCCCCGATATTTTCAAGCAGGGAATCATAAGCGGAAGCCGCCCTGACCCGTTCTCTGTCATTTTCATCAACATAGGTATTTATGTAAAGATCGATAGCAGAGGTATACTCATGACCGTTGAAATTTTTGCTGACAAATTCCGATAAAGAGGAACCCCCGTTTGAACGGAAAAGGTGCATCACCCTGTCAGCCGCCGTTATCAGCCAGACGGTGTGATACTCCTGACTTAACCCCGAGATCATACTGTAGCTTCGTGCTATTTCCTGCTGTGCCTTCCTAAGCTGTTCCCTGTCGTGGAATTCCTTATCCACATTTTTTGTACCGACTACGGCAAATTGACATCCTTTCTTGTCCTTCGCATATGCGACCTTGAATTGAAGATGGGAAACGCCGTTTTCGCTTGTCAGCGTATAGTTGAAGCTGTATTCCTCTGTGTTCTCCGCAATATATTCATTGGAAAGAGCCTTGCAGAATACCTCCCTTTCCTCTTTGGGAACAAACCTGTCGGCATACGCTCTTACCGCCTTAGACCAGCTCTTATAGCCGCTGATAAAGCTGCCTATACGTCTGCCCTCATCGCCGTTTTCTCTGTATACTCTCACCGTGTCATTCTGATAATCCACAAGCATTACCGAAAAATATTCGGCAGCCAGCCCCGTAATGACCGCCATCTGCTCCTCAAGAGCCGCCTGCTGAAGCAGTTCTTTTTCCTTATCCCCCCGAATAGCCATCAGTGCGTATATCAGTTTGGTGATCTTACCGTTTTCGTCACGGCTTATGGGAATGATGATACCCCTTGACCAGCCCTCCATAACGCCCTTGTAATCAATAGTAACGGAAGACTTGTCCCCCACTCTTTCGTCAATGTCGTCAAGACAGCTGAACGCCTTCACAGCCTCCCTGAATTCGGGCAGAACATACTCATTGCACATATATTCAAGAGCACTGTCCGCATTGCCCTTCATACCTATAGCCTTGCTTATATTGTCCCGAGTAGAAGCAAGGCGGAATGTCCTGTTCGTCAGGTCGATAACGCAAACGGAAAAGAACAGCCGATTGAATCCCTCGATTATCTCCAGCTGTTCACGGACCTTGGCAACAAGCCGTTCATTCACAGCTTCCCCCGAAATATCCCCGAGAAGCTCACTTCTGTGCTTCTCACCGATAAAGTCAAAGCTGTCCTTATTTGCAGGACGGCAGATGACGCTGTAATTCCCGTCCGCCGTTTCGCTGAATATCGCCTCTGTCCAGTCGTTGTAAAACGGGTCGAAATAGATAGGACTGTCACAGTCGGAATTGCCTGCAATAGGGCAGTGAAGGCAGGGCGTGTCCCTGTTCATAGTTGCCTTGTAGCAAAGATCGCCCACCTTTATCCCCGTATATCTGTCCGCCACCGACTGATTAAAGGAAAGGAGCTTGTAATCCTTGTCAATAATATAATGATCGTTTTTTAACTCGATTTTTTTATCCAAAATATTGCCCCCAGCCTGTTCATCTGCGGTTAATGAGAAAAACTATAATTATTTTAACAGCAAAAGGAATAAAAATGACAGTTTGTGTAACGCTTTTTCGGAATATCATGCTAAAATATGCAAATGTTTTGCATAATAAACTAAAAAAGTATTGAATATTCGGCACAAATCGACACCTTATTCCATAAATATTATATACGATTAGCTGAATAATTTCAAGTATTTTCTGTAATTTGTCATACTGAATGACGTGTAATTTTTCGTGACACTTTCTGCAATATCGCTTTTTTTTTTTTTTTTTTTAGAAATGATAAGTACATATCCCGTTCATATATCTTGTTTATACTAATTTCAGGTTCTGTAATATAGGAAAAGGTGGGCAGTTTAAATGGAATTCTGCGATAAGCTCAATATTTTAATGAAAATAACCCAAACGACAAACAAGCGGCTTGCGGCGGAAATATCCGTAGACCCATCTCTCATAAGCCTTTTGCGAAACGGCAGAAGAGGAATGCCCCGCAATCGGGAGCATATAAAAAATATAGCGTTTTACTTCGCCTCCCTCTGCACTGCGGATTATCAGAGGAAAGCACTGGCGGAGATCACAGGGATAGCGTCCATCGGAACGGAAACGCCTGTCAAGGTGCTTGCAATGCAGCTGGAACGCTGGCTTACGGACGAAACTGATATTGTGGACAGCATTATCGACGGGCTGCAGCTGGATAAGCATATAAAAGACGAGGAACCTGCGTCGGAGCAGAAAGCCGTTTCCCCCGAAAAGACTGTTTTCTACTACGGCGACGACGGCAGGCAGGAAGCACTCAGGCACGTTTTCAGCATTATAGACGGCGGACCTGTGGGCATCTACGACAATACCGATTTAAACTGGGCTGTTTCAGACTATCAATTTGCCCTTGAATTGATCGCAAAAATAAAAAAGCATCTGAAGAACGGATGCACATTCACTCAGATACTTCCTCCCGTAAGCCGTATGGATTCATATTCGGAAAGCCTAAAGTTTATGCTTCCCATTTATGCAAGCGGACGGGCAAAGGTATATTATTATCCCCGAATCCAAAGCCCGCCATACTTTCATTCCATAATAGTTGCACCCGGGCAGTGTGTTATGTGTACTATGGGTACACATACGGGAGATGCAAAAGCAATAACAATGGTTTCCAACGAAAAAAAGCTGGTAAACGCCCATTGCGAGCAGTTCAGTGACTTTCTTTCGGCATGCCGCCCTGCACTGACGGTACACAAGGGTGCGGAATATTTTTACCCGTCTATCAATGAGCTTATGACTATGAACGGAGCAGTCTGCCAGAAGGTCGCTCCCATTTCCACCTGCACTATGCCCGCCGAGCTTATCGACATTTGCATAGAGTCTATCGAAAGCTCTCCGTTCCCCGAATGGGCAAATGCCTACCAAAAGATCCGTAACGATCTTCCTATGTATGAAAAACGATTTAAGGAAAGCCCCTTTCTTGATATATGCAGGCTCTCCTCGGCAGAACACGTCCGCTCGGGGACTATCCCCATCGGCAGCCCGTATATGCCCTATGAGGGTTATCCCTGCTATACTCCCGAAACCTATGTTATGCACCTGAAAAACATTCTCCGACTGATGGACGAATACGAAAACTACACCTTCCTGCCCATAAGTGCGGAACGCTGGCCGGGATATAACCTCCTTGTCAATGACGGCGGGCTGGCACTGCTGGCACGGGGTGACGCCCCCCCTGCAATGATGCTGGAAATGCGGCGTCCCGAGATGGTGCTTGCCTGTCAGGAGCATCTTATGCGTATTGCGGAAAAGGACGGCTATTCGGGCATCAGCCGTGACAGGATACGCTTGCAGATAAACTCGCTTATCAGAGAACTGCAAAGGCAGTGATTAGTGTTGAGTGTTTAGTGTTGAGTTATACTATTTCCGTCAAAACCTCCGGTTTTGACTTGCCGCCTTTTAGGCGGTTTGTCACCTTTACAAAGGCAGCACGTTCCGACACGCAAAGCGGCGGGGAATCCCCCGCCGCTTTGCACATTAAACTCAACACTCAACTCTTATACTAAACACCATTTAAATCACGGAGAAGAAATCGGCGTAAAAAACTTGCG
>CAZINI010000047.1:0-23708 GCA_964540575.1 uncultured Ruminococcus sp.
GCACTCTCTTTTCCCTTTCACCCCACCCTCTTTTCCCCGCTTTACATTTTTGTGATGGGATATGATTTGTTGTGCTTGGGGTAGTTTGTTGTTGGTTTCCCGCCTGATGCCTTAGTGAGCTATGTCGGTTTGTAATACCACATTTGCGATAACATAATTAATAATTATGAATTATGCATTATGAATTATGAATTAAAAATCCTTCCGTCCGTTTTTCTTTTTTCCGAAAATAAGTGCCGCTGTGCTGCCTGCCATACACAGCAGACAGAAGATAAACAGCACCCATTTCGGGACCTTTTCCAGCTTAATATGCTTCATTTGCCTTTACCTCCGTTATGATATTTTCCGATGCCGAAGCATTCAGCTTTCGTATCTCGGTGATAAATCCGATAGAAAGTATTATCGCCATAAATATCCAGACAATAGGCTCGGATATCATTGCACCGAAATATCCCAAAGCCGGTGTCAGGATAAACGCTGCCGCTGCCTTTCCCGCAAGCTCGATAAAGCTGCTTGAAATAGGCACAGCCTTCTTTCCGATGCCCTGCAAAGAGCTTCTTGTTATGCTGAGCACTGCAAGGACAGGATAGAACGGCGTGTTCACCCGCATATACATAGCAGCCGTGCCGATAATGTATTCATCGTCCGTGCCTGTTATCAGCCTGATGATAGGCTCTGCAAGAACAAATCCCACGAAAACAGCCACAGCAGACCACAGGAAACCAATTAGCACAGCACTTTTCACGCCCTTGCCGATACGCTCGTTTTTCTTTGCACCGAGATTTTGGCTGCAATAGGTCGCACTTGCCGAGGACATTGCCGAAAACGGCAGCATAAGTATGCTGCTGAGCTTTCTTGCGGCTGTATGTGCAGCGATAGTATCCGTTCCGAAACGGTTTATCGCCCTCTGCAATACCAGCGAGCCTACCTCGACAATGGAGAACATAAGAGCCATGGAAAGTCCCATGGAAAGCAGCTCTATAACCTCGTGAACGGTTATTTTCAGGTCGTTTATGCTTGGCAGGATAAAGGGGAATTTTTTTACGATATAAATGCAGCAGAGTATAAATGAGATGGTCTGCGAGATAACGGTAGCATACGCCGCACCCTCAACGCCCATTCCCAGCTCTGCCATAAAAAGCAGGTCAAGGACAATATTCAGAAATGACGAAAACATCAGAAACAGCAGCGGCGTAAGGCTGTCCCCCACCGCCCTGAGAACGCCCGCCGCCATATTGTAAAGCATAGCCGCCGTCATAAACATAAGGACAATGGAAATGTAGCTGTATGAGGTATCGAAAATATCCTCGGGAGTGTTCAGCAGACGGAGAAAATCTTTCAGAAACACCATGCTGATAACGGTGAATATTGCCGACACCGCCAGCCCGAGAATAATAGTCCCTCCCACCGCACGGCGAAGCCTTTCAAAGTCGGACGCACCGAAATGCTTTGCGGTGATAATAGCAAAGCCGTTTGTCAGACCCGACATAAAGCCTATCAGCAGATTGGATATGTATGTGGTCGCACCGACGGCGGCAATAGCGTCAACGCCTATCTGCCGTCCGACGATGACCGTATCTATCATTCCGTAAAACTGCTGAAACAGCATTCCGATAAATATAGGCAGTGCAAAGCTAAGCAGCACCTTTGCGGGATTTCCCGAAGTAAGCTCTCTCATTTTTCTATTCCCTTTCAAAATAGGATAATACTTTGAATAGGGTATAACAAAACCCCGATTTTGTCAATAGAAAAAATGGCTTAAATTTATTAAGAAAAAACTTTGTAAAAGCTATCGTCGAAATCGTTTGAGTTTTTCGGGAATTTGTGCATAATTAAACGACGTATTTAGGCAAGTGCCCCCCGCCAAAGACGAGGGGACACCCATCGAACGGCATTTCCTTATTCCTCAAGAATCCTGATAAAATGATTAGCCTCCCTGAGAACGTGGTCTGCAAGAAGAGGAAGTATTACCGAGCGTATACGGCAGTCGATGATACCCTTTGCACCCGCCGCCTTGAAATCCTTGAATTTCTTCGTTTCCGCCATAGAATCGGCGGCAAGAGAACGGTTCTGTGCATTTCCGCATGCCTGAAGAAGGGCGGCGTAATCCCCCGCAAACATATCTGCCGAACGGATAAGCTCCGTTTCTGTGGGGTCAAGCAGTCCCCTGATAAACTGAGCGTGCTCCATCATTATCCTGTTCCAGAAGCACTCGGTATCTTTTACGGAGCGGGCGGACAGAAAACCGTCCTTTTCCAGCATATAAATATACTTTCTGTATAACTTTGCTTCCCGCAATATATGTTCAATAAGCAGGGGATAGTTTGCGGTAAATATCCGGCAGCCCGCAACCGAGCCGATTATCTCTTCTTTCAGCGAGATAAGCCCGTTCACCATCTCCAATGCCCGCCTGTTGAGCCGCTTTACACGGCAGTCAAGATCGGCGGCTTCTCTTTCGCAGCGGGACAGCCGAAGCTCCCGTTCGGTGATGGAGCTGTCTATGGGCAGCCCCGTGAGCCTTTCCGTCTGTTTTTCGGCGGCAAGGGTGAATTCGGTGACTATCTCCCCCGAGTTCAGCACCTTTTCGCCGATATTTCCGTCCGCAAGAGCGACTGCATTGCAGAGAAGCTTTTCAAATTCCTTCGCAAACCGCTCAGCCCTTTCGGCGAACCCTGCATTTACGGGAGTAAATCCCGCTTTGAGAAACAGCGAGTGTTCTTTCATTATCCGAGCGAAAAACAGGTGCAGCTCCAGGGAATCGGCGGCAAAATTTTCTGTATGCATAATTTCCTCCTAATATTATTTAAATAGTGACAGCACTTTATACTATTTCCTAATCAACCTATAGACCTTGTCTATAGGTTGATTCCCACCGCTTTGCGGTGGGTGCGGCGAAGCCGCAAAGGAAAGCCGTACAATACTAATTCCGTCAAAACCGACGGTTTTGACTTGCCGCCTTTTAGGCGGCTCTCCTTATAGACAGAGTCTATAAGGAGATTAGGAATTAGTATTATAATATGCAGACAGCAAAATTTTGCCCCCGAAAAAAAGAAAAAATCGGAAGCAAAACAGCCTCCGATTTTATTTGACAAACGCAATAAAATGTGATATAATAGCCCTTGTTACTTTTTCTTCTTTTCGGGCCATTCCTCTATCTGAGTTACATAATCGAGGTTGACAAGCTTGGTGGTCTTGTTGTCAAGCTCTATCTCGACCCAGTTGTCCTCAACGGTAAGAATAATTCCCGTGGGAACGGAAAAATCATTTTCCCCGTGAAGCATACATTTCTTTCCTATAAATTTCTTGATAAGCTCATAGCTCATGGCTTTACGCCCCTTTCTTCTTCTCATTTTTGATCTTTTTATCCGCCTGCGTTGTTTGCGTCTTGTTATGGCGGGGATAATAAACAACAGCCAGAAAACAATAAAATACAGCACCCAGTTCATTTCGGGTTTCCCCCTTTACAGTTATTATTATATAACGGGAAATTTTAGAAACCCTTAAGTAAATATAAAGAATTCATAAAGATTGGAGATATTAAAATGAAAAAACTTTTAGCCGCACTGCTTGCAGTTTCCTGCATTACTCTGACCGCCTGCTCGGGCGGAGATACAGCGGAAGCTCCCTCCGACACAGCGGAAACCACCGCATCGGAAAGCGTTTCCGAAAATCCCGAAACGGAAGCCCCCGCCGAAACCACAGAAGCCGTTTCCGAAACCGAGCCCCCCGCTCCCCTTGAAGGCGAACAGGTGGCATATGCCGAGTCCAATACGGGGAAATACATAGCCAAGATAAGCGGAATGAACGTTTACACTATGATGCTGACTCTTACTCAGGAAAGCGGAGAAATGCTCATCATTATGTCCTCGGACGGCGAGAGGGTCGGTGCAAGAGCCAATGACAGCACTTCCGATATGAGCCTTCTCAGCGACGGCGGACTTATCTACACCTATGACCACGGCTCGAAATCGGGCATCATCACCAAGGACGACGGCACATTTACCGTTGTTACGCCGCAGGATTATTTCGGCGAATCAATGGGCAGCTTGCTTTCGGAAAATATGGCTGTCACCGAGCAGACCGTTAACGATAAGAACTATATCGTCGAATCCTCCTATATCGGCGGGGACGCAAACGACCTTATCAGCTACTGGTTTGACGAAACGGGCAAGCTGATTAAATTCGTGGAAACATACACCTATGAAGGCGTAAGCTCAGAGGTAACAGCAGATGTCATAAGCCTTTCCGACACTCATGACGAGGGCATATTAAGTCATTTTGACGATTATAAAATGTCCGATTTCACCAATCCCGAGGCTTTCCGGACCGAAGAAAGCTCCGATGACTCGGTCGGAGTACAGGGTGAGATCATCGCTATTGAGCCCGCATATCCCGATGATGAATAAACAAAAGCAAAAAAGATAAAAGTTTCGTCCACCTTTACAAAGGTGGCAGGGTCAAGGGACAGCGTCCCTTGTCGCCCGTCGCAACGGGCGAAATCCGCAGCTAACAATCCACACTCAGCCAACAGTAAAAAACACAAAAGCAACAGTTCAAAAAAAGCACCGCACACAAACAAATCAGTAAAGCAACAAATTCACGACAATAACAAAAGCCGTGTAAAACAGATACGGTGTGCGGTGCCGCAAAAAATAAATCGGGGTTAACCCCCGATTTATTTTTTGCCCCCGCCGCCGCTGTCAAGCGGCGGAAAGAACCTGCGGTTATCGCTATTTTACAACAAAACAGCAGAATAAAAAGCTGTCGGTCATATCCATTTTGCAATAGAACCACAAGCTGTCATTCAACACTTGCGGAAAACCGTCCAAATTTTGTGGGAAATGGGACGGCTTCACCGTCCCCGAGGGCAAAAAATTTGTCGGGGGTTAACCCCGACAAATTTTTTGCGGCACCGCACACCGTAACGAGTTTCCACGGCGTTTGTGACAGTCGATTGATAGATGCTTTACTGTTGCTTTTGTGTGCGGTGCTTTTTTTTCTGATTTGTTTGTGGTTTTTTACTGTTGGCTGAGTGTTATTTGTTAGCGGCTGGAAAGGGTGTTTCGCCCGTTGCGACGGGCGACAAGGGACGCCGTCCCTTGACCCTGCCACCTTTGTAAAGGTGGACGAAACTTTTATCTTTTTTGCTTTTCTCATTAAATTCAACACTAATCACTCAACACTAAACACTATTTTAAATTTTCTTCTTGTAAAATAGGAATAAATATGTTATAATAGAAATATCAGACAAACAAGGAGGACAGCCCCCGATGCTGTATGCGGATAGATTAACCAAAGAGCTGAAAGCCGCCCTTAAACGGCTGGGAATGAAGATAGTTTCCCGAAACGGCGATATTTTCGAGATAACCGACAATCATATCACCTTTAAGGCGGATTTGTCGGGCTACCGTGATTTTGACGATATTTCAGCAGATGAGATAGAAAGTATAGTTGTACGCCTTGAAAAAGAAGCCGAAGCAGAAGCAAGAATGGTTTCCTTTACAAACGGTCAGGCGTTTCTGCGGTATATCCTGCTGCCCGAGGAAGAGGTCACGGAATATATGATAAGTGCAGACTTTGCGGCAGGTCTGAAAAAAGTCGTGGTATGCACCGTCGATGATGTCCACATAAAGCTTTTCAGCGAGGAGTATCTCCGAAGATGGGCTGTGCCTAAAGAGGTCGCTGTTTCCGCCGCAGATAAGAATATGTGCAGACTGATGGACAGCTGCGAATTTATCGAAACGGGACTGCGAAGCGACCTTAAAGCAGTCGAGATAGAACCGAAATATCCCGTGTTTACGGCGGCATTTATCGCCTGCAACAATTTCCGTCCGAAAATGGCAAAGCTGTTGGGCGAAAGATACATAGTCCTTGCCCCCTCCTCGGCATCGGTCATCGCCTTGGAAAATCTCACGAAAGACGTGGCGGACGAAATAGGCAGGGCTGTTGTCAAGGAGTATAACGCTGCGGATCGTCCCCTGACAACGTCGGCGTTGGTGTTCGACCATAACAGCATAACAGAAGCAGGTAAATTCAACCCCGAAAGGAACTGATAGAAATGAGCAATAAAAAGAACAGCTATCCTCAGAAGGAAAAAAGCCTCGGCAAAAGAATTTTTGTAATTGTAATGTGTGCGGTAATGGCACTGGGCTTTATCGCTCTGCCGCTGTTTTCCGTTTTCGCTTCCGCCGAAACCGACGACAGCACTATTGTGATAACCTCCTTTGAAAAGGGTCAGCTTCAGTCTGCCATTGACGAGGCAAGAGGAAGCGTTGACTTCAACAACATAAAGCGTCTTGCCGTTTCGGGCGGAACTCTCGGTTCTAACGATTACGGTGCTATCTGCGGTCTGCCTAATCTGGAATTCATCGAGCTTTCAGGCTGCGAAGCGGAAAACGGCGTTTTCTGTGACAACGCAATTCAGGGCAGAAACAATCTTACCTATATCAGCCTGCCGAAAAATACCGTGGAAATTGGCAGAGCAGCCCTTGCAAACAACAAGCGTCTGACTAAGATAGATATGCCCTCCTGCGTTGAAAGGATACTTGACTATGCCTTTGAAAACTGTGAGGGACTTACGGATATTACTCTCCCCTTCGGGCTGAAAACTTTGGCACCCGGCGTGTTCAACGGCTGCCGTGCCCTTACCTCTATCGACCTGCCTATGGGACTCAAAGCTATCCCCGACAACTGCTTCACACGCTGCTACGGACTTATCGACCTGCATATCCCCCCGACGGTGGATATTATCGGAATGAACGCTTTCGCCGATTGTGACAGTCTTAAGGGGATATATTTCTATTCGGAAATAGCCCCCGCCCCCGGCGGCGGAATGTTCCCCCAGAACGGCAGACCCACCGTCCACGCTATCCCCGACGCTATCGGCTTTGACGACGGCGAATGGACAAAGGCTCCCGTAGAATACGACGTTGACCCCAACGAGCCTTATTACTATCAGGGAACGGCTGAAACCGCATCTCCCGAAACTAACACCGCCCCCGAAACCGAAGCCGCCCCTGCCGACAATAAGGCAGAAGCGGAGGAAACCGCCGCAAATACCGAGAAGGTTTCATCGGCAGACAATACCGAAGCCGCAGCCGCCGAAAATACCGAAGCCGCTCCCGCCGACACACAGCCTGAACAGAACGGCGGAGTATCTGCGGGAACTCTGGTGCTGATAATCGTCATTGTCGTGCTTATCGCCTCGGGCGTATCGGCGGCAGTTACCGTTATTATTATCAAGAAAAATAAGCAGGATTGATCGAAAGGAATTCCGAAAATGGATAACAGAACTCACCTTCTGATAGACAATATCGAAAAGGTCATAGTCGGCAAGCGTCAGACGGTCACTCTGGCGGTCTGTGCACTGCTGGCGGAGGGTCACATTCTTATCGAGGACGTGCCCGGCGTGGGAAAAACACGGCTTGCGGCAGTTCTGGCAAGGTCTGTGAACGGCGAATTTTCCCGTATACAGCTGACCCCAGACGTTATGCCCTCGGATATTACAGGCTTTACCATGATAGACAGGGACGGAAAATCCACCTACTGCAAGGGTGCGGCATTCTGCAATTTCCTGCTGGCGGACGAGATAAACCGTGCCTCGCCGAAATCACAGTCAAGCCTTCTGGAGGTCATGGAGGAACGGCAGATAAGCATCGACGGTGCGACCTATGCCCTGCCCCGCCCCTTTATGACCATAGCAACGCAAAATCCCGTGGAAACCTACGGCACATATCATCTCCCCGAAGCACAGATGGACAGATTTCTGATGAAGCTTTCCATGGGCTATCCCACCTTAGAGGACGAGCTTTCCATTCTCGCCCGAAGCGAACGGGAGATAACCGAAAAGACCGTTGATGCCGTCCTGACCTCGGAGGACATTTGCGATATGCAGGATAAGGTCAGAAACAGCGTTACCGTGTCGGAAAATGTGCGGAAGTATATCATCTCCATATGTGCCGCCACCCGCTCCACCGACCTTATCAGGCTGGGTGTCAGCCCCCGTGGAACGATAGCACTGTTCCGCACTGCAAAGGCGGCGGCGTATATAAACGGCAGAGATTTCGTCACACCCGATGATGTCAAGGCAGTGGCTGTTCCCGTGCTGGCACACAGGCTTATCCTTTCGCCCAAGGGCAAGGCACAGTTCCCGTCACAGGAGGAAGCTATGGCAGCTATTGCGGGAAAAGTTCTTGTTCCAAGTGTTTAGTTTTTACAGTGTTGAGTGATAAATGTTAAGTGTTGAATTTAATGTCGAAATTTTCCGTATCACACTAAAAACTTAACACTCAACTCTAAACACTTAACACTAACTTTGGAGAAAATATGAAAAAGAATATAAAGCGAATTTTGGGGTATCTGACCGCTATTGCGTTAACGGTGGTCTTTGCCCTGCTTATTGACGGAAAAATCGGCTGGTTTTTCCTTACTGTGCTTATTTGTGCCGCATTTCTGTCATGGTTTGCGGCGTTTTTTACAAGCAAAAGCATTTCTGTTGATGCCGATTCGGATAATACCATGCTCTACAAGGGCGAACGGCTGCGGCTGAAAGCGGCGGTGAAATGCCGTTTCCCGTTTCCCGCCGCACTTATTTCCGTTCGGCTGGCGGAAAGCGGACGGCTCACCTCGAAAACAGGCTCAAAGGGTGCCGTTTTTATGCCCGCCCCTCGGGTGACCGAAAACGGTGCGGAGAACTCCTTCATTCTCGAAGAGGAATATACCGCAAGGCTTTGGGGAACGGCACAGGTGGGCATTACCGAATGCACCGTAAGCGACCTGCTGGGATTTTTTACCTTTGAGATATACAAAGAGCGTGGAATGGGCGACTACCTTTTCAAGGCAGCCATATGTCCCGATATTCCCGAAATATCCGATGAAACGGGTCTGGTACGGTATATCTGTGCCACCGCCTATGCCGATGACAGCGAGGAAACCAAGGAGTCCCACTCATTTTCGGGCGGGATAGCGGGCTATGAGCATCGGGAATATTACCCCGGCGACCCCATAAAACGCATAAACTGGAAGCTTTCCGCCAAGCGGGACAAGCTAATGGTTCGGCTGGACGATGAGATAATTTCCTCAAAGCAGGTGATAATCCTCGACTGCGTTTCCATCTCCCGAAATGGTATGACAGCGGAACGTTCGGCGGCGGTGGATATAATATGTCAGACCGCTGCGGAAGCAATGCTGGGGATAATCTCCGAGCTTGTGAAAACAGGCGTGGGCTGCCTTGTCAGCGTGCTTTACGGCAGGGAGCGTCAGCTTTCGGAGATAACCTCTCTTGAGGAGCTGGAACGGTTTCGGACGGAGCTTTCCCGTGCGGAAATGGGCGAGCTGTCCCCCGAACTGCTTGAGAAGCGTATCCCCGAGGAAACGGCGGCAATGGCGGGAAAGGACGCTCCCGTTATCCTCTTTACCGCCTGTCCCGACCGAAGCCTTGCAGAGCTTGCCGCCGAAAGAAGCTCGGTCTGCGGCGGCGTGATATGCTGTTCGGCGGATATTTCCCCCGCAGGATTTTCCGAATACGGGGGCTTTGCCGACCTGAGAATAGCTGACAGCAGCTATGTTATCAGAAAAGGGGGCTGACTATGACTGCCGAAAATACCGTAAAATATCAAAAATACGGCAGCTTCGGGGAATTTTTCTCCAAGGCAGTCGTGAACCGCACCCTTTCAATGGCTTATGCAATGCTCATTCAGCTTGCCATAATGGACGTTCTGGGACAGGGCTTTCTTTCAATATATACTTTGGGTATAATCTTCGGAACTGTCCTCTTTAACCTTGTCTGCGATTTTACTAACCGAACAAAATATGTGGGAAAGCTCGTCTATGTGCTGCTGATGTTCATCGTATGGAACGTGTCGGTGCGAATGGTTTTCGTCAGCTTCGGGGACTACAACTATTTTATGGCGTGGTTCTTCGGCGATAACCCCAACGTGGAACGGGCGGCAGCGTACACCTTTGTCAGCTGGCTGGGCTTCTGCTTCTTTATAAGCTCGGTGGTGTTCTACTTCTCCGAGGTGACCTTCCGCAGGCTTTATCTGCTGATGATCGGGCTTATTCCCTGCGTGCTTTACATTAAGCGGGAGCAGGATCTTCCCTATGTTTATATGGTGCTGCTCATCGGCATTTACCTGCTGCTGACCCTTCGTGACAGATACAAGACCCTTTCAGCGGAGGACGGACTGTCCCTGAAAATAAGCGGCGGCGGACGGCTGTTTCTCGGCGGCTTTGCGGCAGCGGCGGTCATTCTGGGACTTATTGTGCCGAAATCGGAGGATACGCCTTACAAGATAGATTTCGACAAGGTCGCTGAGGACGCTGCCTCCATTGCCCAAAGCACAATGTCCTCATTTACGAGATATTCGGGAAATGCGGACTTCTACTCCTCCCTTTCCGACAGGACATTATACTATGTGTATAGTGACGAGGAATTCTACCTGAAACGTCAAGTGTTCACTGACTTCAACGGCGAACGCTGGGACGCCGGGGACAGTATGCAAAACGGCATTTCCGACTGGCGGAGATATTTTTCCTCATTAAACTACAAAGACCTGCGGGACGCTCTCCAAAAAGCCTGCGAGCTTGACCCCAAGCTGGCGGAAAAGTACGGCATAAACAGAATAGCCGAGGGCAGCCGCATCTCGGACGAGGAAAAGCGGGCAATGATAATCCCCACAGTGCCGTCACAGTGCTTCCTCAGCCCCCTGAGAACCACAAAGCTTCAGGGAAATCACCTTTCCGACAAGACCTCAAGGACCATAAACGGCGAAATGTACTGTTGGGACGACAACAAGCTGCAAACGGTGGAAACCTCATACAGCATCGGCTATTACTCGGAATATTCCGCACTGAAATGGACGTCTGTTATGGAGGGCAGCCTTCCCGCCGAGGATATGTCACAGTGGAAAAATCTCCTTATCGAGGCGGACAGTATCCTTCGGAAAAACAAGCAGAAGGAGTACACCGTCACCGTTGAGGATTTCCTTGACGAATACTATAACGCCGAAAAAATACTGAATTTCTCCGACCTGAAGGTTTCCGACAATATGAAGGCTCTTGCAGCCGAAATAACCGCAGGAAAGAAAAGTGCCCATGAAAAGGCACTGGCACTGCAAAATTATTTCATCACAAGCGGCTTTGAATACGACCTGAACTACCGTCCCCCCAAGGGAATGGACACCCCCGATTATTTCGTTTTCACAAGCAAAAAGGGCACCTGCTCCGACTTTGCCACCGCATTCTGCCTGATGGCAGGCTCTGTGGGGCTGCCCGTGAGATATGTCGAGGGCTACACTATGGAGCTTTCGGAGGAAGCCGCACAACGCAGCGGCGGCTTTTCGTCATATGCAGTAAAGGAAAAGAATGCTCATGCGTTCCCCGAGGTATATATTTCGGGAACGGGCTGGATGACCTTCGAGCCTACTGTTCCCTCCAACGAACAGCAGGGCAGCGGCGTCAGCTATAACCTGACCGCAAGGCAGTATATCATTCTCGGGATATTTGTCCTGCTGGGAATAGGTGCAGTGCTGTTCAGCCTGTTTGTGCTGCCGGGCATTTCCGAGAAGCGTTTCCGTAAAAAAGCGGCAAATATATCCCCCGAAAAGGCAGTCGTGCTTATGTACAACCGAATGCTCGCCCAAATACGCCGCCGAATGAAGGCTGACACCTCTGTTATGTCGGCAGGATATGTGAAGGGCTTCTGCCGTCAGATACTGAATACGGACATTTCTCCCCTCACCTCGGCGTTTGAGCGTTCCTGCTACGGTGAAAAATCCGTTTCCGAAAAGGAACGGACAGATGCACTCGTATGCTACGAAAAAATAAGCGAAGCCATCGGGCAAGTTAAGACAAAAAAGCGAAGATGAAAGGACTGACACTATGAACGTCCCCGAAAGGCTTCGGGAAAGCCGTGACCTCCCCGACGAGGAGCTTATTCATCTCATAGAAACCGACGAATACGATGCAGAGCTGAAAAAATATGCAGATGAAGTCCGCCGAAGCATCTACGGCACCGAGGTCTATCTCCGAGGACTGATAGAATTCACAAGCTTCTGCCGCCGAAGCTGCTTTTACTGCGGGCTTCGCTGCCAAAACGTCCGTGAACGCTACCGTCTGACCGATGAACAGATACTGGACTGCTGCAAAAACGGCTATTCGCTGGGCTTTCGCACCTTTGTCCTGCAAGGCGGCGAGGACCCGTTTTACGATGATATTCACATTTGCCGATTGGTAAACGCCATCAAGGAACGCTTCCCCGACTGTGCCGTTACCCTGTCTGTCGGCGAAAAATCGAAGGAAAGCTATCTTGCATATAAGCGGGCTGGGGCGGACAGATACCTGCTTCGGCACGAAACCGCCGACCCCGTCCATTACCGACAGCTTCACCCGCCCGAAATGAGCCTTGAAAACCGTATGCGATGCCTGTTCGACCTAAAGGAAGCGGGCTTTCAGACGGGCACGGGCTTTATGGTCGGCTCGCCCTTTCAGACGGCGGAAAATATTCTCAGCGACCTGCGGTTTATGCAGAAGCTGCAGCCGGATATGATAGGCATAGGTCCCTTTATCCCCGCAGCGGGCACGCCTTTCGGGGGATACCCTGCGGGGGAATTGTCCCTGACGCTTCGGCTTATTTCCATAATTCGGCTAATGTTCCCCAATGCACTGATACCGTCCACCACCGCTTTGGGGACTATCCACCCGAACGGTCGGGAAATGGGACTGTCCGCAGGGGCAAATGTGGTCATGCCCAACCTGTCCCCCGTATCGGTAAGGGGACTTTATACCATCTATGACAACAAGATATGCACAGGCGATGAAGCCGCCGAATGCCGCCGCTGCCTTGAACGGCGTATCACCGCAGCAGGCTATCAGGCAGTCACCCACCGAGGCGATGTCAAAAAGCCATAAATCGCCAATTGTAAATTATGAATTATAAAATAATAATTATGCATTATGAATTATAAATTATGCATTAAAAACAGCCCCCGAAAGTTAAAAGCTTTCAGGGGCTGAACTCATTTCGAAATATTATGCTTCTGCAAATTTCTCAAACTTATATCTCTTAACAGCTGCATCGTTGATGGTAAGTGACAGCGACTGTGCCAAACTATCCAGCATAGCGGCAAATTCCTCTTCCTTCATCTCGTAGAGAGCAGCGTTCTTGTTGTTGTCGTAATAGGTTTCATCGCTGAAAAGCTCCATTCTGTAAACAAGATAGTAGTACTCGCCGTCCTCGATGATCTTGTATTCGCCGTCCTTCATGGTGTCGAAGATAGCGTC
This sequence comes from uncultured Ruminococcus sp., assembly GCA_964540575.1. GTDB lineage: Bacteria > Bacillota > Clostridia > Oscillospirales > Ruminococcaceae > UMGS1889. The sequence continues at coordinate 13,282 of CAZINI010000047.1, forward strand.
GTTTACGTTCTTGGAGGGAGAGTAGTCGCCCTTCTTGATGACCTTTTCGTTGTTGACAGCCTCGGCGTCCTCGGTTTTCTCTTCTTCGCTGTCAGCAAGGGCGTCCTCAGCCGCTTCGGTTTCGTCGGCAGCTTCGGTGTTGTCGGAGCTTACAGGCTCGGTTTCCGACTCGGGAGCGGTGGTTTCGGCGGTTTCGCTTTCCTCGTCCTCGTCTGTATCCTCGTCCTCGTCGGCGTTTTCGTCCTCGTCGGTTTCGGTTTCGCTCTCGTCCTCATCGGCTTCCGTTTCGGGGACGGTGGTTTCCTCGGCTTCGTCGTTTACAGAGGTTTCCTCCTCGGGAGAATCGGCATTTGCGGGGCTTTCGGAAACGGTCACTTCGTTCTCTTCATCAAACAGGGTGATGGTGTTTCCCTCGGCGTCCTCAATAGCGATGATCTGACCGCCGCCCTGGATATTGCCATCTTCGTCGGTTTCGACCTCAGGCTGCTCATTAGCACCCGTCAGCTCGTCCCAATAGTTTTTATACTCGGCAATGAGAGCGTCAAAATCCTCACCGCTCTCGGCACGGCTGAGATAATCCTCCGCCATTTTCATGACCTCTGCCTTGCCCTCGGATTTCAGCAGATTGCCCTCTGCGTCCTTAAGGTTCAGCTGAATATATTTAACTCTTGCGTAATTGTCCAGCAGATGAGCCTTGATGTCCTCCTCGGAAACGGGAGTGATGCCGTCCTCGGGGTCATAATATTTCATAAATATCTCGTCACGCTTAATGGAATTGAGATATACATCACGATAGCTTTCCTTGCCGATGCCGTAGCCCTCAAGCATTTCGCCGTACTGCGACCACATCTGCTCCACCATATAGTCGGCATAAGCTGTGCTGTATTCGTCCAAAGAAAGACCCAGCTCGTCATACTTCTGATCGATAGCAGCCTGATTTCTGAGATTTTTCTCGGTTTCCTTCATCATCCAGTCCTTAGCGGACATATCGTCAATGGTGATAGCGAAAACGTCGGTGTCGGTTTCGGTCATATTGCTCTCGGCGTCGAAATACGCATTCATTGCGTGATAAATGTAGATACCCGCTCTATACTCGGTATCTCCCGCTCTTGCACCCCATGAGGTATCGGAGCAGCCCGTACAGGTCAGGGCAACGGCAAGGGCAGCCGCACCTGCCAGAATTTTTTTAGCTTTAAACATTCGGATATTCCTCCAAAAATTCTATTTTTTACTAAGTATCTGCGAAAAGCCTCAGAGCCTTACGCATACAGATTATTATAACACACAAACCGTTCGATGTCTAGTATTTTCGCTGTTTTTCATCTGTTTTTCACAAACAAAAGCGATTTGTTCGGCGTATTTGATACATTTATGACTATGAAAGGAGGATCATACTAAACACTATATTAAATTGGTGCGTACTCAATAGCTGATTGACGTCTGCTTTTACCGCCGCTAACGGTCGGCAGACATTAATTAAACACTCGACTCTCAACACTCAACACTGTATTGTGCATTATTAACAAAATCAATCCCCAAGTTTATAATTATCTGTATAATTTACAAACAACCTATTGAAATCATCACAGAAAAGTTATATAATAGTAATTACCACAGTTACTGCTGCGGTCAATTTAGATTTTCCGAAAAGGAGCGATTCAAGATGAAACATTTCAGCGTTTCAAATATACGCAATATTACCCTCGCAGGCCACGCAGGCTCGGGAAAAACTTCTCTGGCTGAAGCTCTGCTCTTTAAAGCAGGTGTTACCGACAGACTGGGCAAGACCGCTGACGGAAATACCGTCTGCGATTTCGACCCCGAGGAAATAAAGCGAAAAGCGTCGCTGAATACCTCCGCCGCTTCCTTTGAATATAACGACATTCGAGTTAATCTTTTGGACACACCGGGACTGTTCGACTTCGCCGCAGGTATGTACGAAGGAATTGCCGCAGCGGGAACGGTCATGATAACCGTGTCCGCAAAATCGGGCGTTAAGACAGCCACCGAAAAGGCATATGAGCTGGCTGTTGCCGCAAAGCGTCCGAAAATGTTTGCCGTAACCAAGATAGACGACCCCGACGCTAATTTCTATAACGTCCTCACCGACCTGAAAACAGTGTTCGGCCCCACCGTCTGCCCCGTTGTCGTTCCCGTTATCAAGGATAGGCAGATAGTATCCTACGTTAACCTTATCGAAATGAAAGCCTATAAATACGATGAAAAGGGCAATGCTATCGAAACTGAAATGCCCACCGCCGAAATTTCCGAGAAGATGGAATACCGTATGGACGGTCTTATCGCCGCATTCTCCGAGGCCGTTGCCGAAACAGACGAGGCTCTCATGGAGAAATTCTTCGAGGGCGAACCGTTCACACAGAAGGAGCTTATCCACGGTCTGCATAAGGGCATGAACGAGGGCATCATCACCCCCGTTGTCTGCTGCTCCGCATTTACGGGAGCGGGCATTGATATGCTGCTGAAAGAGTTTGAGCTGCTGCTTCCCGCACCTCAGGACAATGCCCCCGTTTTCGGCACCGACACAAAGGGCGAACCCGCCGAGATTGCATACAGCGAAACCGATCCCCTTGCCGCTTACATATTCAAGACCGTTGCAGACCCGTTCGTTGGCAAAATGTCCTTTATGAAGATAATCAGCGGACGCATTTATTCGGGCTGTGACTGCGTAAATGCTTCTACGGGACAGTCCGAAAAGATCGGCAAGCTGTACTCCGTATGCGGCAAGAAGCAGACGGAAATTTCCGAAGCATTTGCGGGAGATATTGTCGCTGCTGCCAAGATAGGTGCGTCCACATGCGACACACTCTGCGACCCGTCAAGAGTTATCGCCGCCGAAAAGACCGTTTATCCCGAGCCCTGCTACAGAATGGCTGTCAAAGCAAGATCTCAGGGCGATGAAAGCAAGATCTCAGGCGGACTGGCAAAGCTGCTTGAGGAGGATAAGACCCTTTCCTACGAAAAGGATCCATTCACCTCCGAGATGGTGCTTTCGGGTCTTGGCGAACAGCATCTGGAAATAGCCGCTGCAAAGCTTAAGGCTAAGTTCGGTGCAGACATTGACCTGACCGTTCCGCAGGTGGCATACAGAGAAACTATCCGCAAAAAAGTCAAGGCAGAGGGCAAATACAAGAAGCAGACAGGCGGCCACGGTCAGTACGGTCATGTCTGGATCGAGTTTGAACCCTGCGTTTCCGACGACCTCGTATTCGAGGAAAAGGTATTCGGCGGTGCTGTTCCGAGGAACTTCTTCCCCGCAGTCGAAAAGGGACTTCAGGACTGCGTAAAGAAGGGCGTTCTGGCAGGCTGTCCCGTTGTGGGATTGAAGGCTATCCTGGTTGACGGCTCCTATCACCCCGTTGACAGCTCGGAAATGTCCTTCAAGACAGCCGCTTCCCTTGCATATAAGGAAGGCTTAAAGCAGGCTGACCCCACTATCCTTGAACCAATAGGCAAGCTTTACGTTACCGCTCCCGATGACAATACGGGAGATATTATGGGCGACCTGAACAAGAGAAGAGGCCGTGTTCTCGGTATGAACCCCGTCAAGAAGGGCATTACGGAGATAGAAGCCGACGTTCCCATGAGAGAGATGCAGTCCTTTACCATGACTCTCCGTCAGATAACAAAGGGCAAGGGCAGCTTCAAATTCAGCTATCTCAGATACGAACAGCTTCCCGCAAACCTTGTCAGCGAGGTAATCCTCAGCCTTCAGGAATAAACTAAGCCCCCGCATTAGCAATTTAAACAAAATATCGCCTAAGATTTGTCAATGGAAATTCACAGAAATCCATTGACAAACAGGGCGGAATGTATTAAAATTATCTAGTAGAGCTAATTCCGCCTGAGGACGTTTTGCTCAAATATCACAAATTCGGAGGATGACGATGAAAAAATTAATTGGGGCAGTTTTCGCAGCAGCCGTTATGACACTCGGCGGTATAGTTTGCTCCGCCGCTAAGGAGGATAATGCCTCCACCGCTAAAGCAAGTGCTACTTTTTGTTTTGATACAGAGGCAGGTCTTTCCAAATGGGAAACATTTGGCTCAGCCGATGCAGCTAACCTTACAATGAGCATTTCAAACGACAAGAAGGTTTCGGGAAGTGCATTGGTCATTAGGGAAAACTTTGAGGAGGCTCTGCCCGCTAAATTCGGCGGAATAAGATTATCCTCTCAGCAGTTTGGCTTGTCCAGCTTCGAGGGCTGCCGCTTTGAATTTGATATTTATGTTGATGCCGCTGTTCAAAATCACGTTGACGAGATCAAAGTGTTCTCTGACGGCAAGGCTTGGATCGAACAGGTGATCGACGTTAAGAAGCAGAGCTGGGTACATTATTCTATGACTGTTCCCGCCGATCAGGCAAATAACTATTTCGGTATCACCATTCCCATTGCGGATAATTACAACGGCGTCGTTGCAACTATCGACGAGCTGAAGATCTACGACCCCAGCGGCGATATGATGTTCAACGTCGGCGACTTTTCGCCCGAGCAGGTCAATGCGGAAACCAAGGGAACAAGCACCTTCGGCTACATAATGATGATCATCTTCTTCATCGTTCTTATCCTCGGCGTGCTTGCTGCTCTTGCATATTTCGTAATGCGGCTTATAATCAGATACAGATAATAATTCCGGAGCTGTCCGAGAAGGGCGGCTCCTTTTTTTAATCGGATTGTTACCGAAATGTTGTTGATTTTTGCGGAATAATGCTGTATAATGGTAGTATGGTAACGGATAGCACCGTACCTATCTGACAATAATTGCAAAGGTGGTAACGAAAATGCCTGAAATATTCAAAAACAAATGGTTCATCGTGGGCGTCAGCCTGCTGGGACTTTTATACACCGCAGGGCTGGTGGCGATCGACTATGCCGTGCTGTTCTACGACATTGAGTATGAGAACAAGGTAATGTTCGCAGTTGTCTACTCCATTATATCGCTGCTGTTCGGACTGCTGTATTTTTACACGAGAAAATCCTTCGTCACCTCGGCGGCGGCAATGTTCAACATGCTGTTTCTATTCCCCGCACTGCTGCTGGACTGGGGCAACTGGCCGCTTCTCGTCCCCGCAATTATCGTAACGCTGTTTGCGTTCTTCGCATGCGGTATGGGCGATACGGCGAAAACTATCTTCGGAACTATATTCCTGCTGATGTATATAATCGGCGGAGTGGCGTTCTTCCTTATCGTCAATATTTTCAATACCAAGACCATTGACACGGTGCTGGAGGAAAAGGTTTCCCCCGACGGTCAGTACAGATATATTCTCGTAGACGTGCAAAATCAGGCAAACGGCAAGCTGGTAGTTTACGTCGAGCCTAACACGCTGGACAAGGAGATAGGCGGCTTTATAAAGCTGAGAGCCACAGGCTATGCGGATATGGTAAAGCAGCTCAACAGACAGAGCGGCAAGGACGAGATAGAGCTGGACTGCGAATGGGTGGGCGATAATACGCTCTATATCAACGGCGAGCATTATGCATTCGAGATCGGCGATTGGGCATTTGATTTTTAACAAAACACACAAAACCGCCTTGCAGGTGATGACCTGTAAGGCGGTTGTTTTTATCGGTTCAAATGTAATAAATAAACTTCTTGCTGTATTTCTTATTGAAAATATACGCCGCCGTCACCGACAGCAGGGTGTAAAACAAGCACAAAAGATGCAAATTAAAGGACGGCAGCCGTGCCTCAAGCACCAGCGTTCGGGCATATTTTATAAAGCAGTAAATGGGATTGAGATAGAAAAGCTTCTGTGCATTTTCTGGGAACATACTCACTTCGTAAAAGGTCGCACAAAAGTAGCTCAGGACGCTTGTGAATATAGTGTAAATATACTGTGTATCCTTAAAGAACAGCGACAATCCCGAAAGTATATACCCTATCCCCATATTCATAATAAACATAAGGATAACAGGGAAAAACAGCCCGATGCAATACGGCGTTATTTCGACCTTCGACATCATCAGCACAATAAAATATATCACCAGCACAAAAAGGAAATTTATCAGACAAGCAATCGCCTTTGACAGAAAAAACGTTATCTTCGGCACGTTTATCTTGGAAATTATTCCTCCGTTTTGCCGCAGAGTGAACATTTCCTGCAAAGTGGAGTCGTGGAAAAAATTGTATATCATCGTGCCCGTCAGCAGGTAAACAGCATAATTTTCCGTTCTGCCAAAGAAACGTGAAAAGATGATATACTGCACCAGCATTATCGAAAAGGGCGACATCAGGCTCCACAAAACGCCGAAAAACGTCCCCTTGTATCTTGACTTGAAGTCACGCTTTATCAGCTGCTCCATAAGGTAGCCGTACTTGTCCACAAGCCGCATAATAGGCGATTTTGGCTTATTTTCGGGAATATCGGTTTGCTCGTCCGCCTGTGTATCGGAGTATCCGGCAGCATTCTGCCCCTCCCCGGCATTTGCGTTCCCATCGTCGGGGACGGTATACGCCGGCTCAGCGGGCATAGGCGGCGGCTCAGGCTTTTCGGCAGGCTGCTCCGATTTGACCGTAGGTTCAATTTTGCTGCGGATAAGTTCGTCCTGTTTGGCATATTCTTTTAAAATATCCTCTATCGTATAGAGCTTAAGCATACGAACAATATCCTTTCATCGGGAAATCAAAAAATGAATGTATCTGTGCAGAATATGGTCAGCCAGCCAAAATTTATTCAGCCGCAGCCCCGAAAGTGCAGCCGAGCCGCCAAACCAGATAAAATACTTTTCGGGCTTGCTTTTACGCAGAAGCCTTCGCACCGCCGAATATATAAGCGTCAGTCTGCCGAAATCAGCAGCCTCCGCCCTTTCCGAAACGGGCAGGAAATAGCAGTTGCTGCTGTCATCGCAGAACATTACCTCCGTAAATGCCGCTGCCTGTTCGGGAGTGGGGTCTATCATAAACGGGACGATGCTTTTTTGGGTGACCTTCACCAGCTCGTCCTCCGAAAGCTTCATAAATTCGGCGGCATTTTCACGGCAATATTCCTCAATATCACGGGAAATAAGCTCCCTGACGGCATTTTCACGCTCATCTGCGGAAATTTCGGCGAACACGGGAACTATCCCGCCGCCCGAATATTTATATCCCACCGTCATGGGGTGCGGTGCCGAAAGAGCTATCTCAATGAGATTATTGCAGAATTTCGCCTTTCTTGCGGTGTTTTTTCGTGGCGAAAAATAGAAACAGCGGCAGCTTGCCGCTGCCTCATCGGGTGCCGTGAACAGTCCGAAATAGTAACCGAAAACACGCTGCTTAGCTCCCGAAGCCCTGATAAGTGCCGTCATCGACTGCTGCACCGAACCGCACCAGCCGCTGTCCGCAATATATACAGTGTCCTCCGAGAAGAGTCCCTCGGCGGCAAAATAGTCGATGGTCAATTCAAAAGCTTTTTTGGACTTTTCGTCCATTATCCCGCAAAAAACCGAGCTTTCCGCCAGCTGACGGCAAAGCTCACGAAGTTCATCGGCGGTAAGGATACGACTTTGGTCGGAATTTTCCCACGGAATATCCGCCAGTACAGCCGCACGTTCCTCCTCATTAAGCTGAATACGGCTGAACAAGGTGTTTTCCGTCAGCCTTGCACAGCCGTTCAACAATCGTTTTAGAAAAGCTTCCTCATCAAGGAAATACTCAGCCGTCCGCAAAGAAAGCCGTGAGCAGTATAAGTATCGGCACTCAATATCAATCCCGCAGGCAGCACAGACCTGTTCCGCTGCCCTTTTCAGGGTGTACCCGTCACGGGCGATGAAATACAGACGCTTTGCACCTCTCGCCGCAGCGTCCCTGACAAGGCTGACCGTATATGCCAGAATTGCAGGTGAAAACACCTCAGCGGTTATCTGCCGGCGAGCCTTCTGCTTCTCGGTAAGCTCAGCCGATAAGGACAGCACAGTCATTCAGTCCGTCTGCGGTGTCAATATCCTCAGTGCTTTCCTCGAAAACGTAAGAGGAAGCGTGAGAAAGTGTAAAGCTGAGGCTGCCGTCCTTATTTACAGCAAACTCCTTCAGTTCCTTGCGGCTGCCGTCCTTACCCACATAGAAGAATTTGAGTCCCTTAAGATTGAAATCCTTTAATGCCTCGGCGGGTATGGTAACGACCATTTCCAGACCGAAATCGCCCTTCTGAACAGGATCGACGCTGATAACGCCCGCCTGCGGGAACAGATCAACCTTCATTCCGAGGTTTATGTTCTTAGCGGTGGTGATCTTCTTAGGGTCGATGGAAACTGTATATTCCTTGGATTTGAATACAACAGGCTCTTTCTGCTTCTTGATAACAGCCATAGCAGCATCGTTTACCTTTGCATCATCGGATTTGATAGTGATCGCCTTTCCCGAATCAATGGACGCTTCCATAAGCTTGGCGTTGATGACCTTAACCTCGGAATTGGAAACATATACCACCGAGCTGGAATAGCTTGAGCCGCCCGAACCGCCCGAGCTGCCCGATGAACTTAAACCCTTGCTGTATCCCGCTGCATAAGCGGGTGCTGCCATAGCAGAAACAGTCATGCAGGCTGCCAGTGCAGCTGCCAGTGCTTTATTTGTTTTTTTCATTTTGTACTCCTCCTTGTTATTCTTGTTTATGTAACGGGGGGCATAACACTAACCATTGTCAGCATTATCCTCCGAAGAAATAGCTTTTGATAGTTCCCCTCTGCGTTTTGCAGTCCATTCTCCTGCAATAAATGCCAGCAGGAACAGGCTGCTTGCCGCAATGGGATAAACGATAGAGCCGTTTCCGAAAAACGCCGAACGGGTGAACAGTCCGCAAAGCCTTGCAGCAGCATCGGAAATAGCATTATAATCGGAATTTTCCGCATAAATTATAGGTATCTGCGGCAGAATATAGAAAAGCAGCGTAAACACCGCAAATCCCGTCCGCCTTGAACGTCCCTCGGAAAATGCAGTCATCGTCCACACAACGGCTGCCGGCAGAAGCGAACCGTATGCCATCAGCATTTGTACGGTTTCCCCGAAATACATCTCATACTGCCAGACGCCGCTGACAAACGCCGCAGTCAGGCAGATAAGGATATTTTCCGAAAGTGAGTGTTTTCTCATTCGCCGTTCACCTCCGACATGACCATATCGTAGGTGCGGTAAGGGATAACGCCGTTTCCGTCCATTGCCAGCAGACAGCCGTAGTAAGCGATGCCGAATGCCGCAAATATCGCCGCAGCCATAAGCTGTCCCCTTTTGCCCTTTTTCTCGGTCAATATCTCCGAAACGCATATGAACATTTCGGGGACTATCCCGATAAGCACGGGCAGCACGAACAGCACGGCAAACCTCGACAGCATTGCATATCGGATACCCAATATCTCGAAAAACGCCGTAAGGAACAGGCAGTTTACGAATATCACATTCATCTCCGACCGTTCATACAGCCGTTTCCGAAGCAGAAGTGCAGCTATGAACAGAACGGTAAAGCCCGCCGCATAGTAAACGGGCAGCCCCGCCGTATCGGGGGTGTACTGCTCCTTGTATTTGGTGTAGATAAGCTCAATTCCCCATTTCACTGCAAATTCCGAAGCTATCAGCCCGCCGAGGACCGCAAGCCCTCCGAGGAGCATGATCGTAGTATCCCAGCGAATTTTCAGGAAAAAGTATATGGGGATAAGTAAAAGTGCAGACCAATGAAACGTCGCAGCCGCAAGTATGACAACGAAAAACCGCAGAAACTCACGGCTTTCCGCATACCTAAGTGCAGCCATCACCAGCATTCCCGCAATGAACTGCCGCATAAAGTTCATCGAATAGAACCATGCTCCCCCAAGGACAAACGCAGCCGCAGCAACGGCAAACGACTTTGAGTACCGCAGGATAAGCATTGTGACGCCAACGGCACACGCCAGCGAGATAACGGCGAAGAACGTCCGCAAATCGGTGACGGCGGGGCTTATGGCATACAGCGGCATCAGGAAGCCTTTTTCGTGTGTCAGGGCGAATATTTCGTCCTCTGACATAAAGTAAAAGGCACGGAACAGGTCTGCATATGAACCATAGTCGGAGCCTGTAAAATAACGCAGTGCGGAGATCAGGAAGAGAGCCGTTCCGAAAGCACACAGGAAGCCGTATTCAGCCCATTTGCGGGAATTATCCCGATGCCCGTGAAGGGGCATTTCACACAGACAGCCTGCCGCAACAAGGGCGGCGGGAAAGATCAGGTAGATAAGCATTACGGCACTCCGTGGCAGCTTTGGATTTGGGGCATAGTTTCCCCGTCTGCCTACATTTATACAAATTAATTATAGCATTATTTTATATGCAAGTCAAGAGGTTTTTGACGAAAAGTGGAAAGTGGAAAGTAAAAAGTGAAAAGTGGAAAGTGGAAAGTGAAAATATAAAAGTTTCGTCCACCTTTACAAAGGTGGCAGGGGGTCAAGGGGGGCAGAGCCA
>CAZINI010000048.1:0-23160 GCA_964540575.1 uncultured Ruminococcus sp.
CCCCACCCTCTTTTCCCCGCTTTACATTTTTGTGAGAGGATATAATTTGTTGTGCGTGGGGTAGTTTATTATTGGTTTTCCGCCTGTCACTTTACTGACCTTTGTTGGTTTGTGAAACCACATTTGCGATAAAGAATTAATAATTATGCATTATGAATTATTAATTATGAATTGTGAATTATAAATTATTCCGCCTGTTGCCTTACTGACCTTTGTCGGTTTGTAAATCCACCATTGCAATCTTCACACTATTTCCCTAAAAATCCGAAAAAACTATTGCAATTTACACAGAAATGTAGTATAATATATTTGAATGAGTGTTCGGCTGAAAGGTCGGGCATCATAAAATGCATGGAGGTATAAAATTATGTTAGTTTCTGCTAAGGATATGTTAAACAAGGCTCGTGACGGCAAGTACGCCGTTGGTCAGTTCAACATCAACAATCTGGAGTGGACAAAGGCTATCCTTCTCACCGCAGAGGAGATGAAGTCCCCCGTTATCCTCGGTGTTTCCGAGGGTGCAGGCAAGTATATGTGCGGCTACAAGACCATCGTTGGTATGGTAAACGGTATGCTGGACAGCCTGAACATCACCGTTCCCGTTGCTCTTCACCTTGACCACGGCACCTTCGAGGGTGCAAAGGCTTGCATCAACGCAGGCTTCTCTTCCATTATGTTTGACGGCTCTCACTATCCCATCGAGGAGAACATTGCTAAGACTACCGCTCTGGTAAACACCTGTGACGTTCTCGGTCTTTCTCTTGAAGCTGAGGTTGGTTCTATCGGCGGCGAAGAGGACGGCGTTGTTGGTATGGGCGAATGTGCAGACCCCAAGGAATGCAAGATGATCGCTGATCTCGGCGTTACAATGCTGGCTGCAGGTATCGGTAACATTCACGGTAAATATCCCGAAAACTGGCCCGGACTCCGCTTCGACGTTCTCGAAAATGTTAAGAAGGAAGTCGGCGATATGCCTCTCGTTCTCCACGGCGGTACAGGTATCCCCGACGATATGATAAAGAAGGCTATCTCCCTCGGCGTTGCTAAGATCAACGTTAACACCGAGTGCCAGCTGGTATTCCAGGAAGCTACAAGAGCTTACATCGAAGCAGGCAAGGACCTCCAGGGCAAGGGCTTCGACCCCAGAAAGCTCCTCGCTCCCGGCTTCGAGGCTATCAAGGTTAAGGTCAAGGAGAAGATGGAGATCTTCGGTTCCGTTGGCAAGGCTTGATTGTCCGTTATTTAATAGGGCATAATAATTCCCGCCGTACCTTGATATTTCAAGATACGGCGGGGTTTTGTTTTGTCGCTTGCAAAACTGTACATTTCAAAAATATCCCATTGACATTATTGCGAAAATGGGGTATAATATATATGTACAGTAAATTGTACAGAATATTGTACATTCACGAAAGGAAGGCTGATGCCAATGTTAGCGGTAAATTATACTACCATAAGAAACAATCTGAAGGATTATTGCGACACTGTTACCGACAATGACGAAACAGTTATCGTTACACGCAAGGACGAAAAAAATGTCGTTATCATAAGTCTGTCCGAATATAACCGCCTTATGAAAGCCGCCCGAAATGCAGAATACCTTGCTATGATAGACCGTTCAATGGCTCAGCTGGAATCGGGAAAGGGTCAGCAGCATGAACTGATAGAGGTGGACGATGAATAAGCTGTGGTCTGACCGTGGTACTAATATTGAATAAGTAAACCCGCCGTATCCCGTTAGGAATGTACCGATAAATACTCTTTATCGGTACCGAGCGACAAACTTTGTTCATTCCGTTTTTATAGAACGAAATGACAAAGGGGGTTGCCCCTTGAGGTGCGGCGGGGGTTTGCGTTATGTTAAGGCTTTAGAACCTCGGACTACATTATCACATATTATCCGGGTCGAAATGTATTACCTCATAATATGAGCCATAATAATCACTGCATATCGCACGATAACATACATTATCATATTTAAAATAGAATTTAATGATGGTTTTCTTGTCATACCAAGTGTCATCAGGCACGCATATCCAACCCAAGTAAGCAGAATCTCCGGGAATAATTGTCATATCTCTGAAATCAGAAAGTTCATCATCATCACGAAATGCCAATCCCAGTGTCCTGTCAAATGATGAGGTTGTGCTGTCGATCAGTTCACCGGCTTTATAAATTTTCACAGACTTAGAGCCTTTATTCTCGATACCAATAGTAATAACACTTGTATACTTAGTTTTACTGCTCATCTCCAAATAAATATTAGGTTTATCACCCATAATTTCGTATGCTGCAACAGGTTCTTCCATATTACTGTCCCATTCCAGAATACCGTTGCCGGCAAAGGTATATGTATTTCCGTCTGTAAACTTCAGCGACTTTCCCGCAACCATTTTTCCATCGGTATACAGATAATAATAACGCCCATAGTAGTTCAGCCAGCCTGTAAGCATACTTCCGTCATCGGTGAAATAATAATAGTCATTTCCAATTTTCTTGAATCCCAGACATATATTGCCTTGCTCGAAATAGTATTTCTTGTTGTTTGCCGACGCAAAACCCGTATAGTCTGCGGACGGAGAAGCGGGCAATGAAACCTTAGTCTTGACTGTTATCTGTCCCGAACGCTCCTGCTCCGTGTATTTTTCCTTATTCTTCACAAGTGCAGCAACCTTAAAATAGTAAGTCTTATTTTTGCCCAGGTCGGTTACCTGACAGGCAGTTCCCGAAACATTTTTATATACGGCATACCTCTTTTGACTCTCGTCATACATATAGACACGATAAGCATCTGCTCCGCTGACCTCGTCCCAGCTTATGGTTACTGTGGTAGATGTCACTTTGGTCTTAATGTTCTGCGGTGCTCGAAGTCTGGCTTTTGCCTCTGCCGTTATACACATTATTCCATTTGGACTGCCGCCCTCGGGAAGTGCATATGACCCCATCGATATAGCGGACACAGCAAACAATGCAACTAACGCTTTTACTGCTCTTTTCATATTGTTTTCCTCCTCATATTTCACAAGCCGTTGTCGGCATTTTCAACTTTTGTATATGTTTTTGAATCATAATACAAACGCACCGACAGCTTTATCGTATTTTGTAATATTTGCCTGTTTTCAGAACCTACTTAAGCATTTCCTGTATTGATTTTAGCATAAAAGTATCTGTCTGTCAATATTTATTTCATCAATCGAGTCTGAATGTACAAATATTAGGACATTCACAGCAACATATCCCCAAAAATCCAAAAAATTCTCCGATATTCCAAGCGAAAATACACAAAAAAGCCTTGAAATTCGATATAAAATGTGTTATAATAACAAATGTATATATAGTATCGTCCGCTATGACGGGTGATACTCCACAGAGGTGAACCATATGTTAGGTAAATACAAGATCATAGCACTTTGCACCGCAAGGATCCACGATGACGTCAATCACGACTTTATCGACGCACTAAATTCCAAGCTGGTAGAATTGGGCTGCCGTCTTTTGGTATTTACCACCTGCTCCGACCTTTACTGGAATTCCCCCGGCGAACATGGCGAACGTACCATCTTTGAACTGATAAATCACGATATACTGGACGCTTTGGTGGTTTTCAGCGAGCGTATCAAAAGCGATGAAACGGTCGAAGCTATTATCTCAAAGGGTATCGAAAAAAATGTCCCCGTTATTTCCATCGGCGGAAACCGTGAGGGCTGTGCAAATATCAGCTTCGACTATGAAAAGGGCTTTGAAAAAACCGTTCGGCATATGATAGACGACCACGGCTACACCGACTGCCATTTCATTGCGGGAATGAGAAACAACGAATTTTCCGATAACAGGATAAACGTGTTCCGAAAGGTCATGGCTGAGCACGGAGTTGCCGTAACCGATGATATGATAAGCTACGGTGAATTCTGGTCACGTCCCACCGAAGCTGTTACCGAAGAGCTGTTAAAGCGTCCGAAGCTGCCCGAAGCCATTATCTGTGCCAACGACACTATGGCTGTGACCGTTTGCAGTGTTCTCAGACACCATGGTGTAAACGTCCCCGAGGATGTCAAAGTGTCGGGCTTTGACGGTATTCGGGAGATAATGTACTCTATTCCGAAAATAACCTCCTGCGGCTGTGATTACGGCGAGCTTGCCGCAAAGATAGTGGAGATAATCTCCGATAAGCTTGACGGAAAGCCCATCTGCGGGAATTATTTCGTGGTGCCGTCCCTTATTATCTCCGAATCCTGCGGCTGTCCCGATGAACAGACCTTCGATGTTACGGAATATTTAAACGAGGTCGGGAATATCTTCTACCTCTATCAGGAGGAGGAGCGGGCATTCGTTGAAATTGCCGCAAGAGCTCAGAACAGCGGCACTCTCGAAAAGCTTGCGTCCTGCTTCTTCAACGAATATATCTACGATACCTGCTGCGTACTTACCGACGACTGCGTAAACGAAACCGTTGAGCCGCACACCAAGCCAACAGGTACGCCCTTCGGCGAAAATCTGTCCCTGCTGTTTGACACCGATACTGTGAAGCCCCAACCAATAATAAACTTTAGTGCAGGCGAGCTTCTTCCTCATTTGGAGGACAAGCTGCATTCTCCATTCCCTATGATATTTGCGGCACTGAATTTCCTTGATGTGCCTATGGGATATGTCTGCTTCCATCACCATGACACACAAAGAGAGCGTTTTATCAGGATACCTCAAGTGGTAATGGGTCTGAACAATGCTATCGGCGGATTTAAAAATATCCGTTATCAGCAGTACCTTATCACGAGAATTGAGAAAATGTATCAGCTGGACGCTCTTACGGGGCTTTATAACCGTGGGGGATTTCTCGTCAGATACAAGGAATTTCTTGATAAGCTTGACGAAAACGCTTCTATCTCGGTGGTTCTCGCCGATCTGGACGGACTTAAGCCCATCAATGATACATACGGTCACGATGAGGGAGATAATGCTATCAGCACCGTGGCAGCCGTGCTGAAATATGCATGTCCCGAAAATGCTCTCTGCGTCCGTATCGGCGGAGATGAAATGCTGGCTGTTTACGAGGGCTGCGAGGACGGTTCTGTTAAGACAAGAATAGCCGAACAGATAGCCGTTTACAACAACTGCTCAGGAAAGCCCTACGAGGTTTCCGCAAGCGTGGGCATATACGTTTCGCCCCCGGGCGAAAGCCGTGACTTTGAAACGCTGCTCAAAAAGTCCGACGAGCTTATGTATCTGGATAAATCCAAAAAGAAGCATCGAAGGGGAAAATAATGTGAAAAACGGGGTTTTTTATGCCCCGTTTTTTTATACTAAACACCATTTAACTCACGGAGAAGAAATCGGCGTAAAAAATTTGCGTATATGATTTTTTACGCCGAGAGATTACCGTGATTAATGGGTGTTAATACTAATCTTTCATCAATATGTAGACAAAACGCCAAAATAACTTACACAATTTCACCAACTTCATTCAACAGCCACTCTAACAGATTATTAACTATTTTCCTAAAGAACAAAAACTTTATCACCTCACCAAAATGTAAAGCAGGGTAAAGAGGGTGGGGTGAAAGGAAAGGGTGAATGCAAATTCTTCCTAGCGGAATAATTCGGGGAAACGTTAGGGGCGGGGGAAACTCCCTGCTTTGCGTTAGGGTTTGTTGTGTCCCCCGCCCATATAGTTTCCCCCTTTGCGGGAGAGCCACAAAGTTACGAAGGTCACAAAGCGGTTGAGAGAAAAGAACGTGGAATAAGAAATGCAGATTTTCCAATACTCACCACAGAAATATGCTTGCAAAAATAGTCTATATGCTGATAGAAGATTAGTATAAGTATTTATCCACATTTTCGTAAAAAATTAAAAAAAGCATTGACACGTAGTAAGATACGTACTATAATATAATGTAAAAGGAGTTTTTGCTTATGAAAGATACGTATATCTACCCTGCTGTATTCGACTATGCGGAAGATGGCATCTCCATCGAATTTCCCGACCTGCCCGGCTGTCTGCCATGTGCCGATACGACCGAAGAGGCTGTAAAAAATGCCAAGGAAGCAATGAAGCTTCACCTATACGGTATGGAGCAGGACGGCGATGAAATACCCGAACCCACTCCTATTGATAAAATCAAAGCCGAAAAAAATCAGGCGATAATTCTGGTAGATGCTTTTATGCCCCCTTTCCGTGAAAAACAACGCACCAAATATGTAAAAAAGACCCTTTCAATTCCCTCCTGGCTTAATTCCGAAGCCGAACATTGCGGAATAAACTTTTCCGCTGTGTTGCAGGAAGCACTGAAGGAAAAGCTGAATGTACATTAACCCACCGCAGCAGAAAGGACTTCCTATGAACTACAAAGCCATAATTTTCGACTACGATTTTACCTTGGGAGATACCACAGGCGGCATAATCGGAAGCGTTCGGTATGCACTTTCGGAAATGGGCAGACCGATAAATTCGGAAACGGAAATACGCAAAACCATCGGGCTTAGCCTGATAAAGACCTATGAAACGCTGACGGGAGATGCATCCCCCGAAAACGCAAAAACATTTCACGACCTGTTCGTAGAAGAAGCGGACAGGATAATGACACCCTCCGCAAAATGGCTGCCCTATGCCCGTGAAACGCTGCTTCGACTCAAGGAAAACGGCGTTTTCCTCGGGATATGCACAACGAAATTCCATCGGCGGATAACGGATATTATGAAGCTGACGGGCGATGATGACCTTATCGGCGTTATCGTCGGCGGGGACGATGTGAGCCGTCAGAAGCCCGACCCCGAGGGCGTTCTGAAAGCAGCAGCGGGCTGTCCCGCCCAATTGTCCGAGATACTTTATGTGGGGGACAGCCTGACCGACGCCGAAGCCGCCGACCGTGCGGGCATTGACTTTGCCGCCGTTACTACGGGGGAAACCTCGGCGGAGGAATTTGAGAAATTTCCATGCGTTAAGATAATGTCCGATTTGAGAGGACTGCTGAAATGACCGCAAGAAAAAAGCTGTTCCGACACAAAGACCCCTACGATTTACAGGGGACAGAACCGCTTTTCATCGAAGCAATGAGGGATAACTGTATCTTTCAGTACGAAAACTGTCCCGAATACAAAAGTATATTGGACGGCTTCGGCTTTTCCCCGTATAATATCAAAAATATGGAGGACGTTCAGGCGATACCTCCCCTGCCTACGCTGTTTTTCAAGCGGCACAGGCTGACCGCTGTCCCCGAAAGCCGTATGCTTATCAAAGCCACCTCCTCGGGAACTGGCGGACAGCAAAGCTTCGTCGGCTTCGACAATGGGGGAATGCTATGCGGTCTTGATATGGTCCTGACCATGGGAAAAACGCACGGACTGTTCTCAATGACCCCCGCAAATTACATAATTCTCGGCTATAAGCCCCACAAGGGCAACAACACCGCCGTAACGAAAACCGCTTTCGGCTCAACCTTTTTCGCCCCCGCACTGAAACGTGTCTATGCCCTGAAATACGAGGGCGGCGGCTACAAGGCGGACATTGAAGGCATTGCACGGGAGCTTGTCAGGCTGGAAAAGCAGCCGTTTCCCGTGCGGTTTATGGGCTTTCCGTCCTACACATATTTTATGCTGAAGCTGCTGGCGGAACGTGGGATAAGGCTGCGTCTGCCCAAAGGCTCACGGCTGTTTCTGGGCGGCGGATGGAAACAATTTTACACCGAGGCAGTGGAAAAAACGGTCATTTACCGTATGGCGGAGGAATACCTCGGCATTCCCGAAACGGCGATAACGGAGTTTTTCGGGGCGGCAGAGCACCCTATTTTATACACCGACTGTGACAGGCATCACTTTCATATCCCCGTTTACAGCCGTGTGTTCATTCGTGACCCCGCCGACCTTTCCGTGCTGCCGACGGGCAGTGTGGGGCTGGTGAACCTCGTCACCCCTATGACCCTCGGAATGCCGCTTCTGAGCGTTATGACCGACGATTTAGGCGTTATTCACCAAGCCGGCGAGTGCGGCTGCGGCATTTCATCTCCCTATCTTGAAATAATCGGACGGACAGGCGTTAAGGGAATAAAGACCTGTGCGGCGGGAGCGGAGGACATTTTAAATGATACTGGCAAACGGTAAAATTTTTACATACGAAAAAAGCGGAGAGGTGCTGAACAGTATGAAAAGCGACATCATTTCCGCACTCAGCGATAAAGAGATAGACCGAACCAAGCTTATTTCTGCTTGTGACCGTCTTGGAAAACGCATTGCAAGCGGCGAATTCAGCGAAAAAGCCGCCGAGCTGACAAACGGCACAGTGTCCTCCGAACAGATAATGTCCGCCGCCGAAATGCTCAGCGAGGACAGCCTTAACGCACGGCTTTCCGCCGAGCTTGGAAATGACATTCACAGGGCAAGACCGCTGGGCGTGCTTTTCCATATTGCGGCGGGAAATGCCGACGGACTGCCCGCATACAGCGTTGTGGAGGGGCTTCTGACGGGAAATGTGAATATCCTGAAGCTGCCTCAGGCGGACAGCGGACTGTCCCTGTCCATACTTAGCGAGCTGATAAAGGAGGAACCGTCCCTTGCACCGTTTGTCTATGTGTTCGATACGCCGTCCTCGGATATTGAGGGAATGAAGCGGCTGGCGGCACTGTCGGACGGCATCGTTCTCTGGGGCGGCGATGAAGCGGTCAAGGCGGTCAGGCAGCTGGCGGCACCCCATCAGCGGCTTATTGAGTGGGGGCATAAGCTGAGCTTTTGCTATATTTCGGAAATGGGCATGGAAAATACCGCCGAGCTGACACAGCTGGCGGAGCATATTATCCTGACGGACCAGCTTCTTTGCAGCTCCTGTCAGACTATCTATCTTGATATTTCCGACATTTCCAAAGCGGAAAATTTCTGCGAACACTTTCTGCAAATTCTCGAAGCCGCCGCAAAAAAGCATAAACATTCGGTGAACGGTTTCGGTGCGGGGGCGGCATTAGAGCTTTACTGCGAACGGCTTGAAGCGTTTGCCTATCCCGAAAACGCCAAAAAGAAGCTGTTCTGCGGAAAAGGCGTCAGCGTAACGCTGGGCGGGAAGCCGTACCCCGAGCTGTCGAAAATGTTCGGAAATCCGCTGGTGAAAATGCTGCCCCGTTCGGAGATGGTTTCCCACTTTTTCGGGGACAGAGGGCATATGCAGACAGCGGGGCTTATCTGCGGGGAAAACGAGCGTGAACTGCTTTCCGACCTGCTCATTCGGGCGGGGGCGGTAAAGGTACGCCGTCCCGCCGAAATGTCCGAAATGTTTGCGGGAGAACCCCATGACGGGGAGTTTGCTTTGCGGAGATATGTTAAAATTGTGGGATAGAAAAAGCGTTATTCCTCGGTGGATGGGAATAACGCTTTTATCACTTATAAATCTGACCTCTATTATTGACATTGGTAACTGTTACCGTTAGCACATCGTTTTCAACCGTATACAATATACGATAATCACCGACTCTTAATCTGAAATATCCGCTATGACCTTTGTAAACGTCAATATCTCCGCTGTAAGGAAGATTTTTTATTGCCGAAAGTATACGCACCTGTTGCTTTGGTGTCTGCTTATCAATGAATTTCTGAGCCGCCTTTTTTATTACGATTTTATAAGCTGTCATAATCAATACCTAACCTTTTGGCATATTCCTCAATAGGTTCGGGAACGCTGTCGTCCGCTTCCGCTTCGGCAATCATTTTCAAATCGGTTTCATCAGGCTCAACCTCGTTATAAACATAAGAAAAACCTTGAAGAAGTGCCAGTAATCCGTTTAACTGATCCTCTGTAAGTCTGTCAAGCAAGCTTGTTACGATTTCTTTGGTACTCATATTTGCTCTCCTTTCGCAGCGATACAGCTATATTGATCTTTTGAGAAAATGCCGATCAATGGGAATATTAATTCGGCACTTCCCTAAATATATAGTAACATCTTTTCTTGTATTTGTCAACACTGCTATATCAAAATGCTCCATCTCATGCTGTATTAATTCCGAATCAAAGCCCTTGAAACCCTGATTTTTCCACTCAACCGGAATGTCTGCTCAAAAAACCGTCCACCTCTTTTATCCAATCGCCGCCATGATAAATAGCCAGCTCGGCATGAAGAAAACCCTCGAAGCATTTTATCTCCGTCTGCGGATAAAGCTCCTTCATTTTCTTTGCAGCCTTTCCGGAAATGACCTCATTCGCCTTTGTCCCGTGCAGATATAAAATATTGATATGCTCACGGTCGGGGCATTTTATCAGCCTTGTGCCGAAAATGCTGTTTATCATATTTTTTATGGTTTCGTCGGACATAGTGTCTGCAAATTTCAGAAAGCTTTCAAGATATTTTTCGGGCAGAAAATCCTTCTTGAAGCTCTCAAGAGTTTTCTTGTCACGCTTCTTGCATTTATGGATAATGGATATGTAGGACTTTTCCATAAACCACACGGACAGCTTGGGTACAGGCATCAGCGGACCGCCGTCAATTACGAGGTTTTTAATGTTCAGCCGTCCGTCCTCGAAAATTTTGTAAGCGATAACGCCGCCCATGGACAGACCGCATACCGCATCAACGTCCCTGCCGTAATTGTCCAGAACATAGTCGGCTATCTTATCAGCCTCATCGGAAACGGACTTGTATTCGCTTGCTTCTTCCTCGATATGACCGTCCAGAGCGGGAACGATAACAAAGTATTTCTCGGGAAAATAGTCTATCTGCTCCTGCCATATCTGCCACGGGGTGAGAACGCCGTGAATGAGTATCATAATTTTGTTTTCGCTGCTGCCGAATGTATGAAATCGCATAGTTATGCCCTCTTAAATCAAAATCCCCTCAAAATGATCCATCTCATGCTGGATTATCTCCGCATCGAATCCCTTGAAAACCTGCTTTTTCCGCTTGAACCGCTTGTCGAGATATTCCACCTCAATTACCTCAAAGCGAGTGACCGTCCGCTTGCCCGTCAGGGACAGACAGCCCTCCTCCGCTTCATAGGTTTTCTTTGACTTATTCACGATAACGGGATTTATCATCACCGTAAGCTTATCCCCGATAAACGCCGCCAGAATTGTCTTGTTAACGCCTATCATATTTGCCGCCAGACCAACACAGCGTTCGGCGTTGGCAGTCAGCGTATCGCACAGGTCGGTGACGGTCTGCATATCGTTCTTATCCGCCTTTTCCGCCTTTTGGGACAGAAAGACGGGGTCTTTTACTATTTCCTTTATCATATATATGTTCTCCGATGATTGATTTTTGGAATATCAATGAAAGCAACAGCCGCTATCACCAAACTTTTTCACCCGCCAAATCGGAATGCGAATTGACAGCACAGTCGCCGTGCTTACTCGGGCTTCTGACCTCTGACGGATTTTCTTCGCCGCTTATCCTCGTACATTCTTGCATCGGCAGCTCTGATGAATTCGTCAATGCCGTTTGAAAGGCTGCCCGTGACCTTAGCCCAGCCGCAGCTCATTCCGACCTTATAGGGCTTTTCACCCGAAGCGTTGAACTCGTCCAGATACGCCTGAACACGTCCCATATACTCCTCGGCATAGCCATCTCCGCCCACGCCCGCAACGGCAAATTCATCACCGCCGAACCGTGCACATATCTCATTGCCCTCAGCGGCATTTGTCAAAGCGTTGGCTGCGGTCTTAATGGCAGCATCGCCCTCGTTATGCCCGAAGGTATCGTTGATATATTTAAGATAATCCATATCAACAGAAAACAGATAAACGCTGTCCCCCGAATTTTCGGCAGCGGAAATTTCCCGAACATACTTATAGAACCCACGGCGGTTGTAAAGCCCCGTCAGCTGGTCGTGAACGTGAAGATCGGCAAGCTCGGCATTGACCTTTTCCAGCTTCTGCCTGTTGATGAAATTTTCCAGTATCTGGTTGGTGTGGCTGATATAACGCCTGCGGTTTGCAAAAGCAAAAGTGTACAGACCCATAGCAGCGGCAGCGTAACCCAGCACCTCATCACGGAAATGAAGCGGCGAGAAAAACAGGATATTCTCCCTTTCCAGAATTTTCTCAAGGTCGGGCAGCAGCTCCTTTGCGGGGAATATGACGCCATCGGTATTGATAAACTTCCTGTCCTCCTGCCTGATAAGGAAAGCATTCATATTTTGCGTGTAAACGTTATTGAAACGTTCCTCCTCCTTTTCATCGGAGAACAGGTCGGTGTTCAGGCAGAACCATTCGTTGTAATCGCCGTAATCCACCATTATCTCGGCTATTTCCTTTAGAGAGGAGCACTCCAGCGTTTTTGCCAGATAGGAGAACATAAAGCTCTCGTGCTTCTCGGCATTTGTAACACGGTCATAAAGCTCCTGAATCTTGTTGGAAGGGTCCTCGGAATCCAGCTTTTCACAATTGCAGGACTGAGATGTTCTCATGGAATAGGGAATATATGTAATATGCGGATAATCCTCGTGATTTTTCTGACTGTCGATAAGCTGCATAGCTATCTTGCCGATAGCGGAGAAATCCACAACTCCCGTAGTCAGTCGGGGATAGAAATATTTCTCCAGCTCGATGCCGTCAAAGCCCGTAACAATAACGTCCCCGGGCACCTTATATCCCCTTTGTGCCAGATATTTGCAGACAGCTATCGCCATAGTGTCGTTAGAGCAGATTATCGCTTCGGGAAACGGCAGCTTGCTTTCCATAAAGCCGTCCATAACGGCAATAGTGGGCATTTCCCAGAAATCGCCGTAGCCCAGCCGTTCCTCCTCGAAGGGAATGTTATTATCCGCCAGCACACGCTTGTAGCAGTCAACACGGTTTTCGGAGAAATCGTTGTTTCTCATTCCCGCAATGAAATTCACCCTTCGGCAGCCGTGATCTTCAATAACATGACGGACTATCTTTTCAAATGTAGAAGTATAATCGAAAAGAATGCAGGCAGAATCCTTAAAATCCCTGTCAACAACGACGGTGGGAATATCGTATTTTTTGGCATAAGCAATAATTTTGCTCACAAGCTCGTCTGATTTGATAGCTTCGGGGAGGATAACGAGAGCGTCAAGCATATTGGGATTTACCAGATTGTAAACGGAAGCCTCTCCCCTTGTTTCGCCGTTATCGTAAAAAAGGTCAATAAAGGTGGCAAACAGCATAATTTTATAGCCCTGCTCCATAGCAGCTTTGCATATTGAGGTAACGGTATTGCTGACATCCTCATTGGAAATTTTTGAATAGCAAATACCGAGTATTTTATAGTCCCTTCTGCTTCCCTTAAACATTATACTACATTTCCTTTCGTATCGGAATTTCAGCTTATATATGGTATCAATATATGGGAAAATGACTTTTTTGCGTTTAAATGCATTTTGTCTGTTATATTACGGGAAATCGGCATAATTCACCTATGATACATACATTTTACCATATTATACAAAACAAGTCAAGCATTACGAAATATTTTTTACGGCAGAAACGATCGCCGCAGTGCCTATTGATTTTCGCAGAAATTTATGTTATAATTATAATGCAAGAGGTGATACCGATGGAGCTTAACATTGATGAAAAACGCTATCAGGCACACTTAAAGCGTCTTGAACAATACCGTCCTTTAGATGACGATTTCATGAGAGAGCTTTTTCGTGACAATATTCCCCTTTCGGAAATGGTTCTGCGTATCATAACAGGAAAATACGACCTGAAAATCACATCGCAGGAAACTCAGTACGATATGAAGCGGCTTCTTGGTACAAGATCGATCTGCCTTGATGTGTTTGCAACGGACAGCGAGGGCAGGCTGTATAATCTTGAAATACAGCGTTCCGATAAAGGAGCACCCGCAAAAAGAGCAAGATACCATTCCAGTGCATTGGATATTGAGTATCTTGATTCGGGTGATGATTTTGATAAGCTGCCTATCACATACGTTATTTTCATAACGGAAAATGACATCAGAGGCGAGGGCAGAGCGATCTACCATTTTGAAATGCGGGACACCGAAACAAGCAAGCCTTTGGACGACGGAACGCATATTATCTATGTAAATACGGCATATAATAAGGAGGGTGACACCTCCGATATAGCAAGGCTGATGCACGATTTCCGCTGCTCACAGGCAGATGAAATGAATTTCGACCTGATGGCATCAAGAACAAGATATTTCAAGGAAACTAATGAAGGAGTGAGGTATATGTGCAGAATTAATGAAGAAATGTGCGATGAAGCCAGAAAAGAAGGCATAGAGCAAGGCATAAAAGAAGGCATAAAAGAAGGCATAAAAGAAGGCATAAAAGAAGGCAAAAGAGAAAACTCAATAGAAGTCGCTCAAAAGCTTATATCAATGAATATGCCTGCCGAGGATATAGCAAAAGCCACAAACCTCTCCGTTGAAGAAGTGCAATCACTTGCAAAGAAAATCAAATCCGAATAATTCAAAACCTCCGAAAAGGAGTGAGGTATATGTGCAGAATTAATGAAGAAATGTGCGATGAAGCCAGAAAAGAAAGCAAAAGAGAAACCTCAATAGAAATCGCCCAAAAGCTTATATCAATGAATATGCCTGTCGAGGATATAGCAAAAGCCACAAACCTCTCCGTTGAAGAAGTGCAATCACTTGCAAAGAAAATCAAATCCGAATAACAAAAACCGCTCCCACAGCACATCAAGCAATGTGCTGTGGGAGCTTTATACTAATCTTCAATCGTTCTGTAGACAAAGACGGCAGATAGAACACAGCCGATCAAGGAAAGCGACCGCAGGCGGGCTGTTGCCCGGCAAGAGAGCTTGACGCCGAGTGGCTGGGTTATAGCTGTCGGATTTGTCCATAGGTTGATTGAAGATTAGTATTAGGTTTCAGACGGGGAAATTCACGTCCCCGACGGCTCGCTGCTTTTCAGGAAATTATACTGTCTTGCTATCTCCCGCCAGGTCACGGGACTGACTACCCCCGAAACGGGCAGCCCGAACAGCCGCTGGAAGGTGTAAACAGCGTCCCGTGTCTGGGGGCCGAAATATCCCGTAACGGGTATCTCGGGCACATCACGGTAATATTTCCCGATAAACGACAGATATGTTTGCAGGTCGGTAACGTCCTGACCCCGCATACCCTCGGACAGCACATAGCCCGGATACAGCTTTGCCTGATTTCCCTCATACCCCTCGGGAAGCCCCGCAAGGATATTTCGGTAGACCTCGTTCATTTTAAGCCAGGTCTGCTCGGCAACTATCCCCGTGACGGGCAGCCCGTAATACTGCTGGAAATCGGTGACGGCATTCAGGGTGGATTCCCCGAAATATCCGTCCACAGGCGGCATATCCAGAGCGGGATTGAAATACCCGATAATGCTGAGATAATACTGTATCACCGTAACGGGCAGACCCGACATTCCCAGGGAAACCTCCTCGGTGTAAGGCACCTCCGCCTCCTCGTAGCTTATTCCCTCGGAAAGCAGCTCGGTCAGCTTCTTTACGGCGGTGTAGTATCGCTTGATAAGATACCACGTCGCCTTATCCACAACGCCCGTCACGGGCAGGTCGAATATCTCCTGAAATTTTCGCACTGCATTTTCCGTAGATACGCCGAAAACGCCGTTTACGGGAGATATTTTCGGTATTGCGGGATAGTTTTCCGCTATCCTGTTAAGCTCCGTCTGAATGACCTTGACGTTGTTTTCCGAATCCCCAAGCTTCAGCGGATAGCCGGGAAAGCTCTCCTCGGCACTCTGAATAGGAACGTTTCTCACAATGTCAATATTATCTCCGTAATAATACTGCAAAATTTCGTAGGGCGTGTAACCCATATTGGCAAGGTCAACCGTCCCCCATTGGGAAAGCCCCTTGCATTTGACTGTGGTGCCGTTGCAGAACTGAGTAAAAAACGGCTCTATGGACCCTCGGCGGACAACATAGCTGTCGAATATCTCGTCAACTATATCGCTGATATTTCCGAAAATATCCCTGTCCTTAACAAACGCCTGGTCGAACTGAGTGCTGCTGGTAATGTCAAAATCAAATCCACGGGAGCGGTACCATTCGGTGTAAATGCGGTTTAGTGCATATGTGATGATAACGTAAATATTTGCCCGAAGTGCACTTTCGGGCCAAGTGGGGAATATTTCGCTGGACGCCACGTTTTTCACATAGTCGATAAACGGCACCGTGACATTTTCGGCAGGCGAATTGGGCGGTCCCAGATGAACGGTTATATATTCGGGTATGTATGGATAATTCACGATCGGCATAGCAACGCCCCCTTACAGATCATAGTGCGACTCATCGGGGACAATGACCTCACCCTCACCGTTTCCCGCCGACGGCGAAGTAAGTATCACGTCCTGAATGGATTCGACCCCCGCAAACACGGGAACGCCCAGGTTAATATTCCGAAGATACCCCGGGGCTTCCACCAGCAGGCTGTAAGTGGCATAGGGCTTCTGAATGCTGTCCGGATTTTCGGATAATGCCGCAGACGGCGTTTCCAGACGGAAAACCGCCTTGCCGCTTTCGTCCGTCCGCCGTTCCCCCGCCAAGGAATAATTCTCGTAAGGCCCGTAAAACACCATGACCGTAGCCCCTTCCACGGGAAACAGCCCCCGCATCGAGCTGACATTCACCGTCAGCACACCATAGAATTTTTCATCACTGAGCTGTTCGGCAATATTTTCGGGAATGGCAATTTCGGGAATTTGCATTGGTGCGGCTTCCTCAGTATGCATTTCGGGAACGGGTTCGGGCATTCTTTCCTCATTTGCTTCCTCGGGCGAGCGTTCGGGAACAGGTTCGGGCATTCTCTCCTCATTGGCTTCCTCGGGCGAGCGTTCGGGAACGGTCATCGGCGTTTCCGCAAAAACGGGCATCGCCCCCGACCTGTTTTCCGCCTGAAGATGTGCCTTATACATCTTCATCGCCTGTGACATATAACGCTGCATAATATCGGAATTCATAAAAAATTCCCTCCTGACACAAATGGATTTCATAAACCATTTTATGTCAAAAGGGAAAATTTGCTACTTTTTCCAATGGTCGACCAGCCGCTTCTTAAAGAAATCCTTGTCCACCGCCAGCCAGAATAACGCCTTGCTAAACAGGCTCTTGTGCTCCATTCCGCTCTGAACATACAGCCGATACGCCTTATCTCCGCTGACATATTCCTCAGATGGCACAGTGTCGTTCCCGACCTTGAAAAATGGGACTGTCCCGTGATAGGCGATGGCATTTTTCCAATATTCGGTCAGGGTGAAGGTGCCGCCCGCCCACATATCGTCCTCGAACTCAAAGCAGTCAAACATATGGGAATCCGCATCGGTAAGGTTATGCAGAAAATATTCGTAAGGATAGGAAATATCAAAGCTCCGCATATCCATAATATTCATAAATTCACCGAAATCCGCACAAAAATCCGCCACGAACCGAAGTGCATTCTCACGCAGCCTTTCCATCATATATGCACGGGGATATTCGTCGGGAAATTCCTCGAACAGCGGCTCTGCACCCTTTTCGCCGACCTTGTAGCCGACGCATGAGGGGGCGTATTCCGAGAACATCAGCTCCCTGACGCTGCCCGTCACCGAGGGGGTGAAGCCGTAAAAGCTGAATTCGCCGAAGCCGTACCGACGCTGCCGTTCGCCGCATTCACTGCCGTTTGTGTGAATGTAGAAAGCGTCAGCCGCCTTGCCCGTCAGCCGATAAAGCATCTCCTGAGTCCTGCCGCTGTAACCCACATCAACGCAGGCACAGCGTCCCGTCATCTGCCCCGAAAGGTACTCGCCCACAGACTTTCGGTACGCCGCCGCCTTTTCGGGACGGAAAAACTCCCTGCCAAAAAGCCCGGCGACCTTGCAAAACCGTGAATAGCTGCCAATGGGCTTGTCGTGAGAAATGCCTGATTTTGCCAATAATTTGCCGTTGTATCCATCCAGCACGGGACTGAGAAGCTCCGCCAGCATATCGGGGGTGCAAACGTCCCCGTTGATGCAGTCCCAGACGGAAAAAATGTCCTCCGCACGGGCAATTCCCGCCGCCAACGCCGCCTTTCGGGAGGTGTGCAGATAGGAAAATTCGGGTGCGGACGGGAAATACCGCTTCAAAATTTTGTAAGCCTCCATGGGCAGACTTCCGTCACGAGCCACGAAAAGCAGCTTGTCAATGCCCCGCTCCGCCGATTTTTCGCATACCCATTTTGTGAAGCCCAGCAGATGCATTCCCAACGCATAATATCCGAAAAATTCGGGAGAACAGTTCATCTCCGACCATTCGTTAAAGCCGATAAACGGGTTATCGTAAATATGGTTTGCCGCCACTGCCAACGCCGTTCGTGTTCCCAGAAAATTAATTCCCTTTTCAATATTTGCCATACTATGGGACGGCTCCGTGTAGGGACAGCAGGAATGTGTGGTCTTAATATCCGAAATATTGTATTGCAAACAGTCCACAGGCTTCGGGAAAAATCTCGAAACTATCCCCCTATCTCTTGCGGAAACCACGTCACTTCCCCAGTTATCGCCGATATGCAGGATATTTTCGGGAGATATTCCCGAACGTTCTGTCAGTATATCGAAAAGTCCGCCCTGACATTTGGTCGATTTTTCGCAGGAGGAAACAAGAATTCCATCGAAGCCGTCATATCCGCATTTTATCAATAATTCAGACAGAAATTTCTTGTCAAGATACATATCCGAAGTGAAAAAGATACGTTTCCCGCAGCATTTTGCCGCATTGAACAGGTTAAAGCAGCTTTCCCGCCGCTTGCAGAACCGAAGCTCCGCCGCCATTTCCGCCTTGGCAAGCCTTTCCGCTTCTTCGGGAGATAAGCCCGTGAGCCGCCGAAGGCTCGCATAGATCTCGGGCAATGTCACATCCCCGCCGCCTTGCTTTTCCGTTCGGGCGACAGATTCCGCCTTGACCCGAATATCGTGAAAGCTTCGGCTTTCCTCGGGACGCATTTCGGCAAACATGCCGTCCAACGTGCAGAAAAGGTCGGTCGGGCTGTAAAACGGACGAAGCACGGCAGTGTCGAAAATGTCAAAGCTGACGCATTTTATGTTTTCGGAAGCAATAATGTCCAAAATTTCGTTGTATCGGTTGTCATACTCGGTAGTGACAGCGTAAAACCAGCCCGGATACTTCACCTCCGCATCGCAGGGGAAGGCGTCATCAAGGCACTTTTCCAGCACCTTTCTGTCCTTGCCGCTAAAGGGCGAAATATTATCCTGCCAGAACCGCCTGTACAGCCGCCGCCAATTTGCGAAATTTTCGGAAACGTCCTCCCGACAATCGGGAGAATTCACAAATTTCTCCACGAAGGAAAATGCGGTTTTCAGGTCGGCAATGTTCCGCTCATATTTGCTCCTGTTCCCCGCCGAGCTTGTGGACGCATCATCGTGCTGATAGTAGAAGCAGCAGCCGTATTCCGTTGCCGCCGCCTTGTTTGCGAAGTTGAAAAGCACTGAGCTGAACGCAAAGTCCTCAGCCATGACCAGCCGCTTGTCCTGAGTTTTGAGAATAGACAAAGCCTTCCGCCAAAGCTCGGCAGAATAAAGCTTGTTCCAGATGGTGTGCCACGCAAAGCATCTGCCCTCCTGCCGCCAATATTCACGGAAGGCACTGTCACCGTCCAATTCGCCAATGTCGTAAAAATGGTAGAGATTATGAAAATATCTATATCCCGACTGATTTTCGTGTACTATTTTTCCGAAAACAATATCCGCACCCGTTTCCGCCGAACGGTAAAGCATAGCCCGAAAATAATCGCTGGAAACGTGATCGTCGCTGTCGGTAAAACCGATATAGTCCCCCGTCGCATTCTCCACGCCCGTTATCCGAGCATGGTAAAGTCCCATGTTTTTTTCGTGGGAAATCACCTTGATACGGCTGTCGGCGGCGGCAGCTTCTTCTGCAAGCCTGAGGGAACCGTCCGTGCTGCCGTCGTTCACCACGATAATTTCAATGTTTTTGTAGGTTTGTGCCGTCAGCGAGGAAAGGCAGCGTTGTATGTATTTTTCCGTATTATACAGCGGAACGATTATCGAAATTTTTCCCATATCGGGCATAGTACCTCTCCTTTAGATAGCAGTATTTTCCATTCGTCTTGTTGTGTCAACGATTTTTTATTTCACACTATATATTATACCCCATTTCCAAGCCATTTGCAATACACTTTAATAATTTCCCGTCAAAACAAAAAGAGCACCCCGAGATTTCTCGGAGTGCCCTATGTTCACTTGTTAGTGTTAGTTCGGTAATTTAAATTACTGACCAAAACCTACAGCAGGGTTATCGGATGCAGATGTAGCATCAGGATATCTACCAACGATGGGGTCAACAGCGGTCTTAGCCCACCATGTCTTTGTAGGAGCACCGTTTACGATTGTAGCAGCGAAGAATCCAGCACCGTCAACAGTATCAGTACCCATGTACCAACCGAGAGCAGCAGCAAGGCCGTTAGCGGAAGCCTGGTCTGTTACAGCAGGCTGTGTAGCAGGTCTGGTAGGAATGGATGTTGCAGTAGATACAGAAGCGGAATCCTCGATAGGATAACCAGCGGTCTCAGCCTTAGTAGCCCATGTGGACAGGTTGGTGTGAACCAGCTTAGCATTGGAGTTAGCTGTGGAGTACTTGGAATCCTTAACGAAGCCCATCATAGAGGGAACGAGGATAGCTGCGAGAACACCGATGATAGCGATAACAACGATGAGCTCGATGAGGGTAAAGCCTTTGATCTTTGAATTTCTCATTTGAAATTCCTCCTTAAATAATTAATAAGTTTTTGTATAAAAAGCTCAGTCTGTAAGCAAACGACTGAACGCTTTTCCAATATTACATAGGGAATTTGCCGTAAAGCTGACCGTTATTGCGGTAATAAGATTCCTGAGCAGAACTATCAGTAAAGCCCTGAGGAATACCCGGGTCAACGTATGTAGCGGAACCATTGGGAAGAGGCATCCAATATGCTTCCAAAACCGTGTAGGTGTTCATATTAAACTTAACTGCCCATGCTCCCTGAAATTCTCCGCCAAGACCATCAGAAAAATCTATGATCTTTGACTGAACCGCTGTATTGACATCGGCACCGCTGTTGAAGCCGCCGTATGTAGCTTTATTCTGGTTTTTAAGAGAACTGTCTATCGATGGAAGTGTCATTCCGCTGTTGGAAGCTGAATACATGATCATCTCGGTTCTTGAAGAACCGGTCCGCTTGATCTCGATATTCTTGATCTCAAGCTCGGTCAGATAATCCTGAACTGCCGAATAAACAAGTCTTGCTTCTTCGTTAGCGTCCTTTATCTTAGCATCTCTTACCCAAGTCAAAGCAGCAGGTATGCCGATAGAACAAAGCACTGCAATGATTGTGATAACTATCAGAAGCTCTATAATTGTGAAACCCTTAAGTTTCCTTCCCATTGGACTCCCTCCCGGAATTGTTAGAACATCAGCACTCATCGGACAATCCGCTGAAGCAGTTCCTTGAGAACTTGAGTTACGTCTGAGCTTTTGTTTTGCTCTTTCGTATCTCTTACTGTACTTACATTATATACTATGAATTCCAATTTGTCAATAGAAATCTGAGATTTTTTTCTCTAATTTTGTGAATTTGGCATTCAACGCTAAAAAACTATAATATTTAGTGATTTTTTCATCACATTGAACAAGAAATGAACTAAAAAGTGACAAAATGCCCGTATTCACAGTTTGTTTTTGAAACCATCTAAAACGTTTAAGTATTTAGGGACATTTATGCAATAAAAAAATATCACATTTTTATACTAAGCACCATTTAAATCACGGAGAAGAAATCGGCGTAAAAAGCGTAAACTGTTGAAAAGAGTTTTGCGTCTATGTGGTTTTGTGCCGAAAGATTCCCATAATTCAATGGGTGTTTAGTATTAAAGCCACGAGATAAAAAAAGCAGGAATCCCCCGAAATAGAAAATCAGCCCCGCTTCCTTACCGAAAGCGGGACTGAAATGTAAACGTAAAAGAAATTATCTTGCTTTAAGGTATCTCTCGTACTCGTTGGGATCGCTTACCTTTTCTCTTGCTGCATCGTCGGTGATAATGCCTTCCTTAACCATACGGGCAAGCTCCTGGTCAAGGCAGACCATTCCCTGCTGTCTGCCTGTCTGGATAGCAGTCTGGATAAGATGCACCTTATTATCACGGATCATAGCGGAAATAGCGTCTGTGCAGTTGAGTATCTCAAGAGCGGCAACTCGTCCCGTGCCGTCAGCTCTGGGGATAAGTGTCTGAGAACCGATACCTACGAGAACGGTCGCAAGCTGAGTTCTGATCTGACCCTGCTGATGGGCGGGGAATACGTCGATGATACGGTTGATAGTATCCGAAGCCGAGGTCGTATGAAGTGTGGACATAACAAGATGTCCTGTTTCAGCGGCGGTTACGGCAGCGTTGATGGTTTCAAAGTCACGCATCTCTCCTACGAGGATAACATCGGGGTCTTCACGGAGGGCGGCACGGAGGGCCATAGCGAAGTTCTCAACGTCGTCGCCGACCTCTCTCTGATTTATCATACATCTCTTATGCTCGTGAACGTACTCGATAGGGTCCTCGATAGTGATGATATGTGCGGAACGGTTAACATTTACATAGTCGATCATAGCCGCAAGTGTTGTGGACTTACCTGAACCCGTAGGTCCCGTGATGAGTATAAGTCCTCTGGGACGCATTACGAAATCAGCCAGAATAGGCGGCAGGTCGAGGTCCTCAAGAGTAGGAATATCATTTCTCAGCAGACGGATAGCGATAGCTGTATTTCCTCTCTGATGATAGATATTAACTCTGTGACGGTATCCACGGCGGGTTGTGTAGGAGAAGTCCGTATCGACATGCTCCTTAATGTTAGTCAGCTGCTTTGCAGTACACATCTGCTCGCAGATCTTCTGAATAGCAGGCTCAGTCATTTCGGGATATGAGCTGAGCTTTCTCAAAGAGCCGTGAAGTCTTACGATAGGAGCGATCTTCGCAGTGAAATGAACGTCGGAGCATCCGAGAACACGAGCCTCGTCCAGGATCTTGTCGATATTGAGAATGACTTTTTCCTGTTTGGTGCCCAGACCTTTACTTGTATCCAGTTCCATAAATAACCTCCGTTTTCGGGTTTATCCTTAGGGAAAACCAAATTTTTATTATCAGACGGCAGTGCCGCAATAATCCTTAATTAATGTCTGCTCAACAACTGAAAAAGTGCGTAGAAGCTTTGCTTCGGAG
>CAZINI010000049.1:0-23095 GCA_964540575.1 uncultured Ruminococcus sp.
AAAGCTGTCATCCCGTCCTAAGACGGGCAACAGCTTTATGGTGGGCAGAGAGGGACTCTCTCTCTGCACTCTCTGCCTTAATCAATGCTTTCTGTTCCATATGAATCAACTTCGGACGGAACATCTGCATTGCCTTCACATACAGCGAGGCTTTCTGTTTCGTATGAATCAACATCAGGCTGAACAACAGCATTGCTCATATAAACAACACCATGTTCCATTCCATATGACGAAACATTTGCATCGTCTTCACATGCAGCGAGGCTTTCTGCCTGAGGCTTGTTTTTGCTGTCAGCATATGCAGAAAGAATATTCTCGAACTCATCACTTTCGCATATTCTTTCGTAATCCTCAAACGACATCAGACCACACTTATCAACGAACAGCTTACCAACCTTATTGATAAGTTCATTACGATCCTGACGCTTTTTTTCGCTAAAGCTTTTTTAGCTTCCTTTGCTTCCGCAGCAGCACGAATGTAATACTCTTCTTCAGATTCTTTTCTGCGTTTTGGCATAACCAACACATCCTTTCATATTTTGTTTTGGGGTTTACAACCTTGCAAATAACATCATAACCGATTGTCATCTTTAAGGTATTAAAACTATTTTTTCACTTCGCCTCTTTCCTAAAATCAAAAAGCCCTGTTATACCGGTTCGGTGTAACAGGGCTGCAACTTTATGATAAATCCTCTATGTTGACTGATTTCTATCGGTGATAATAATACAGGGTTCCGTTTTTTCGAAATACTCATTGTTCTTCGCTTCGGTAAAATCCGGAAACTGTCGGAAGAATCAACAGAGTGCAAAATCAGTCAGCATATTTTGGAATTGCAGTTTGACTATTTTTCGTCAATAATCCTTTTTATGTCACATCGAATGTTAATTGATTGTACTTGGTTTATCCAATAGTATACTACTTGAAATCGAAAATGTCTATTGACAAAGATGCTAAACATGTATGTGACATTATATACATCATGTACAATCACTCTAAAGGCAGTTACCATGTGTTGTATTTATAACCTTTATTGCAACACGAAGAATTTTCTCTTTCTCATTTTCAGCAATCAACTTCCATTATATTTTTTGCGGTTTTGTCTGTCGTATATTATGAAGCGGCAAGATAAAGTTAGTATATGGCATAACAGATTTCATTAACAGAAAGCGGTGCTGGTGCCCCGCCGGTTTGTTTTTAAAGGGTTTGAAATATATCAAGGAAAGCATTTACGTGCTGTACTTGAATAATTTTCAATTCCCGAGATACCGGCGTTTGGGAACGCCACGGTTCGTTTTTAAAGGGTTATTAGGGAAACAACGGCAATGCCGGCAGCTGTAGGTTCCTTGATAAACCTAATTAATTTTAGAAAGGTGGAAAACCACAATGAAAATCACTGAAGTAAAGGTCAGAAAGACCTTCCCTGAAGGGAACCTTAAAGCAATCGTATCCATTACAATCGACAACTGTCTTGCAGTACACGATATAAAGATCGTACAGGGCAATGACAGAATCTTTGCAGCTATGCCCAGCCGCAAGGACGAAAACGGCTTTTTCCGTGACATCATTCATCCCATTGATCCAGAAACAAGAGATGAGTTTGACAGCGTCATTCTTTCTGCATACTATAAGTATGTTGCTCTTGAAAAGATTTTTAATGATATGATCGCTGACGACTAAGGCATTGCTGACTATCGTTCCGCAAAACCATTGCAGCCCTTGTTTTCAATTTGAGAACGGGGGCTCAGTCTGTCGAATAGACTGAGGTGCAACAAATGCACCTTTTTAAAAGATAGATAATAAAAGCTATTTCACTAAAACACTTTTCCGATGAATGTTTAATCGTCATTAAATAAGTATGGCAATTTATTTTCAAGTGTGCACTTTTGCAAACAGTTCTTATTCATCATATAAACTAAGCCTTTCAACAAGTGCGTCAAAATCATTAACAACCCATTGAGGCAATTTTATACCCCAAATCCCGTCCACCGAATAATCAACTTCAACATCGTTTACTAAGACGGTTTCTCCAATATACCATAGTTCGCCTATTTCATTATAACCCACAAAAATGCTTTCAAAATCATGCTGCTGTTGTTCTATTTGAGAATCATAATCACCATGGTAGTATGCAAAACCTTCCGTTGATGAAAAACGGCGGCAGTAAGAATCCTTTGTACCCTCATATGGCGAGCGAACCGGTGGCATACTTATATACTGATAAATAACGAAATTAACCTTATTTCCAATATAAAAGTCAGCTTCATTATATCCCAATTCAGACACATTAAAAATTGCTGAATCGAATTCTTCATCAGTAACCGTAACAAAAGCCATGGGATGTTCCAATTTAAGGCAGTATTGATCGTCTTTATAATAAAGTTTTCCCCCCGTAAAACAATAGTTATTAAACAACATTTCACCGCTGTCAAGGTCGTAAATTGTATAATATCTGTAAGAATATGGTGAAATTGCCCATTTCATCGAAAGCAACTCTTGCCTGCCGTCGCCGTTCATATCAAAAATCAACACCTTTGTACAAGCATGAGGGGATTCGTTATCTTCGTCATCGACCCACCAATCTTCAAATTGCCCATTCTGAAATTTAAGATACTCGCCGTAAACTATACTTGCAGCTTTATACGGTATGCCTTCAACGTCATAATTCGGCAGTGTTTTTGGTGTTTCTGTTGTTTGTAATGTTTCCGTAGTTTCAGAAACAGCAGCTGAATTTGTAATTTTACTTTCATTAGTAGCACTCTCTGTACTCTCGAAAACTGTTTCAACACCATAGGTTTCAGTGGTATATGTTTGAAGTATCTGTTCTTCAATATTGTTATTGGCCGAACATGAAGTCAAAAATATACATACCAAAATTGTTATAAGTATAATTTTTTTCATAACATACCTTTCTGTAGGATTTTTCAAAGTAACTGCCTCAAAAAATTGACCGCTCAACAAACTATACGATTATCTATGTGAGCGGTCAATAACACTTGATTGAAATATTACCTATAATAATTGCTCTAAATATTTTTCTTTTAAGGTATTCAATATTGAAATAAATTCTTCTGGTCTATAGCCGATTTCATCTTCTTTTTCCTTGCTTGCAAAGGTCTTAAAAAAGTTGTAGGAAAAATCATACTCATTGTTAGATAAGTTGCGATTAGCTTCTTTATCTAAATATCCTCTCAAAATATTTCCTGCCGTAGATATATTCCCGTAATAATTATTTCTTGAACATATAATAACACTCCTCTCTACTTGCGGTCCAACCCCATTATTCAAAGTGTATTCCAATTCTCCAACCACGCTTTCGTGTTTGCAATCTAATCTAATAGCTAAGTTTGACCATCTCATTATTAGCCCTCTTTTTCCTAAGTATACATTACTGATATCACCTGAGTTGATTAACTCTACAGTTAATATTTCATTAGCTATTTGATCCTCTGGAGCATCTGTACACTGAAATTAGCCCGTAGCTTCGTGCCCTGTATTTATAGATTTCCATGTATCGATATCTTTACCGGTAGACATACCTAATGAAGTTTCGTACATTGAAACTGACAGAAGCCATAAAAAACCTAGTTCATGCTTTTGATTCAGATTATACGCATCAAAAATTTCTTTTGTCATAACATATAAGTAACCTAATTCAGATTGGGATATGGTTAATTTGCTTTTATCTTCATTACTATAATCATCTTGTCTTTTAAGCGGAGGTATGCTTGTATCTATGGTTCTATTTTTCGATTTTATTACCACGTTTTCAGGTTCATTATGCCAATATGCATAATATGTAATTCCATCTATACAGGATACATCACTAAACATTATTTTCAACAATGTTTCATTGCTGTCATCAACTTTAACAAATGAATTATGAACATAACCATAAACACTTTGCAGATCTACGCTCATTCCTTCCAGACGGCACAAGCAGCTGCCATGGACGCCGTTACAGAGGCACTTCCGCTAAAATAAAGCTTGGTCTTTACAAAATCACAAATAAAGACCAAACAAAGGCCAAAATCAAAATAACAAAAAATCAAGCCCCGCAAACAACGTATATACGTCGTTTACGGGGCTTAGATTGGTGCCGCTGACCGGACTTGAACCGGTACCGCATTTCTGCGAAGGGATTTTAAGTCCCTCGTGTCTGCCGATTTCACCACAGCGGCGGAATATCGCTTAACGGAGGAACGCTTCCATCAAGCGATAAATACAACATTAACATTATACACTATAACAAAAAATTTGTCAATAGAAAACCGAAAATTTCTTAGGGAAACACCGAAAAAGTATTGAACCTCAAACAGTGTTTTTATAATAAATGATAGCTTTTCTTATGTCCCGAACAGGCAGCCAGATCAAACCGCCTATTGCAGCCAGCGATATTATGGTGTTCCAGAATTTCCCAAACGATGCAATATACGATAGAACACCTGCCAGTACAACGAATATTATCAGAAATACTATTGCCGCAACAATAAAGTTCCCCGATGCACGCAGCGAAAAGCCAAAAAGCGACGCAATAAAATAGCAGCCGACAAACACAAATCCTCCCATCATCAAATTCGTGAAAAAGCCGACATTATCAGCAGCACCTTGTTTCATGAAAATCACCATAAATCCAATAGAAAACAGCATTTTCAACCAAAATCCCGCAGGATTGAATATCAAGGTTTTTCCCTGCACATTTTCATCATTCATTTTAATACCCCCTTTTATTTTTAACTTTTATACTAAACACCATTTAAATCACGGAGAAGAAATCGGCGTAAAAAGCTTGCGTTTATGGGTTTTTACGCCGAGAGATTCCCGTGATTAATGGGTGTTTAGTATTAAACTCTTACCAGATGAACGACCTTACCTCTGAAATCTCCCCAGAATTCAAAATTCATTCCGCAGTTCATAAGTGCCGCACCGCTGAGAACAACGCCTGTTTCCTCGTTTTTGTACATAGCAGCGGGGTCAAGACCCTTAAGCTTGATATTTCTGCTCTTGTAATTGGGACGAGCCAGCACCTGAACAACGGTCAGCATTGCCTCGGACTTGTCCTTTGCAACGAACATCCAAGCGTCCCACATATTGTCCTCGATAATGTTTCCGATGCGGTACTGATCGCCGTTTCTTACGAGAGGATTGAACTTATTGAACATTTCAATCTGTCCGGGGATAGCATCTCTGTCCTCCTGCGGAATACGGGTAACGTCCAGCTCATAGCCGAATGTTCCGACCATTGCCACATACCCCCTTGTTTCAAAGGGAGTAACTCGTCCGACGGTGTGATTGGGACAATCGGAAACGTGAGCACCCATTGCAGAGGGCGGATAGCAGATAGATGTTCCGTACTGTATCTTCAGACGCTCCACCGCATCGGTGTCGTCGGAAGTCCATATCTGCGGCGAATAGTACAGCATAGCGGGGTCAAATCTCGCACCGCCGCCCGAACAGTTTTCCAGCAAAATATGCGGATAATCGGTGGTCAGACGCTCTTGTAAATCGTAAACGCCCAGAACGTATCTGTGCCAAAGCTCACGCTGCCTGTCCTTGGGCAGTGCGGCAGAGCCTACCTCCGTCAGCTGACGGTTCATATCCCACTTTATATACTCAATATTTGCACTGTCAAGAATTTTCCTCATCTGTCCGTAAATATGATCTCTGACCTCTTTTCTCGAATAGTCAAGAACATACTGTGCCCTGCTCTGAGTAAGCTCACGTCCCGGTATCTGAATAGCCCAATCGGGATGTGCCTTGTAAAGCTCGCTGTCGGGCGAGATCATCTCAGGCTCGAACCAGATACCGAACTTCATTCCCAGCTTGTTAACCTCATCAACGAGATATTTCAGTCCGCCCTTTAACTTATTTTCGTTAACGAACCAGTCACCGAGAGAGGAATCGTCACTGCTTCTGTGACCGAACCAGCCATCGTCCATTACCAGCATTTCAATTCCCAGCTTGGACGCTTCCTTTGCAATGGAGATAAGCTTGTCCGTATCAAAATTGAAATAGGTAGCCTCCCAGTTGTTGATAAGCACGGGACGGCGTTTGTTCTTATATTCGCCCCTGATAAGATGCTTTCTGTATAAGTCGTGGAATGTCCTTGACATATCTCCGATACCGTTTGCGGAATATACCATAACAGCCTCAGGTGCGGTAAATGTCTCACCGCATTCAAGAAGCCACGCAAAATCGAAATGATTTATTCCCATAACAGCACGAGTTCTCTTGTTCTGAGTGACCTCTGCCTGTGCAAAAAAGTTTCCGCTGTAAACCAGATTAAAGCCGTAAGCCTCGCCCATATCCTCATCGGCATTGTGGGAAACGAGGGCAAAGAACGGATTGCTCTGATGAGAAGATTCGCCCTTAACGCTGTCAACAGCCTGCTTTCCGTGATGAAGCTTCGCACGTTCCAGAACACGCTCTCTCGCCCACGAACCGTTCAGCGTTATCATATCGAACTTGTCCGTGTCAAAGTCCACACAAGTCGAATAAACTCTTGTCAGCTTGAATGGGTCGCTGCCCTTGTTTGTTATCCTTACGGAACGTGTAACAGCGTTCAGCTCCTCAAATACGGTGTAAACGAGAACAGCTTCCATTCCCAGATGCTTGTCCAGCATAGTTATCTCCAGAGTTTCAGCCTCATTTTCCTCGGCAAATGTAGCGGGCATACCCTCAAGCTTGGGCTTTCCCTTGTAAATTTTGTGGGAAACATACCGCAGGTCGCAGGCGGACATACCGTCCTTGTCCATAACCATAAGGCAGGGCTCACGGTAATCTCCCGTGCCGAAGCAGGGATATTCAAAGGGCTGACAGTCCATAAAGGAGGCTGTTTCACGGCGGTTTTTCGAGGGATAAAAGGGTCCTTCGTCCAATCTCAGCAGATATGTAAGGTCGCTGTCGGGGACAGTCTTTCCGTAATAAACATGGGAAAGATAGCCCTCATCAACAACAGCAAGTGCGTAAAGGGTATCCTTAGCGTAAAGCGAAAACATTTTTGACGCTTCATTGTAAACAATAGACATAGCATTTCTCCGTTCTCCCGTAATCGGGTTATATTACCATACCATTCTATCATACATTTCCTGAATTTTCAAGGATATAAATCTTAATTTAGTATATGACCTGACTTTTTTCTTTCTGAGCATCTTTACAATATCCTTTCTGCCCATTTTTCTTGCAGTGTCAATAAGCGTTTCTCTGTCCATGTCATTTCTGTAACCCGTTGACGCACCTGCATTGAAAAGAACATCGAAGGTAGCCTTTGATGAAAAGCAGACAGCGTCCCATAACAATTCATCGTTATCCATATTCGCACCGTGTTCTGTAAATATCCGTATTATATCCGTATCGCAATAGCTTATGGCAAACGATAAGCATGATGTGGCTGACCTGCTCCGCTTAACATTTTCGCCTTCATGAGCTTCAATGAATTCCTCATATGTAGTGTCATATTTAAATTTGCCGTCACTCATGGTAAAATCGAAGCTCTTATACATATTCTGGTCGGGATCTGCACCCTTTTCCAGAACGAGCTTTACCATTTTGGGGTCTTTTTTATTTACCGCCGTACTCAGATCTGTGGGGAAAAGCTCCTTCCCGTTATCGTACAGATACTCTGCCGTTTTCACATCAACAGCACTTAGCGGGATACACAGCATAGTAAGCCCATACTTTTCTCTCAGATGGTCGAAAGCTGCCTTTGTGAAATCACTCCATTTTATATTTCCGCTAACACCGAAAAATGTAAATTCATTCAACCCGAACAGCTTGCTGACCTTATCCGCCGCATAGATGAAGGTGTCAATATTCTTGCTTTCAAATGCCTCACTCAGCATTCCCGCACCTGTGGCGTTGTTTGAAAATATCTCCTGTTCTATCAGACGGTCGCACATTTCAAGGTCATTCACACCGATATAAAGGTCTATTATCTTAGTTCCTATACCGCTCGTACTAATGAGTTTATTATCAACAGCATACCTTATTATCTCATATCTTTTTAGTGTGAACAATTTTGAGATAAGATCATAATCAAAATGTGCATGTCCTTCCCGGACTTCTTCATAGACCTTCAGTGTTTCGAGTTTGCATAAGCAGCAGATAAACTGCTTCACCGCATTTGACTCATAGGACTCAAACTCAGGGTTATTTCTCAGTTCCTTTATCAGAAGCTCGTCCTCGCCCAGTATCGCATATATTTCCTTCCTTGTTATGGGAAGTCTGTTCATATCGCCGCCCCGATCTCTGTAATATTTCAGTGCATACTGCAATGCGAGCGGATCTTTTCCCGTATCATATTCAATTCCGTCAAAGGTCTTTGCTGTGAGCCTTACACCCTTTTCTATCAATATTTTAGTCTTTTTAAGAGAATCCTTTACAGCACGGTGAAGTGCTGCGTCCGACCATGTGTTTATATTGATATTGTTTTCTATCAGAAAATTAAACAGCCGCATACTTCTTCCGCTGCTTGCAAGAAAAAGAATATTTTTGCCGCCCTGTGTCCTTATCCCGATATTAATGTCAAGCCCTTTTTCCATAAGATATTTTAAAACGCTGATTTTGCCGCCCCTGCCATCTGCGGTAACGTACATTATCGTTTCATGGATATAGCTTCCCGCCTGACCATTCTCACGGGAAATGCAGCCGCAGTAATTTACATTGAATTTCGGATATGCGGTAAGTATCTCATCCAGCCATTTGATATTGCCCTTCTGTATTGCTTCGTCAAACTGCTGTGTGACACCATATCCGCATCTTGCCACGTTCCTTCTGAATACATGAAAACTCTTCTGAGTTATGACAGAGAGCAATTTAAACAGCTGTATCCAGAATAAAAACATCGTTCCGAGTATACTCCTAATAAATCCCATTTTTCCACTCCTCGATCAAAATCCGCTGTACGATTTTACCTTTTCCTTTCTGAGTATCTTAACAATATCGTACCTGCCCATGCTTTTGGCAAGGTCCATGAGTGTTTCCTTGCTCTTATCATTTTTGTAATCAAGCGAAGCTCCGGCATTGAAAAGAGCGTCAAAAGTAGCCTTTGATGAATCGGTTATTGCACAGGCAAGAATTTCTTCATCGCTAAGGTCTGCACCGTGGTCAATAAGCATTTGAACTATTTCTGAGGTACCATATCTAACAGCATATTTTATACAGCCCGAATCATCTCTTTTCAAAGTTGCCAAAGCTTCTTTATAAGGAAGAAATAATTTTTTGTTCTCTTCACTGTCAATACCAAATTCACGTACACCTTGATTTGGGTCGGCACCTTTATCAAAAATATATTCAACCAATTGCGTATCCTTTGAAGCAATTGCCATCGGCAAATCAAAAACAGACAGCTGCTTGCCTTTATCAAAAAGATATTTCATCGTATCATAATCAACATGATCGCACTTAAAGAAACTCATCGTAAAACCGCAGTCATCTATAAGGCAGTCAATTACGTCTTTGGTAAACGGATCCCATTCCACGGTCTGATTCCAAAAAAATGAATATATATCCTTTTCATTAATCAGTTCTCTTTCGGATAAATAATTTGCAATCAATCTAAATGTATCTGCATCTTTTCCTTGAAAAGATACGTTTAAGAACTCTGTATAACTTTTTTCTTCTTTTAAGCTGCCATTCTCAATCAAGAATTTACATACATCATAGCTTCCTGCCTGTGCCGCTCTTTTCAATGCCTCATTAATGGTGAA
Source organism: uncultured Ruminococcus sp. (assembly GCA_964540575.1). Lineage (GTDB taxonomy): Bacteria > Bacillota > Clostridia > Oscillospirales > Ruminococcaceae > UMGS1889. Next base: position 9,706 of record CAZINI010000049.1, read on the forward strand.
ATCTTCTATACCTTCATCAAACATATATTTAATGATCTCATAATTTCCTTCATAAGCGGCAATCATGAGCAGATATGTGGTAAATTTCGTTTTTACCTTATCATAGTAAATATCATTCCATACTTTTAAAGCCTCCACATTACAAAAACTGCATATAAATTTTTTTACGACTAACGCAGCTTCTTCATCAAGCTCCTCACCGTTTTTCAGTTCTTCAATAAGCTTGTCGCTTTCGCCGAGTATTGCATATTCCTCCGCCTTTGTAAACGGAGATTCACCCGTTTTCTCCATATAGCTTTTAAATGCCAGCTGATACGGCTTTGCAGAACCCTCTATATTGTGACCATGAACATTGTCAAGAATTTCATAGTTCACTACTGCACCATGGTTCAACAAATCCTCGGCATTTGTGTACATCGGCTTATATATTGCCCAATATATAGGTAAATGCAGTGTTGTTTTCTTTGAATCTCCAAGGTCAATATTATAAAAGCCCGCCGAATTTGCGTTATTGGGGTCTGCACCATTTTCCAGCATTGTTTTTACAAGATAAGGATTTGTTGTATCATCCACACAAAGCAGATCAAGTCCATAATGCCCGTTGGAGAATTTTAAATTGAGGTTCAGTCCTTTTTCTATTAATATCTTGAATATATCGTTTCTATATTTGCTGTTTGAAAATGTATAGCATATGACCTTTAGGGTTTCAAAATTATATCCTCTGTATTTTGTTTTTTCATCGCTGTAATAATTGACATCAACCCCCCGGTATCGGGTCAGAAATTCATTAAGCCATTCCGCATTTTCGCTGAGGACAGCCCTTTGAAACTGCTTTAATACCCTCCTGCCATACTTTATTTCATTTTTCTTATACCCGAAGTAACCTCTTTCGGTCATGATAGAAAGCCTTTTAGCAGCCAGTATTACCAATATAAACAGCGTTGACAATATATTCTTCAAGAAGTTCATGATATTCCCCTTTATTCTCTTATCAGCCCTATACAATCAAAGCTGCCCTGTCTGCCGCTGCCAAAGCCTTCCTGTGGTATTCCGCTAAGGTCGGGCGGCTGAATGCCCAGCTTTTTGCATACAGTCAAAATATCCGCAATAAGCGGCATACGGTCGCCGTTAAACATTTCATATGTTGAAGAGTAGTCTGTAATCAACATTGTATCATATATCACCCGCAGAAGGTCAATATCCGTTTCCATATACAGGTCATAATACTCCTTATACTTCCCCACCGAATATTGATTTTTATCGGGACGGTTATAACGGTAATGATCTTTAACATAACCGCAGCTTTTGAAGTTCAGACAGAAGGATTCATCTTCATACGCACCGTAAAGCCATTTCGCCTGCCCGCAGTTATCACACGGATAAAAGTTTTTGACATTATTCTTGGGATAAATTATGGGAATAAGTATTTCACCGGGCGAATAATCGTACATCTCCCAACACTTTGAACATCTCCCGCCAATGGCATTTCGCTCATCTATCAGGGTATAATCGGTCATTCCCGTGAGAAATTCCTGCCATTTGCCGAAATCATATCCAAAATGCTTTATCAGCTTTACAATGACCTTTAACCCATAGCAGAACAAGCCCTTTACATTCAGCTCACGAAATTCCTTCCCAACTGCCGACAAATCGGGAACGGGTTTGTCGGGGATCTTATCTATCCTATAGAAAACATTTCCGTCCTTATCTCTTGTAACTGTTACCGATGAAGCCATTCTGAACCCTCCATTTAAAGTATTTTCAGCATTATTTTCTATGGTTTATATATGATATTATATCACGTATAATAACGCCTGTCAATAGTTATTTCATAATTTATTTCTTTTTGGGGGCAAAAAAATTGCGGACCGTCCGGTGAAACGATCCGCAAAATCAAATAAAAACAAGGAGTCCGGAAACCGACTATCTGCATTAGCCGGTCGGATATATCAATACATTTCAAGGCTCGGTGAAGCCCCAAAACGTTGATTGGCTAAATTTAAATCGATGGAACAGTCAGCTCAAAGCCCTGTTCACGGAAGCTGTCGATGACCTGAGGCAGAACGGTGCAGTTTGTTTCGGAAACGCTGTGCAGAAGGAATATTCCTCCGCCGTGTGCCGCTCCGCAAATTCTGTCCAAAGCCGCCTGACAGTCGGGCTGATTGTTCACGTCCCAGTCCGCATAAGCGAATGACCAGAACAGCGTCTTATATCCCAGCCTTTGGGCAATAGCAACGGATCTCTCCGAATATTCCCCGCAGGGCGGTCTGAAATACTTCATTTCATAGCCGTAGGTGTCCTTCACATACTCATGAAGCGACATTATCTCATTTTCCGCCTTTTCGATAGATTCGGCGGAAAGCTCGGGGATAGAAGCGTGCTTCATTCCGTGGTTGCCGATAATGTGTCCCTCGTCGATCATACGTCTGACAAGCTCCCGGTTTCTCTCGGCATAATCTCCCGTCAGGAAAAATACCGCCTTGACGTTTTTCTCCTTCAAGGTATCGAGAATAGGTGCGGTAAAGCCGTTTTCATATCCCTGGTCAAAGGTGAGATATATCTGCTTTTCGGCTTTTTCCGATTCGTCCAATGCGTAACCGTCGTATTTGGTATAGTCGGCATTGAACATAAGTCCTCCGAGAGGACGGTTCAGTTCGTCTACCTGCAAGCCCTGACCGTAGCCCTTTTTCTCACAGTCAAGAGCACACAGCTCCTCATCTGTCAGCATCGGGGACGTTTCGGCAGGTTCCTCCGTCTTGGCTTCGCTCAGCATCGGTATCCCGGCGGATACTATCTCCTCGTCAGCCGTTGTCACGGGGACAGCCGTTGTTTCAAAAACAGCCGTCGTTTGGGGGACATTTTCCGCAGCTTCGTAAACCGCCTGTTCCTCCTCTGTGACCGAACCGAGATTCATATCTGCAGCCGTACAGCCACACAGCGAAGCCGCTGCGGAAAGCACGGCGAAAATTCTTTTCAACTTCATTGCCGTATGCTCCTTTGTGATATTCCGATTTGTTTCGGTTAAGGTTATCATCTCCGAAATCCATTTTCATATCACAAGCATATTATAGCATTTACGGAATAAAAATCCAAGAACTTTTCGGTTACAAAGCGGTACAGTTTTGTAACAATTTTAACCGAACCGTTTCCGAATAACCGAACCGTTTCCGAATAAAAGAAGGGGCATACCGGAGGGGCGACCCCTCTGTCAAACCGTTCTATAAAAAGCGAAATGAACAAAGTTTGCTGCTCGGTACCAACAAAATGGGGCGTACCGGAGGGGCGACCCCTCTGTCAAACCGTTCCATAAAAAGCGAAATGAACAAAGTTTGCTGCTCGGTACCGACAAAAAGGGGCATACTGTCAAATCAAGCAGCACACCCCGTCAAATCATCAAATCATTCACCAAGATAGGATCTTACCAGCACCTGCAGCAGCTCATCTCTGTCAATATGACGGATAAGGCTTCGTGCGTTGTTGTAGGTAGTTATGTATGTCGGATCCTCTGAAAGAATGTAGCCTACTATCTGATTGATGGGGTTGTAACCCTTTTCTCGGAGGGCGTCGTAAATGGTGGTGAGATTTTTTCTGAGCTGACCTTCCCTGTCCTCATGAACGGAAAATGTCATAGTCTGTTCGTTCATTCAAATGCCTCCTTTGAATCACGGGGCGAAAACAAAGTCCATCTGCTGAAATTATATTTCCGCTCCGATTATATTATAACCCATTTCTCAAAAAATAACAAGGGGTTTTTAAGAATTTTCTTGAATTTATCACAGGAAAATTGTGGATATTGTTAGCCGTCAGCTTCCGTAAACGGTTTTCCTGATAATATCAGCCGTTTCGGTAAAATTTTCAAACAGCAGCTCATGACCCGCACCGTCGATACGGGAAATTCTTTCGCCGCTGCCAAGATAAGGCTCTGCCGTTGTAACGGGCGTTATCGGGTCATTTTCGCCGTAAACCAGACGGAAATTCACCAGAGCAAGGCAGGAAGTAAAGTTCGCCCCGTTAAATTCGCCTATGCTCCTGAGATAGGCATCTGTCCGCTCGGGAGCCGTCTTGAACGCCGAATCCGCCTTTCTTCCGCAGAACGGCGATACCTCAATATTATACAGCGACGGTGCAAGCTTGCTGCCGCCCAGCATTTCCGCCGCATTCCTTATAGCTTCCGCCGAAATGGTTTCCTCCTCGGCATTCACCAGCTTTACGGCGTCAACATATTTGTTGAATTCCTCAACGCTGCCGCCGCTGAGCTTATTCTGTGCTTCGTCCATAAGTCCCGAGGTAATGCCCAGCCTGAGATCGGCTATCTGTGAAACTCCGATATATGCACTTACATATCCCGAATGCCGCCTTGCGAAATCCGCAGCCGCCGCCGAACCCCAAGAATATCCCAGCACGATAAAGCGGTCGTCCTCTCTGCCCAGCCTTGTGCGGACGTAATCGCATATGCCCTGTGCATCATCGGCAATGTCGCTATAGGTAAACTCGCTGCCACTGTCAATGCCGTTTTGGACGTTCAGCACCTCAGTCTGACCCGTGCCCCGCATATCCCATGTAACGATGGTAAAATAGGACTCCAGCTCGCTCCCCAGAAGATAATCCGAGGACGCACAAAGATACCCGGGATAATCGGGAAATATCAGCAGCAGCGGCAGATTTTTATTCTGTCCACGAATATGTACATACTGCTTGATACCGTTTACATCCGCCTCTGCATAGGCGTCTATACCCGCCGATGAGATAGTTTTCCTTTGGGTCAGGATAGCGTGCCTTTCCGCCGCCTTGAATGCAGCCAGTCCGCCAAACAGCATCACCGCCGCAGCCGCAAAAACGCCGATTATTTTCAGAAGGTCGGCAAGGGGCATTTTGCCGACCTTTTTTGCCTTTTTATTTATATTTGCTTCATTGACAGCAGTATTCTGCTTTTTTGAAGCCTTTGATCTTTTCTTTTTCATACAACCCTCCGCATACGGAAAAATCGTCTATATAATACCTATTATAAACGATTTTCTTCAAATTGTAAATAGTTTTTCACAAGCAAGCCTAAAAAAATATTGAAATCGGCGTAATGTTGACATATTCCATAAAAACATGAGATAGAATTTGTTGAATGTGACAACAGAAATAATGTTGCAATCAAGCGGCGAATATGCTATAATTAAATAATCAACAAGGAAAGTGCATGTTGTGCAGATCCGATATATAGGTGTGCGGGCCCTGTGCAACGAAACACCGTGAACCATGTCAGGCGGGGAACCGAGCAGCATTAAGCGGAACGTTTCGTGTGCCGCAGCAAGCCTGCACACCTATGTATCGGATTTTTTTGCACTTTTCGGTTGAACGGATAAGAAAAATATATAACTTTTACTATAAATGTATGATTAGATTTTTATTGCGGCTGAAAAAGATCCTGACGACCTTTGCACCCTATGCCGCAGGTGCGGTCACAGCCTTCGTGCTGGTTACGTTTGTCAGATATACATATGCGGGAAGCGATTTTGAGAATATTACAAAAATGTCCCTTATCCTTACCGCTGCCGCCCTGCTGCTCCTGCTCTGCTATATCTCCTTTGGCGAGATATACGGCGGGGATATTGCGGACGGTATTCTGAGTAACGGTCAGTTTTCGGGCTTCAAGCCTGCCTCAAGATACTTTCACAAGGGTCTTGCGGCAATGGAGGAGCATGAGCTGGGTCTTGCCATCAACTATTTCAAGCAGTCCGAGGAGAACCCTATGACGGACGATGAACATGCAGTTTTGTCAAATATCCTCGGTATCTGCTATAAGCTCAGCGGATACCCCACCAACGCCGCCCTATATTTCAGCAAGGCTATCGACCTGGGGCTGGATACGGCGGAGATATATCTGGACGCTGCAAGATGCTATACGGCAGCAGGCTCTTTTGACGAGGCACTGGCTTGCTATGAGCATCTATCATCTCTCGACCCCGTACCCGAATGCGTCTATAACGACATTGGTCTGCTCTGGCTCAAAAGGGGCGACGGGAAGAGATCTCTCGAATATTTCACCCTCTCGGCGGAAAAGCATATGAATTACAGCTTTGCTCTGGGCGGCTGTTCACTTGCCTATCTGCTGATGCGGGATTACGAAAAAAGCCGAAGCTACTATTCGCTGGCTGTCCTAAGCGGCGTCCCCGACCTGAGCGGGTTTAAGGAATATTACGCCGAAATAGCAAATTCCGTGGATTTCAAGGCGGATTTTCTCGACCTGAACACTCCCGAAAACGAGAAAGCCCAAGCCGACAGCCCCGCTGCCCGATGAAAGGAAGGTGTCCGCCATGTATACGGCACTTTACAGAAAGTACCGTCCTATGGTGTTTGACGACGTTTTGTCGCAGCCGCATATCACGGTCACACTGAAAAATCAGATCGTAAACGGCAGAACGGCTCACGCATATCTGTTCACAGGCTCAAGAGGAACGGGAAAGACCACCTGTGCCCGAATTCTCGCAAAGGCAGTCAACTGCCGAAATCCCGTGAACGGCAATCCCTGCCTTGAATGCGACATTTGCAGGGACGCAGACAGTGCTGCCCTTTCCGATATTATCGAAATAGACGCCGCCTCCAATAACGGCGTAGGCGACATAAGAGATCTCCGTGAAGCGGCAGCTTTTATGCCCGAGCGGTGCAAATACCGTGTTTACATTATCGACGAGGTGCATATGCTCTCCACTCCCGCATTCAATGCACTGCTGAAAATTATGGAAGAGCCGCCACCCTACGTTAAATTTATCCTTGCAACCACCGATCTGCACAAGGTGCCGTCAACGGTGCTGTCACGCTGTCAGCGGTTTGATTTTCGGAGAATATCCCCCTCGGATATTGTGGACAGGATAAAGACCGTTTCCGAAAAAGAAGGCACATTTACCGTAAACGACGAAGCCGCAAGGCTGATAGCAAGGCTCTCCGACGGCGGAATGAGAGATGCCCTCTCCCTTCTCGACCAGTGCATTGCATTTTCTTCGGATATTACCCCCGAAACAGTGTCCTCCGCCGCAGGAATTGCGGGCAGGGACTATCTTTTCGATATTATTGACGCCGTTTCCGAAAATGACATAAGCAGAGTCATTTCCGTAACGGACAGGCTCTACGGTATGTCCAAGGATATGCAGCGGCTCTGTGAGGAGCTTATCTCGCAATTTCGGAATATGATGCTCATCAAAACTATCCCGGGACAGAACGACATTCTTGCCTGTATGCCCGACGAGATAGACAGGCTGACGGAAATTTCCGGCAGAATGACCCTCCCCGATATTCTCGAAAAGCTGGATATTCTCCAAAGCTGCTGTGACAAGCTTTCCCGCTCGCTGAATAAGCGGACGGAGCTTGAAATGTGCTTCGTGCGGCTCTGCACAAAAATGCGTCCCGAAAATACCGCTTCGGCAAGCACCGTTCCGTCGGCGGATATTACGGCGATACAGAACAGGCTTGCAGCTCTCGAAAGCGGAATGTCCGCATCGGGAAATGTCCCCGTTCGGGAAACAAGCAGCGTCCGTCAGGTGCCTATCATAAATCCCGAGCCGAAGCGTCAGACGCCGAAAGCCCCCCCGCCCGATATGCAGAAGCTGGACATAAGCAAGTTTGTCCCCGTTAGCTGCTGGGCTGAAATTCTCGAAAGATATAAACAGCTTTGCCCGCCCGTGGCAGGCTGCCTGACCGATTCGGCAGCATTTGAGCATGAAAATGTTATGCTCGTTAGGACCCCGAATACAGTATTTGCGGGGCTGTTCGCCGTCAAGGACAATCAGGACAAGCTGAAACAGGCTGCGGCGGAGGTAACGGGAAAGCAGTATAATATCCGCTGTTTTAAGGTAAAGCCCGACAACAATGCCGCCGAAAACAGTCCTGCGGCAGAAATAATCGCAAAAGCCAAGAGATCCGGTATTCCTACCGATTTTCAATAAATAACTAAAAAGGAGAAAATTTTTATGAAAGCAAGATTACCCCAGGGAATGGGCGGCGGCCCCCAGAATATGAACTCAATGGTAAAGCAGGCTCAGAAGATGCAGGAGCAGATCTTAAAGCTCCAGGAGGACATTGAGCAGAGAGAATTCACCTCCACCTCCGGCGGCGGTGCAGTTGAGGTCGTTGTTACGGGACGCAAGGAGCTTAAATCCATCAATATCAAGCCCGAAGTCGTTGACAAGGACGATATCGAGATGCTTCAGGATCTTATCATCAGTGCGGTAAACGAAGCTGTTAAGCAGGTCGAGGACACAAACGAAAAGGAAATGGGTGCTATCACAGGCGGCGTTTCCTTCCCCGGACTTTTCTGATAAGCTATGAGAACAAGCGGAACGGCACTTCCTCTGAAAATTCTTGCGGAGCAGTTCGCACGTCTGCCCGGTATCGGAATGAAATCCGCTCAGAGGATAGCCTATTCTATGATGTCATATACCGATGAGGAAGCCGAGGAATTTGCAAAAGCTATCCTTGATGCTCACTATAAGGTAAAGCAGTGCAGTATCTGCCAGAACCTGACAGACGGCGAGATATGTCCCGTCTGTGCGGATATAGGCAGGGACAAAAGCGTTGTCTGCGTGGTGGAAGCTCCTCGTGATATTGCCGCTTTTGAGCGTTCCAACGAGTATAACGGAGTTTACCACGTTCTCCACGGACTTATTGCCCCCTTGGACGGCATCACGCCCGACAAGCTGAAAATCAAGGAGCTGGTGGAGCGTATCGGCAAGGGCGGCATCTCCGAGGTCATTATGGCGACAAATCCCACAGCCGAGGGCGATGCTACGGCACTTTATATTTCACGGTTAATAAAGCCGCTGGGTGTCAAGGTAACACGTCTGGCGTTCGGTCTGCCTATCGGCGGTTCGCTGGAATATGCCGATGAGGTAACGCTTTATAAGGCTCTGGAGAACAGAAACGAAATATGAGCACGGCTGCTGCGGATTATCTGCGGCAGCCATTTCTTTGTAATGTGAAATGTGAAAAGTGGAAAGTGAAAATATAAAAGTTTCGCCCGCCTTTTCTAAAGGCGGTAGGGGTCAAGGGGGCAACGCCCCTTGTCGCCCGTCGCAACGGGCGAAACTCCCTTTCCAGCCGCTAACAGCCAAAGCTTAGCATCAATAAAACGCACAAACTTACAGTTCCAAAAAGGCACCGCACACAAAAGAAACAGTAAAGCAACAAATTTACGGCAACAATAAACGCCATGAAAACCAAATCCGTGTGCGGTGCCTGCGGAAAACAGCGAGCATTTATGCGAGTGCATTTTCCGCACCGCCGACGTAAGGAGGCGGGAAAAAGCAGCGGTCATATCAAATTTACGCCAAGCCACTGCCGACAGAGTATCTGCAAAACAGAAAACCATCAATTTCCGTGGGCATAAATCCCCCAAAATGAAAAAAAATTGTTAATATTATACCCTATCCCCTTGCAAGCTTCGGAAAATGTGGTATAATGAATGTTATAACACATTTCCGATAAACGGAAAAAATACTTTTTGGAGGAAATTTCAATGAATTTTTCAATCAATTATATGCTCATGGAAGCTAATGCTGCCGCAGCGGAAGAAGTTGGTATGGGTGTACTGCTTCTGCAGCTTCTGCCTTTGGTAATTTTCGTCGTGTTTATGTATTTCATTATGATACGTCCCCAGAAGAAGAAGGAGAAGGAACAGAAGGAAATGCGTGATAATCTCCAGATAGGCGACGAAGTCACCACTATCGGCGGAATTACAGGCATTATCGTCCGCAAGGGTGAGGACACCGTTGTTATCGAAACAGGCGGCGACCGAAGCAAAATAAGGGTAAAGACATGGGCTGTAAGCGAAAACCTTACCGTTCACGATATGCCCGAGGAATCGGCTAAAAAGTAAGAATAATCCGCATTTTCCGTGAATATCATAGTATAAACTATCTCCGAAAGGAATGATATTATGCGGAAATCGGCAGCGTACAGACTAAGGCAGGACAGGATAATGACAGTCCTCCGCTCGGCATTTGCGGGCGTGGGAGCGTTGTTTGTGAGCGTCCTGCTTTTTTCCTTTGTCATAACGAGGATAGACGTCCCCGACGGCGTTATTCGGCTGCTTTCATCGGTTTCGCTGTGTATGGGCTGCTTTGCCGCCAGCTTCACCTGTGCAAAGCATCGTCGGAAAAACGGACTGCTGACGGGGCTTGCCTGCGGTGCACTCACCTTTGCGGTCATATTTCTGCTTAGCCTGATAATATTCAAGGGCGTAACGGGCGGCGGCGGATTTTTCTCGAAGCTTTTGATGATACTGTCCTGCTCGGCTATTGGCGGGATAGTCGGCGTCAATACAAAAACGTTAAAACAGCCCCGCTAAAGCAAATTTACTTTTTGTTTGCAAAAAATTATGAAATTTGAATGTTTTTGTCGTATTTAACTATTGCAATTTGTCTGCGGAAGTGTTATAATAGCAATAGTGATTTTTTATAGAAGGAGTGTATGATGATGAAGCATATCGTTACCATCAACAAGGCTAACCTTAAGAAGTCCGCTGAAAAGGGCGGCTGCGGCAAGTGCCAGGCTTCCTGCCAGTCTGCCTGCAAGACCTCCTGCACAGTTGCAAACCAGAAGTGCGAGAAGTAATTCTTTCAGATTTATAGTAAACGGCATTTTTCCCGCCGACGGTTGGAGTGTTTATTCTACCGCCTTCGGCAGGGAGAATAGCGTGTGTTTGCTATGGCTTCTAAAGGGACAGAAATGTCCCTTATTTTTTATTAAGAAAAATGGTTCTTTTGAGAGCGGGAGGATTTTTAAATGATACATAAGTACAAGCTCAACGGCTATAACATTATTCTCGATGTCAACAGCGGCGGCGTCCATATCGTTGATGAGCTTACCTACGACCTGCTGGATAACGTAAAGCCCCCATTCGACAAGGAATGTCCCGCAAACGTTATCGAAAAAATGCAGAGATTTTATCAGGAAAGAGAGATACGCTCCTGCTATGAGGAAGTGGTGGAGCTTTACAACAGCGGCATTCTTTTTGCCGATGACGATTACGAGAAATATGCCTCCTATGCAGTGGCATCTCCCGTCAAGGCAATGTGCCTGCTTATTTCCCAGGACTGCAATCTCCGCTGCGAATACTGCTTTGCTTCCACGGGAGATTACGGCTGCGGAAGAAAGCTTATGGACCTGACAACGGGAAAGATGGCTATCGATTTCCTCCTTGAAAATTCGGGTGACAGGGAAAATCTTGAGCTTGACTTCTTCGGAGGCGAACCGCTGATGAATTTTGAAGTCGTAAAGCAGATAGTTGAGTATGCCCGTTCAAAGGAAGCCGAGTACAAAAAGCGTTTCCGCTTCACCATAACCACCAACGGCATGCTTTTAAACGACGATATTATCGACTTCATCAACAAGGAAATGTCCAACGTTGTCCTGTCCGTGGACGGTCGTCCCGAGGTGAACGACAGAGTAAGAAAGCGTGTGGACGGTACAGGCTGTTACGATAAAATTATGCCGAAATATAAAGAGCTTGTGGCAAAACGTGGGGACAAGGACTACTACGTCCGTGCCACATTCACCAAGTATAATCTCGACTTTGCCAGCGACGTTTTCCATCTTTATAAGGAGGGCTTTGACCAGCTTTCCGCCGAACCCGTTGTGGGCGACCCCTCAATGCCCTACGCTATCACCGAAAAGGAGCTTCCCAGAGTGTTCGGCGAGTATGAGCGTCTTGCGGAGATGATGCTTGTCAACGAGAACAAGGGCAAGAAGTTCAACTTCTTCCACTTTATGCTTGACCTCGATCAGGGACCCTGTGCTATCAAGCGTCTGAGAGGCTGCGGCAGCGGCAACGAGTATGTGGCTATCACCCCCGACGGCGACATTTATCCCTGCCATCAGTTTGTAGGCATCAACGAGTATAAAATGGGCAATCTTATGGATAAGACCTTTAATATGGATATTAAAAAGGAATTTGCCGCCGCCCATATTTACAGCAAGGAAGAATGCCGCAAGTGCTGGGCAAGATTTTACTGCAGCGGCGGCTGTAACGCAAACAACTACATTTACAATCACGATATTCACGCTGCACACAAGCTTTCCTGCGAGCTGGAAAAGAAGCGTCTTGAATGTGCTATTATGATGAAAGCGGCAAGAATGGTTGAACGTGAGCGTTTTGATGATTGATTATTTTCGGCGAAATGATAAACGGCAGACCCACTGCATTTGTGGGTCTGCCGCCTGTTTTTTCGGGATAAAATTATTCGTGAGGCCGTCCTGCGATAATAAAGCTGTCAAACAATTCGCCGTAACGGATATTTCCGCTTTCGGGAATGGGAACAAATCCTGCCCGCATAGATACCTCGAATTCCTTGCCGCCGCATTTCACGGTGTTTCCGTTATATGCCAGTGCCCTGTCCGCCGCTGCCTGAGCTTCAGCCATATCGGAAGTGTTTGTCACCAGCACAAACTCATCTCCGCCGACCCTGATAAGCAGCATATCCTCCCCTGCCGCTTCGTCAATACGCCTTAGGCATTCCGCAATAGCAGCGTCCCCCGCCGCACGTCCGAAAGTATCGTTTATATACATAAGGTGGCACACGTCAAAGCATACCGCATATTTTCCTCTGCGTTCGCTGATAAAATCATAAAGATGGGAAACATCAAATCTAATCTTGCTGCTCATAATCTCATTTCCTTTCTCGTCGATAAGACGCTCATTTCTGCCCAGCTTCGGATATATCTCGGAAAATCCGCTGTTTTTGCGGAATTTTGCAGGCGTAACTCCCCACAGCCGTGAAAATGCCCGTGTAAACACCTCATGGGAATTGTACCCGTATTTCAGAGCGATTTCCAGCACAGTTTTCTCGGTTTCGATAAGCTCCCTTGCCGCCAGCGTGATGCGTCGGCGGGAAATATAGTCGCTTATTCCGATATGAAATGCACAGCTGAACAGCTTCTGCATATTCGACAGCGAATAGCAGCACACCTGTGCACATTCCTCAGGGGTCACTCCGTTTCCGAGATTTTCTTCAATATAGTCCAGTGCCTTGGACAGAATTTCAAATTTTTCCATATTATCACCGATGATATAAATCTGAGGTTCCTCTGTAATTATAATAACATATGCAAAGGAGAATTTCTTGACGTTTTGAGCAAACTGTAATTCGTCATTTTGATTTCATCAACTTCTCAAATAGCGTATTTTGGCGTGTCTTTCATCAATATGCAGACAAAACTCCAAAATAATTTACATAATTTCACCAACTTCCATTCAACAGCCAATCTAACAGATTATTAACTATTTCCCATTGGTATTCAAATTTTCTCATTCCACTAAAATGTAAAGCGGGGAAAAGAGGGCTGACTAATTTATAATTCACAATTCATAATGCATAATTATTAATTTTGTTATTGCAAATGTGGTTTC
>CAZINI010000050.1:0-22951 GCA_964540575.1 uncultured Ruminococcus sp.
TGGAAGGCTCTCTGTAACCGTTAGCCTTCTTTACCATGATCTGATCTCTCTTGATGATGGGGTTTGCACTGTAACGCCAAACCACATCTCTGCATCCCTCGGGCTTGTCCTGCCAGGGGATATTGGGGAGAGAAGTACCGTTGATAACCTTAACGTTCATTTGATTTCCGCCTTTCAAAAATTTTATTTCGATTCGTTCGCCGAGGTTCTCGGCTCTAAGGTCACTTTAACACGAAAATTAACTTTTGTCAACACAGAAAATCAGCTTTTAGCGTTTTGCACATATATTTTGATTTAAGTTTGCACAACATTACTACTTCGTCATTTCCGACCGCTGAAAATTCGGTTGAATGAACAAAACCGTCCCCGATACTAAGTCATATTTAACAAAATCATAGGGGGAATGCATTGCTGATTTGTCAATATATTTCACGGGGGACAGCCTGCACTATCTCCGAAAAGGTTTTCGTATCCTTATGTCAATGAAAATATCTCGTTAAATTAACTTAATTCAAGTTAAATATAAAGCTGATTAACATAATTATCTATTAAATATACAATTAATTTAACTTGAAAATTAAGCGGTTGACAATGGTTAAATGTTGTGTTATATTATTTAAAAGGGATAACTGTAATAAGGAGGGCGGTTTATGAAAAAAGCAGTCAGAATGGCGGATATTGCCGAGCGGCTTGGAGTGAGCGTTGCGGCGGTGTCAAAGGCACTTTCGGATAAGCCCGGCATAAGCCCCGAGCTGCGTGTCAAGGTGCGGCAGACTGCCCTTGAGATTGGCTACCGTGCGGCGGACACACGGAAAAAGCCCCGCCGTGCGGCAACGAAAAGCGTTGCGGTGGTGACGGCGGAGCGGTTTCTCAGCGACGATTCCTTTTATCTGAAATATTACAAGCACATTTCCGATATGCTGCAATCCAACGATTACTGCGGATTTTTTTACAGCATCAGTGCCGAGGACGAAAAGGCTCTCACGCTGCCGAAAGCCCTTGTGACAGGCAGTGCGGACGGCGTTATTATCCTCGGGAAAATTTCGGGGGAATACACCGAGCTTATCGCCTCCTGCGGCGTTCCGATGGTGTTTCTGGACTATTACGACGAGCGGACGGAGATTGACTGCATCATCTGCGACAGCTTTTATGCCGCTTACGATATGACAAATTATCTTATCCGAAACGGACACAGGCGGATAGGCTTTGTGGGTTCGGTGAAAGCCACGGGCAGCATTCAGGACAGGTATCTGGGATATGTGAAGTCCCTTATGGAGCACGACATTTTTATCCGTTCCGACTATCTTATCGAGGACAGGGACGAGCGGGGAATGCTCCGTCTTGGAAAGCTTCCCGAGGACCTGCCGACGGCGTTCGTCTGCAACTGTGACGGAACGGCGGCTGAGCTTGTCAAGCATTTGCGGGAAAGCGGTGTGCGTGTTCCCGAGGACGTTTCCGTGACGGGCTTCGACAATTCCGTTTACTCATCGATCTGTGACCCGAAAATAACCACCGTTGAGGTAAACACCGAGCAAATGTCCCGTCTGGCGGTGGATTCTCTGCTGAAAAAAATAGCAAAGCCCGGGACGTCCATCGGACGAATTCGGGTGAATGGGACTATCGTTTACAAGAATTCAGTCAGGGCGATCAAGAGGTGAATTATGTTGGATCTGCTGTACACATTATTTGATGTGTACAGCTTTTTGTTTATAAAATACAAAGCAAATGTGAAGTTTTATTTTTGGGGTTGACAACTTCGTTCTATCGTGATAGAATGAAGTTGTGATCACATTCTATTGCAATAGAACAGGAGAAATTCATATGAATATTAAAATGTATGACTCGGAGTTAAAGGTTATGGAGATACTTTGGAAGGAGGGTGACAGATCGGCAAAGGAGATAGCGGCAATTTTAGGCGAACAGGTCGGCTGGTCGAAAACCACTGTTTATACGGTGATAAAAAAGTGCATTGACAAGGGTGCGGTAAGCCGCTCGGAAACGGGCTTTGTCTGCCATGCCGAAATAACCAAAGAGCAGGTCATGGAATATGAAACGTCGGAGCTTATCAACAGAATGTACGACGGTTCAGCAGATAAGCTGGTAGCGTCGATGCTGAGCGGAGGACGGCTTTCCGCTGAGGAGATAGCTTCGCTGAAAAGGATAGTGGAGGAATTGGAATGATAACGCTGCTGAAAATGTCCTTGTCCGCTTCCGTACTTATTGCTGCAGCTCTTGCACTGCGTTTTATGGCTGCGGATAAGCTTCCAAGGCGGCTGTTTACTGCGTTCTGGACTGTGGCTGTTCTGCGTATGCTTATTCCGTTTTACGTTTCCTTTCCGTACTGCGTTAAAAGTGCCGAAACGGTGAACGGCGGTGCTGATATATACAGTGACGCAGAATATTACGGCGTATATACGGCAGGAAAAGCTGCTGAGAGCGGTGAAAAACAGTTTGACCCCAAGCCTGCGGCGGAGATCGTTTATACTGTAGGTGTATGTGCAGCTGCGGCTTTCTTCCTCTTGCCGCATATGCGTTTCGGAAGCAGTATGAAATGTTCGCTGCCGCTTAAAAATGCTTTTATATCGGAGCATGTAAATTCATTCGGTATCAGACGGACAGTTCGCATAGCTGTCAGTGACAGGGTAAGTACACCCTGCACCTTCGGCGTTCTTCGTCCGACTATTCTGTTCCCGAAAACATTCGATCTTGAAAACAAGACTCAGCTTGAATATGTCCTTGTGCATGAGCTTGTTCATATCAAACGGTTTGATGCGGCGGTAAAGTACGCTGCAGCGGCAGCTGTCTGTCTGCATTGGTTCAATCCTCTTGCATGGGTAATGTACTGCTTTTACAGCCGTGATATTGAGCTTGTCTGCGACGAGGAGGTGCTGAAGCTAACAGGCGGCACACGCTCGCAGTATGCAATGACACTGATCTCTCTAGAAGAAGAACGTTCGGCTGTTCCTACGGTCATCGGATTCGGAGCAGGTGCTGTCAGAGAAAGGATAAGTGCAATTATGAAATTTAAGGATAGGTCTGTATTATGTATAGTTATTGCGGCGGCTCTGGCGGCAGGGTCGCTGGCTGTATTCGTTTCGGCGGACGGCGGGGAAAAAATCATTTCTTCCGCAAAGTCATCGGAAAATGAGGTTTATTCCGCAGATGTGAAAAATGATGATCCTTCCAGTACGCCTGAAAGCAAAACGGAAGAAAAGCATTATATGTTTTTCCGCATGGACGATAAAGGCGTTTACAGTGAGTTCGGTGACGGCGGGATATTTAGATTTCCCATCGCAAAGCCTGATTTAGTTTCGGAGCCTTTCGGTGACGGTCACAAGGGCGTTGATTTTTCGTGGGACGGCTGTGCAGGCGAGAACGTGCTTGCTTCCTCTGACGGAACTGTTTCCGAAGTGAACGCTTCCGGCTATGGAAACGGCTACGGCAGGTATATCGTTATCGACCACGGAAACGGAATATCATCTTTTTACGCACACTGCGAGAAGGTATATGTTTCCGTCGGAGAACACGTTGCAACGGGTCAGGTCATTGGAACGATAGGTTCCACCGGACAAGCTGTAAGTCCACATCTCCATTTTGAGATAAGAAAGAACGGCGTATGCATTGACCCTATGGATTACCTGCTGATAGACACTTCGGCAGCAGAAACGGTTATTTATTCCGATTATGCCGAGAGCGAAAACTATGCGGAGGAGAAAGCGGGCGATGAAATATCGTCGTATGTTACTGTCACCGATGTTGAAAATACTGCCGTTGAAGACGGAGAGTGGAGTGAAGGATTTCTCTCGGAATATTTCCCGTTAGGTCTGAGTGCGGACAGAGAAAACAAGTGCTGTATCTTTGACGGAAAGCCCGTTGCCGGTTTTGTCGATAAGGACGGCGAGCTTAGCATAAAGGTAATGACCGATGGTGCGGCTATGGAAAACGGCGGTATATTTCTCAAAGCTGTCAGAGAGAACGGTTTGCCAAAAAAGCTCGAGATCGTTGACAAGGCGGAGTTTGCAAATTTAAGCGGTATAACGGTCAAGTGAATACTATAGTAGTAATAATACTAATACTAAACACCCATTAATCACGGGAATCTCTCGGCGTAAAAACCCATAAACGCAAGTTTTTTACGCCGATTTCTTCTCCGTGATTTAAATGGTGTTTAGTATAAGGAAACGCTGATTAAATTGTTTCTGCCGTCTGTCGAAACCCTCTCAGTCAAGTTTTTTCGAGCGTTCCGACATACGGCAAAACAAATGCTTTGCATTGATCAGCTTTTTCCCAAACACCCATTAATCACGGGAATCTCTCGGCGTAAAAAACCTTATACGCAAGTTTTTTACGCCGATTTCTTCTCCGTGATTTAAATGGTGTTTAGTATAACATAAACAAACAGGAGCAGACGGCACTTGCAGCCGTCTGCTCC
The DNA here is from genome assembly GCA_964540575.1 of uncultured Ruminococcus sp. Lineage (GTDB taxonomy): Bacteria > Bacillota > Clostridia > Oscillospirales > Ruminococcaceae > UMGS1889. The sequence goes on from CAZINI010000050.1 coordinate 4,433, forward strand.
TGTTGAACTTATATCTCAATAAACTGCACGGGATTTCCGTTTGCAGTGGACAGCCTGAGCAGGTCATCGAACGCCATCAGCACCGTTGCGGTGTTGTCGTTCGGGTGTGCTCCAACGCTTTCCAGTCCCCGAAGATCCTTGTCGAAGTATACGGGAATATCTCCCGCTTCGTTATTCAGCAGGCAGAATGGAGAAACCGAGCCGGGGGTTATAGCAAGATATTCCATCAGACGCTGCTCCGAGGCAAAGCCCAGACGTGTTGAACCTATCTCCTCCGCTATCTTTTTCAGGTCTGCACGCTTATGCAGAGGGAGGACGATCAGGTAAAAATGCCGGCCCTTTGAGTCCCGCAAAAAGAGATTTTTGATGACAACGTCATTTCCCGAATAAAGGGAAGGGTCCTCGTCCGCTTCGCAGAACATTGCCTTGTGTTCGATGATTTTGTAACGAACGCCGCTTTTTTCCAGCAGGTCATATATCTCCCGTTTGTAATATTTCATTAGTATGCTCTGCCCCAGTAAACCATCTGCTTTGCGGGCTTTCCGCAGCATACGCAGGTGTCGGAGATATGCTCCTGTTCAAGGGGAATGCAGCGTGAGCCAACGCCTGTTTTCTCCTTAACCTCGTCCTCGCAAGCCTCGTCGCCGCACCACATTGCCTTGACAAAGCCGTTGCCGTTCTTTTCGAGAGCTTCGGTTATCTCGTCCATGGTCTTGCAGGCGTAGGTGCGTTTTTCTCTGTTGGCAAGGGCGTTTGCGTACAGACCGTCCCTAACGGCGGTAAGCTTTTCGCTGACCTCATTTTCCAGATTATCGAGAGATACGAAGAACTTCTCTCTGTTGTGACGGGTAACGATAACGCACTGATTTTGCTCAATATCCTTAGGACCTATCTCAATGCGGACGGGAACGCCCTTCATCTCATACTCGGCAAACTTCCAGCCGGGGGTATTGTCGGAATCATCAAGCTTAACTCTTACGCCCGCCTTAACAAGACGCTCCTTAAGCTCATTAGCCTTTTCAAGAACGCCCTCCTTATGCTGCTGAACGGGAATGATAACAGCCTGAACGGGAGCCACGGCAGGGGGCAGAACAAGACCGTTGTTATCGCCGTGAGTCATAATTACAGCACCAATAAGACGTGTGGTCACGCCCCAAGAGGTCTGATGAGGATATACCTTCTTATTGTCCTTGTCGGTGTACATAATGTCGAATGCCTTTGCAAATCCATCTCCGAAATAGTGGGAAGTACCTGCCTGAAGTGCCTGACCGTCGTGCATAAGAGCCTCGATAGCATAGGTGGAAACTGCACCCGCAAACTTGTCGCTCTCGGTCTTTTTGCCCTTGATAACGGGCATAGCAAGGCTTTCCTCGCAGAACTTTGCGTATACGTTCAGCATACGCTCCGTTTCCTCGATAGCCTCCTCAGCAGTCGCATGAATGGTGTGTCCCTCCTGCCAAAGGAACTCTCTGGAACGGAGGAAAGGACGGGTGGTCTTTTCCCATCTTACAACGGAAACCCACTGATTATACAGCTTCGGCAGATCTCTGTATGAGTGAACGATATTGGAATAATGCTCGCAGAACAGCGTTTCGGAAGTAGGGCGGACGCAAAGTCTGTCCTCCAGCTTCTCGCTGCCGCCGTGAGTTACCCAAGCGACCTCGGGAGCAAAGCCCTCAACGTGGTCCTTCTCCTTCTGGAGCAGACTTTCGGGGATAAACATAGGCATACAAACATTTTCATGTCCCGTAGCCTTGAACATACCGTCCAAGATACGCTGGATATTCTCCCAGATAGCATAGCCGTAAGGGCGAATTACCATACAGCCCTTAACGCTGGTGTATTCCACAAGCTCGGCTTTCTTGCATATATCGGTGTACCACTTCGCAAAATCCTCGTCCATTGAGGTTATTGCGTCAACCATTTTTTTGTTATCCTTTGCCATTTGACTATTCTCCTTAATTTGATTTATCTTCGGAATTATCCGAAATCTTTTCGGGGGCATTGCCGTCGTAAATGCTCCTGACAGCGGCTTCTTCGGGGGACAGATGGGGCTTATCCTCCTTGCCTGCTATTTTATCCACCAGCTTTGCAAGCTTCGGCGTCAGCACGGCAATGAGAAACACCAGAAGCAGCAGACCCACCATTATCAGGGCAAATTTCGTCATCAGCTTTAGTGCGTCTGTATTTACCGCAAACATTTTCCAAGCCTCCCGTTTTCTCATATAAAGACATTATAACATTTTTATTTGCGTTTGTAAACAGTTTTTCGGGAGATTTTTTCTTACATAAAATATTTCTGCTTCTTCGTTAAACTCAGCAGTATTTCCAGCCTTACAATATCTCTGTATTCGGGCTTTGCCATATAGTAAACGTATGCTTCAAGGACGTTTATGTCGGGCACGGAGCGTCCCTCAATCTTGAAATTCTCAAAGCCCATGGGGACGTATTTTTCGTAAATATCGGAAGGCGAGATATGCGTGGGATAATCAACCGTGTCATAAAGGTGCTTTAGCTGCTGTTCGCATTTAAATTCGGGACATTTGAACTGACCGTTTGGGAACTTTTTCTTGAACTCCCAGCATTTTATCTGTGCTTCACCGATAGCTCTGTAATGCTCGCCCCTCCGAGGACAGGCGGCGGTGCAGCAGGCGTTTACGAGAATTTCTATCTTTTCCTTATGGGGCATTTTTTCCAGCTCGTCAAAGCGGTTGTTCCAATTGTAATCGAGGACAACAAGGTTGTATGCCTTGTCCAATTCCTCGCCAAGCAGCTGAAAATCCTCAATCTGTTTGCAGGTGGAGCTTGTTATTTTATAGCGGTGATAGGTCTTTCGGATATAATCCTCCAGCAGGGGAGATGCAACGATGACTTCGTTCAGACCGTTGTTTGCGGTTTTCATCACATAGTTGCAGAACGGGTCGGAAAGATGCTCCTCGGTCAGCAGCGGATTTGTAAAGGTGAATCGGCAGGGGATACCTCTGGTGTTAAACTGCTTCAACACTTCGCCTATTACTCGCTTGTCGCAGTTGCCCTCGAAATACCGTCCGCCGTTCCATACGGACGTGGGAAATGTGCCGTAAACGGAAGCTATTTTCACGCCGTCATAAAAGCGTTCGGGGTGCTTTTTCATATAGTCCGCAAAAAGAATGTTAAGCCCGAAATGTCTGAGAAAATCGGGGAGATGGTAATTTATGCTCACTTAAAACAGTCCTTTCGTTTTGGTAAACAAGTCATTGTCTACATTATATACCATTTGACGATGATATGTGTTAAGTTTCTGTTTCATTATAAAAATAGTTCAAAAGCGAGAACGGCAAATTTCACGGGGAGTTTTTGTAGAAATCGGATAAAATTTTCTATTTTGGGTGACAAAACGAATATAATATGTTATACTATAAAAAAGGCATAACCATACTCAAAGGAGTTTGCGATATATGATTGAATGCTATGATAACCGTGAGCTTTCTTGGCTCAAATTTAACGAAAGAGTGCTTGAAGAAGCGGAAAACACTTCCGTGCCGCTGGCGGAAAGACTGGCATTTGCCGCTATCTATCAGAGCAATCTGGACGAATTTTTTATGGTGCGTGTGGGTTCGCTCCACGACCAGTTTATGGTAGACCCCGAGTTTCGGGAGAATAAAACGGGTATGCTTGTGGGCGAGCAGATAAAGGCGATTTTTGAACGCACAAGAGAGCTTACCCCCCGCAAGGACAAGGCATATGCGGACATTATGAAAAGCCTGTCGGAATACGGCTTTATCCAGGTGGATTTCCGTTCGCTGAGTGCCGAGGAGGAGCAGTATTTACAGGCATATTTCAATTCGGAGATACTGCCGCTCATCTCCCCGCAGGTCATTGACAAGCGTCACCCGTTCCCGTTTCTGAAAAATAAAGAGATATATGCAGCGGTAAGCATCGAAGCGAAAAACAGTACCGCAAAGGTGGGTATTATCCCCGCCAGCGGAAATTTCAGCCGACTTATTTTCCTGCCCGACAACAAGCGGTTTATGCTTGTTGAAGAGCTTATTCTCCATTATGTGGGTCAGGTTTTCTGCAATTACAAAATTATTGACAAGACACTTTTCCGAGTTACAAGAAATGCCGATATAAACGTTGAGGAAGCACTTGACCACGACCTTGATTTCCGTCAGGTGATGGAGGAGCTGCTGAAAAAGCGGAAAAAGCTGTCCCCCGTAAGGCTGGAGCTTTCGAGGAACATTTCCCAGTCAACGCTGGACTATCTCTGTGAAAATCTGGAGCTGTCCTCGGAGCAGGTCTTTCGGATAAAATCGCCCCTTGACCTGTCCTTTGCGTTCACGCTTCGGGATAAGATAGCGGCGGCGGGCTGTCCTATTTTTTACAGCAAGGCAGAGCCGCAGAAGTCACTCTATGTAAATCATCACGAGCCGATGATAAAGCAGATACTCAAAAAGGATATGCTGCTTTTTTACCCATATGAAAGCATCCGTTCGTTCATCAGGCTGTTAAACGAAGCCGCCGAGGACGAAAATGTGGTTTCCGTGAAGATAACTCTTTACCGTGTGGCGAAAAATTCCAAGATAGTCGAAGCCCTTGTAAATATGGCGGAAAACGGCAAGGACGTTATGGTTCTCGTCGAACTCCGTGCAAGGTTTGACGAGGAAAACAATATCGGCTGGTCAAAGCGGCTGGAGGAAGCAGGCTGCCGTGTTATTTACGGTCCCGAGGATTTGAAGGTGCATTCAAAGCTGCTGCTTATCACCCGCAAAAACGGCTCAAAGGTTGAGCATATCACCCAGATAGGCACGGGAAATTACAACGAAAAAACCTCAAATCTGTACACCGACCTGTCCCTGATGACGGCGGACGAAACCATTGCCGCCGAAGCTTCACAGGTGTTCAACGCCCTTGCTCTCGGTGATCTTGCGGAGGATATGAAGCATCTGCTGGTTGCTCCGAAATGTCTGCAAAACAGAATTCTTGAGATGATAGATGACGAAATTTCCATTGCAAAAAGCGGTCAGCCCGCATATCTCGGCTTCAAGCTCAATTCGCTGACCGATAAGATAATTATGGATAAGCTGGTGGAAGCATCTCAGGCGGGAGTCCGCATTGACCTTATCGTCAGGGGAATATGCTGCCTTGTGGCGGGCGTCCCCGGATATACGGAAAATATCAGCATTATCAGCGTTGTGGGACGGTATCTTGAGCATTCGAGAATTTACATTTTCGGCACAACGGACAGATGCAGGCTCTACATATCCTCGGCAGACTTTATGACGAGAAACACTCTCAGACGTGTGGAGGTCGCCGCACCTGTTTACGACAAGGACATTAAAGCCCGAATTTTGGATATGTTCAGCATTATCCTTTCGGACAATATGAAGGCAAGGCGTATGAACTCAAACGGCGAATATATCCGCCGTGAGGTGGTCGGAATGCCTATTGACAGTCAGGAATATTTCATCAAACAGGCTTATGACAACGCCGCAAAAATACCCCAGACTGTTCAGAAGAAAAAAGGAATTCTTATCAGTCTGAAAAAGCTATTTAGCAGCGATAAATAAAAATCGGCAGTCGGCATATTTCAGCCGGCTGCCGTTTTGTTTAGTGTTCATTCAGCGAATTGAAAAATCTCGCAAGACAATTCCAAGTAAAAATGTCCGCTTCGCCCGTGGGGGGAAGTCCGCAAAGCTTTTGAAATCTTCGGAGGGCTATCTCCGAGGGGCTGTCAAAGCTGCCGTTTACGGTTATTTTCCCGATATTCGGGTATTTTTCGGAAACAGCACAGAGCATTGCCTGAATAATTGCGGCAGCGGGGGACTTGTCGCCCTTGCGGATAACATTCACCGCCGAACCGAACGGATTTATCTTTGTCGGACGTTTGTGGTAAACAGCGGCGGTTTGGCTGCGTCTGCGAAGCTCCTGCCAGGTGGCAAAATCGGTTTCGCCTGTGACGGGCAGACCGTAAGCCTGCTGAAATGCCTTTACCGCTTCCGCCGTAGCCGAGCCGTAAAAGCCGTCGGGGACTATCCTCGGCACATTTTCGTCCGCAAAGGAAATGGTTCGGAGCATTAACTGAAGCTGCCTGATATGCTCTGCTTTTTCTGTCGGTGTATAGGACAAAATATCGCCGCCTTTCACTGTTTTAAAATATATCCGGGGAACTGTCCCTCTGCGGTATGGGAGCCTGCGTACAGGTCGGAGCAGATGTCGGCAATACCGTTCCAGGTGTTGCTGCCTGCCGCACCGGTGGCGGGTATTCCCAGAAGCCGCTGTGCCTCCTTGACCGCCTTTGCCGTCAGGCTGCCGAAGCGTCCCGTGACGGTGAGCTTTGGTATTTCGGGAAATTCCTCATGCAGACGGTTCAAAAGCTCCTGCAGCTTTTCCACCTCCCGACCCGACATTCCCTCTCTGATGATCTGTCCCGAAAATGGGACAGGTACGATTTCCCGACAAAAAGGCGGAATGACCGAAGCTATCCCCAGATAGCATCTCACAAGGTAATCTGTCAGCTTTTTGTCGGCAATTCCCGTTCGGGGGAGGTCGTATAGCTTGGCAAAGGCATTGACCGCCGCTTCGGTGTCCGAGTCGAAATCTCCCGTTATTTCCGTGAAAATATCGGTCCCGTGAAACAGCAGCACGGCGGAAAGCATACGCTGCAGTGCGGTCACACGTTCGCCGCTGTCGCCGAATTTCAGGTCGCTGTCGTGCTGAATGGATATTGCCCGTGAAACATCGGGGCGAAGCTCAGTGCTGCAAAGCTTTTTCAGTGCGGTGTAGACGGACATTATCTTATCATAAAATCTGTCGTCAATTTCGGCAACGGAGAATATCTCCCCGAACTTTTTCAAAGCGTCCCTTTCGGAAATGCCGCCGTCCGATTCGGCGGGGATAATTTTCGGAATGTCCGTGTAGACCGCCGATATTCTGTTCATAACAATGCGAAGTGCGGCATGGTTGGTTTTTATGTCCATGGGCTTGCTCCTTTCACTGCGTTCCCTCGGGCAGCGGGATAAGGTCAACGGGCTGGACGGATTTTATATCGGGGAAAATGGGCACGGTAATGTCATCGGAGGCGTAATAGCCCTCAGCACTGACCTTAATGTTATACGGCTTGTAGGGCGAACCCTCGGGGGCTTCGGCGGACAGAACGGCGGTTTCCGTCCTGCCGTTCTGGTCGGAGAAAAGTATCTTTCGGATAACGTATTTTCCGTCAATTATCTCCGTGACCGTAACGACCGCCGATTTAACGGGAAAGCTGCCGCCTGTGGTTATCTCAGCCTGCAAATATCCCTCTGTGCCGCCTGTGTCGGGGACTGTTTCGGGCAGGGGAGCTTCTTTTTTCGGCTGGGGACTTGCTGTCACATTAAATGCAGATTCATCGGGCGGGGGAAATTTTGGAGATACTCCCGCCGCTGCAAAGGGGTCGGGGGGCTTTAGCTTATCGGCGGCAAAAACGTCGGCAGCTGGATTGTACCGTTCATTTTTCGTGCTGTTATATAGCCGCATAAGCTCTTCCTTGTATTTATCGCTGACCTTATCGGTATATTTTTCGGGCATAGGCTGCACTCCTTTTTATGGTTATGTAATATAGGTATTGTCCGATACCAAAAAATATTCCGAAAATTTCCTTGCAAAGGTATTTACAATATTAATAAAGTGTGATAAAATGAGAATAATAAAAGCCGTGTCCACGGTGAACAAGGAGGCGAAGCAAATGAAAAGCTTCGATTATCAGGTAACGGATCAAATGGGACTGCACGCACGGCCTGCGGGAATGCTCGTAAAGGAAGCAGGTAAATTTTCATCGGTCATTAAGCTGACCAGCGGGGGACGGTCTGCGGAAGCCACAAGACTTTTCGGAATTATGGGTCTTGCGGTGAAATGCGGAGCAACGGTAACAGTCACCGCCGAGGGCGATGATGAGGAAACAGCCATCGCCGCTATGGAAGCGTTTTTCAAGGAAAACGTATAAAACAAATAAGCCGCCCGAAGCATTTCAGCTGTGCTTCGGGCGGCTGTATTTTTGCCGTTTACGATATTTGATTTTTTAAAGATCGCTGAAATCGGGCATTGAAGCCTTGCCGCTGCTGAGAGCCTCCATATAGCTTTCGCTGAGATTCATTGACATAACAACGCCGTTAGTGTAAGCAGCGATAACGTAATTTTTGCCCGACTGCCATACTTCACCCTGAATGTCCGTATAGCTTAATACCGACTTGCCGAATGACTTGTTGAATGTGTCCACAAGAGTGTTGTAAGCCGACTGCATATCGCTTTCGGAAAGGTTGAAATTGAGAATTCCGGTAGCATAGAAGGCAAGCTTGCCGTTCTCGAAATAGTAGTAGGTGACAGCGTCCTTACCTAAGAATTTGCTTCGGTAGTAAAGGATATTTTTGCTGCTGTTGTAGGTGTACTGACCGTCTTTCAGCCCTTTAATTGCAATAATGTCGTCCTTGGTGCAGGTGTAGTCGACCGATTTTTTGGCTGTTGAAGATGCGGCGGAAGCGGTTGTTCCCGCCTTGCCGTCCCAAACGCCTGCGGAGCTGAAAGTGTAGTTCTTTTCGCCGATAGTGACAGTTCCTGTACGCATCTTTCCGTCCGTGCCGAAATAGTACCACTTTTCATCGATCTTTTTCCAGCCCGTGTACATAATGCCGTCGGTGCCGAAACGATAGTATGTGCCGTTTATCTTGACCCAAGAGGTCGCCATCTGACCGTCGGACAGGAAATAGTAGTATTTTTCGTTATACTTGATAAAGCTGTTTTTAACGAGCTTGCCGTCCTTGTAATAGTAGTATTTCCCGTCGGACTTTGAGAAGCCTGTTTTGCCTGTGCTGTCGGAAGCGGTTGTTCTTCTTGATGGCTTTTCCTTTGCCGCCGAAACGGAAAGGGGAGCGACAGCGGTGCAGCTCATAACGGCAGCTGCCAGAACAGCCGCAATTCTTTTAGTGATTTTCATTGTGTTTCCTCCTTGCGAATATTAACAAAATAAGCTATATAAATAGTAGCATTTTTTTGCATAAATGTCAATAGTTTGTTGAAAAAGCAGTGGTCAAATCATTTTCACCGCAAACGGCATCAAAACTGTATACTTGGAAACTCTGCAATAATATCCGCAAAAACAGAAAGCCCGCAGAACGCTCAACACGTTACTGCGGACTTGATCTGGTGCGAGTGACGGGACTTGAACCCACACGTCGTTTCCAACACTAGCACCTCAAGCTAGCCTGTCTGCCGATTCCAGCACACTCGCATCTTATGTTATTACAGTAAGAGGAAAAATCTTTAAGTGATTTTGTACTCTCTCTCGACTGCTTTATTATTATATCACAACCAAATAGAAATGTCAAGCATTTTTTTTAATTTTTTGCGAAAAGAAAAAATGTCGGAAAATCCCGTAAAATAGCGGTTTGTCACCTGTAGAACACGAATAAACGTCCGATTTCATATTTAATTTACAATTAGGCTTGACACGGCGAAGTGTCATTTGCCATTTCCCGCCGTATATGAATGCAAAGCTCATGCAAACAGTCGGGCAGCAGCTCCAGCCCGCAGGCAGACAGATAGACCAGCTCTGCTTCATCGGGGTCGGCGAAAACGGCTTCGGTGGTATTTCCGCCGCATTGTATCTCGACTTTTCTCCCCGAACCGCAAACCAGCAGCCGACAAGAGATCCTGTTTCGATGATATTTCTGCTCCTTTATACATTCTCCCATTTCATCACGCTCCATATATTGTTATTATATATTACAATATATGGAAAGTCAACGAAAAAATATCTCCAAAAAACGACAATAACGCCTTTCGGACGGTGAAAGACGTTATTGTTTTTGTGTTTTCAGGAACTTTTCGTACTCATCGCAGACCGCTTTCGTATCCCCGAAAGCCATAGTTTTGCCCCTTTCCAGCCAAAGCACCTTGCTGCACAGCTTCCGTATCTGCCATGTGGAGTGGGACACGAAAATGGTGGTGACGCCGCTTCTCATAATTTCCAGCATTTTCTTCTCGCTTTTTTCCCTGAATGCACCGTCCCCGACGGAAAGCACCTCGTCCACCACTAAAATTTCGGGCTTGATAAGGCTCGCCACTGAAAATGCCAGCCTTGATTTCATTCCCGAGGAAAGCTGTGAAAATCGGTAGTTCTCGAACTCTTTCAGCTCGGCAAACTCAATTATTCGGTCATATTCCCGCTGCATGGTGGCTTTTGAATAGCCCATTAACGCCCCACGAAGAAGTGTGTTCTCCTTGACAGTCATCTCGCTGTCAAAGCCCGCACCCAGCTCCAGCAGTGCGGAAACGTTCCCGTCAACGGTGATGCTGCCCTCCGAAGGGTCGATAACGCCGCTTATCGCTTTCAGCAGAGTGGATTTTCCCGCACCGTTTTTGCCGACAATTCCGAGAAAATCCCCCTTTTCCAGCGAAAATGACACATTTTCCACGGCGTTGAAGGTTTTCACGCTGTATGTTCCCTTGAGCTTTCTTGTGATAAAGTCTTTAAGCCCAATATCCCGAAAATCGCCCACCATATAGCCGATAGTTACATTTTTGACGTCCACAACCATTTATCAGTTCACCTTGCTTTCGGAAAATGTCCGTATTTTCGCCGTCAGACGGGGAGGGAAAAGTATCATAGCAAACGGCTTCAGCAGAAACGGCAGGGAATACGGAAGCAGTCCCAGCGAGTGAAAGCCCCGCAATCTCACGAAAAATTCGTCCAGCCGCATTTGCGGGGAAACGCTTCTGCCGGAGCGTATTTCGCTGAATCTGTAAAGGCACTTCGGGATATTCGCACCTATCCGTCCCGCCGAATAAAGCCGCATAAAAAGCTCGTAATCCTCGTATTTTCGGGAAATTCCCACAGTCCTGTACCCGCCTGCGGCAATAAGAGCCGATTTTCTGAACATGACCGAGCCGTGGATAAACGGCTGATTGAACAGAAAATCCGAAGCCTTCGGCTGTTCGGGCATATGCCGCCTGCCGAATATTTCGCCGTTTTCATCGGCAAGCAGACAGTCGGAGCCGACGAATGCTATCTCCTTGTGCTTTTTCAGAAAATCCAGCTGTATCTCAAATCGGGTTATTTCCGAAATATCGTCAATATCCTGTCTGGCAATAAATTCCCCTTGGGACAGGGAAATGCAGCGGTTCAGGGCGGAGGCAAGACCTTTGTTTCTGCTTCGGCGGATAAGCCGTATACGCTTGTCCGTCCGTGCAAGGGCTTTGAGCCATTGGTCCGTGCCGTTGTCCGAGCCGTCATCGCAGATGATAAGCTCAATATCCCGAAAGCTCTGATTGAGCACCGAGTTCACCGAGCGTTCGGCAGTCAGCCTGTCGGGACAGTTGTAAACGCCCATAATCACCGAGATAATGGGCTTTTTTGGGGAACTCCGCACTTTTTTCACCTCATATATTTCCGATAAATATCCGCCATTGTGCTGACCGAACAGGAAATGTCAAACTTATCCACCGATGACTCTGCCGCTTTTCCCAGACGGTCAAGCAGCTCACCGTCCGCCGCCAGCCTGTCGATGGCATCGGCAAAGCCCGCAGCATCGGAGGGACTGAGAAGTATGCTGTTTACGCCGTTTGCGGCATATTCAGTTATTCCCCGTATGTTCGACCCCACCACGGGGACGCCCGCCGACATTGCCTCGATTGCCGCAATTCCCAAGCCCTCACGATAGGACGGAAACAGGAAAACATCGGCAGCGTGAAGCAGCTTCGGGACGTCATATCTGTATCCCAGAAATTGAGTGATGCCGTCAATTCCCAGCCGACGGGCGTATTCCTCACATTCGCTTCGCAGGTCGCCGCTTCCGCAGACTATGTAGCGGAGATTGTCCGTTTTGCACAGTGAAATGGCTTTCAGGGCGGTGAAAATGTTTTTGTTGCGGTTCAGCTCGGCGGTGGTCATAACTGTAAAAGCATTTTCGGGAATGCCAAGGCTGCGTCGTATCTCCGATTTTTCATCGTCAATGGCAGCTATCATTTTCGTGTCAACGCCCACACCGTGGAGCAGATATGTATCGCATTTTCCGCCGCATAACCGCTTTGATGCCTCGAAATCCTCGCTGTTTATGGTGATAACGGCATCGGTCATACCCGAAAGTATTTTTTCTATTAAATAGTATATCCTGCTGAATGCCGAAGCCCCCTTGAAAAAGTGGAAGCCGTGAGCGGTATAAAGCAGCTTGCAGCCGTTTTTTCTCGCATTTGCGGCGGCAATTCTTGCAATGGCTGCGGCTGTCGGAGTGTGACAGTGGATTATATCGTAATTATTTTCGGAAATAATACTTTTAAGTCTGCTGTACGCACCTATATTTTTCAGATGAAAAGGGGAGCGGCAGAAGGGCACGTCATAGTAATTATCACAAAAATCCAGGGGGATATTTTCGTTATCCTCCAGATCGTCTGCGGCACATACGTCAACGATAAAACCTTGCTCCCTGAACCACTGCAGATAGGGAATATGAAATTGTATAATGTGCTTTTTCAGCACCGATGCCACAAAAAGCACCCTTTTTTCGGTCTTGTCGGACAATGCACCCATCCCTTTAACGCATATTTATTTTATTATAACACAATTGGCTGTTCATTGCAATAAGAATTAACAACATTTATAGATTTTTACAAAAATCAAGCGAAAATTCCATAAAAGCAAAACAGACCGCTGCTTTTGGCGGCGGTCTGTCGTATAATGGGCAGGGGTGCAGGGGATAGACGTTCGGTTATCAGTCGAAACGGTTTTCCTGCTGCTTGTTCTGTTCCTGTCTGTTCTGCTTGTTCTGAGAGTTGTTATTGTTTTTGTTCTGCTGGTTATTCTGCTGTCTGTTCTGCTGGTTGTTCTGCTGATTGCGGCAGTTATTTTCATTATTGTTGAAATTGTTCATAATATCCTCTTTTCTCCGCAGCTGAAAGTGTTCGTCGGCTTTTCTGCGGTTTCGCCGGCATATCTATTATGACGCATTTGCTGTACTGTATTCGGAAAATCCGCTTGAAGATTTTTCCGATTGATTTATTGCATTTCACAAAAAAATATGATATAATAACATTTAGCGGGAAAACGTCCGCCGACGCTTCCGCAGAATTTTCCATCGGCGGAGAATGGAGTTTTTATGAACAGCTGCGGTGTACTTCTGCATATAACAAGCCTTCCCGGACGTTACGGCTGCGGAACTATGGGAAAAAAGGCTTTTGAATTTATTGATTTTTTAAAGGAAAGCGGACAGAGCTGCTGGCAGCTTCTTCCTATCGGACCTACGGGCTTCGGAGATTCGCCCTATCAGTCCTATTCGGCATTTGCGGGAAATCCGCTTTTTATCGACATTGACGAGCTTATTGAGGACGGACTTATCAGCAGCTTCGATGCCGATCTGAAAATTATGGAAAATAAGAGCTTTTCAAGCTATGAGGAGCTTATGTCCTTTAAATCGGCAGTGCTTCACAAGGCGTATCTCAAATATACCGAGGATTTCGAGCAGGGAGAATTTCACAAATTCTGCTCGGAAAATAAGGCATGGCTGGACGATTATGCAATGTATATGGCACTTAAACAGCATTTTGCAAAGCGTCCCTGGGGCGAATGGGAGGACGACATTCGCCTGAGAAAGCCCGAGGCTATGGAGCACTATGCAAAGCTTCTCTCCTCGCAGACAGAATTCTGCAAATTTGAGCAGTTCCTGTTCTTCCGTCAGTGGGCAGAGCTTAAGGAATATGCCGAAAAGAAGGGCATAAAGCTTTTCGGGGATATGGCTATTTACGTTTCCATGGACAGCTCCGATATATGGGCATCTCCGCACCTGTTTATGCTGGACGAGGATATGCGTCCTACGAACGTTGCAGGCTGTCCTCCCGATGATTTCTCCGCCGACGGTCAGCTTTGGGGAAATCCTCTCTACGACTGGAAGGCTATGGAAAAGGACGGCTATAAGTGGTGGATAGAACGTATCAGATTTTCCGAAAAGCTGTTTGATATTGTAAGAATAGACCATTTCAGGGGCTTTGAAAGCTTTTATGCTATCCCCGCAGGCAGCAAAAATGCAAGGGTCGGCGAATGGCTCAAGGGTCCCGGAATGAAGCTGTTCAATGCAGTTAAAAAAGAGCTTGGCGAAGTTGCTCTTGTGGCGGAAAATCTCGGTTTCCTCACCGATGAGGTAAACAAAATGCTGGACGACAGCGGCTATCCCGGAATGAATGTCCTTGAATTTGCGTTCTGGAAGAAGAACGAAAGCAATTATATGCCCCATAATTATATTAAAAACAGCGTTTCCTATATCGGAACTCACGACAATGACACAGCTATGGGCTGGTACGGTTCTCTGGACAAGAAAACGAAGAAATTTGCCGATCGATACCTTGACATAAGAGAGGGTGACAGTCCCGTCTGGGCAATGATAAGGTCGCTGTATGCAAGCGTTTCCGAGCTTGTTATCATTCAGATGCAGGATTTTCTGGAGCTGGGTTCGGAGGCGAGAATGAATATCCCGTCTACGCTGGGCTGCAACTGGCATTGGCGTATGAGCGAAAACGATATGAACAAGGAGCTTGCAAAGCGTATCAAGCGTCTGGCAAGGACATATTTCCGCACGCCGCCCAAAAAGAAAAAGAAAGCAAAGGCTTCCGATAATACGGAGATAATTCCCGTTGATGAACTGACGGAAAATACCGAAGCTATGCCCGAAGATAACTTTGAAAGTGAGCTGAAACAGGTGCTGGATAATCACAGGAAGATAGTTTCCGTAAAGCTGAAAAAGCCCGTTATCGCCGACAGCGATGACAAGGACATTTTCGATATTATCGAGGAAGAAATGAACAACAAAGACTGAGCGGGATATTTCCCGCAAACACCCCGCAGAACTGTCTGTCTGCGGGGATTTCGCTAAAAAGGGGCTGTGCCTGATGTCAAAAGCCGAAACCGCAAAACGCTACATTCTCTGCATAGCGGGCTTGTTTTTTGCCGCTGTGGGGGTGGCGTTTTCAAAGCACGGGGAGCTGGGTGTGTCGCCCATATCCTCGGTGGCAAACGTTTTATACTGCAAATTTGACCAAATCTCGCTGGGAACATGGCTGGTCATCTGGAACTGCGTTATGATAGTCGGACAGATAATCGTTCTTCGTAAGGATTTCAAGCTTATAGAGCTATTGCAGGTGCCGCTGTCGTTTTTGTTCGGTTGGTTTACCGATCTGGGAATGCTGTTTGCACAGCTTTTTCCCGTAAATACATATGCACAGCGGCTGATAATGATAATCATCGGCACGGTCGTACTCAGCTTCGGTATCTCGCTTTCCGTTATCGCAAACGTTATAATGAACTCGGGAGAAGCGTTCGTCAGGGCTGTTTCCGACAAAACGCACAAGGAATTCGGATATATGAAGATAGCCTTCGATATTTTCTGTGTTATTCTGGCGGTCGTTCTTTCGCTGATATTTTTCGATTTTTCAATTGTCGGTGTAAGAGAGGGGACGATCATTGCTGCCGTATTTACGGGAATTATTGTGAAATTTTTCGGGGGAATATTGAAGAAGCCGCTTGACAAAATTCTTACTGCATAAAATATCCATAGATATATAACAATTTAATATAAATTTGTTTGGGAAAAATAAATAATTTTCGTGTATAATTAATAGATAGTATAGCTGTTTGCTCGGTGGATTTTGTGCCATACGATAGCGGCGGCAATATTCACCTGTTGGATATAACGGTATTTTCATTTTGAAAAGGACGGCGATATTATGGGCGGTTTTAAATTTGATGCAATTTCGGACGATCTGCTCAGTGCACTTAAAAACTCATATAATGAAATTGTCGAATACGATCCCGATACCGCCGAGATCTACGTTATTTTAAGCGACGGTACATTCCCGAAAACCGAAAAGCTCTATTCCATCGGCGATAACAGCAAGCTTATCCACCCCGACGATGTGGAAAGCTTCGGCAGCACCCTTAACGCCGAATGCTTCAAGCAGGGCATTGAGGACAAGGGGGAAACCAAGCGGACTGTTGAGATACGGCGGCTGGCATCAGACGGACGGTACCGCTGGTGCAGCGTAAGCATTGTTGTTACAAGAAATAAAAGCGGCAAAATGATATGCTGCATTTTCACAAGAGATATTGACGATACCAAGAAGCAGGAGCTGAGTTTGCAGAACGAGGCTCTGAGCATCAACAGTGCATTTAAGGAAAGCTGCGTTTTCGTATGCGAGGTAAATTCGGAAACGGGAAGCTACAAGATAGTCAAGGAGGATGACGGCAGAGCGGGGATCGTCCTGCCCGAGCATTTTGACGAGCTTGCATACGGTATAGGTCAAAAGTATATCTGTGCCGAGGACAGGGACGATTTTATTTCCACCGTAAATGTCGAGAGCATCACAGATGCCCTTGAAATGGGAAATTTCAGCTTTTTCTACCGTATTGTAAGCGATGACGGCGTTCTGAGATGGAACAACTGCATTGCTATCCCGTGCAAGGATAAGAACACGGGCGAGAATGGTTTCGTTTACTATGTCAGGGACGTTACAGAGGAAAAAGAGTCCCAGCAGATGGAAACAAATCTGAAAATTATGCAGAAAGAGCTTGAATACCGCCGAATGACCGACTATCACGAGGCGAGATACAAGGCTATCATCGAGCAGACGGATATTATCAGCTTCGAGTTTTGCCGTGACAGCGGCAAGATATACATATCTCCCAATTTTATGCGTAAAATAGGCACTTCTGTCGATACGTCCTCCGAAATAGAAATGAATGATATTAAGGAAATGATATCAGAGGGCGTTGTTTTTGAGGAGGATGTTCCTGCGTTCACCGAGTATGTCGAGGGATTTCGGGAGGCAAAGGCAAGAGAATTTGTCTGCCGCCTGCGGACATTAAACGGCGAATACTGCTGGTACAAATTCAGCAGCAGCCCTGTTTCCGACGAGGACGGCAGCGGAAATATCATCGGCACCTTGCAGGATGTCGACAGCCAATTTAAGGCAATGCATGCTTTGAAGATCAGGGCAGAAAAGGATCTGCTGACGGGGCTGAACAACGAGAGTAAATTCTTCGATGACATTGATACGGTCATGCACGATGAAAGCGGCAGAAAGTTCGCTCTTGTTCTGTTTGACATTGATAAATTCAAGATAATCAACGAGATATACGGCGGAAAGGCTGCCGATAAGCTGCTTCGTTCCATCGGTACAAAGCTTAAGGCGGAATTTTCCGACAAACTGTCCGTGGGCAGACTGCAGGGAGATAACTTTGGTATCCTGACCGAGTACAGCGACAGCTCTGAGCTGGTCGCTATTGCCGAAAAGATCAGCGGAATGTTGGGAACATACGAGGATATTCGTTATACCACCTCCTGCGGCATTTACAAGATAGAGAAGAGAAATGCAAATCCCCGTTCGGTTTTCGATTACGCAAAGCTTGCAAAATCCACCATTAAGGGAAATTTGCTGGAAACTTATGCATTTTACGATGAAACCGTCAAGACGAGAATGCTCTACGACAAGGAGATCGAGGACGAAATGGAGCAGGCTCTCGCCGAAGGACAGTTTGAAATGTGGCTGCAACCCAAATACGATATTGCGACCGCCAAGATAATCGGTGCTGAGGCTCTTGTCCGCTGGAATCACCCCACAAAGGGTCTTGTGCCGCCCGGGAATTTTATCCCGCTTTTTGAGCGAAACGGCTTTATCGTCAAGCTTGATGAGCATATGTGGCGGGAAGCCTGCATTACTATCAGGGACTGGCTTGACAAGGGGTACACACCCGTGCCTATTTCTGTGAATGTTTCAAGGCTGCACATTTCAAATCCCAATCTGATAAATATCCTGAACGACTTGACCAATGAATATCGCATTCCCAAGCAGCTTCTGGAGCTGGAGATAACCGAGTCGGTGTTCTACGACAATCAGAAGGAGCTTTTCGATGTTCTCATAAACCTCAAGGACGAGGGATATGTGCTTGAAATGGACGATTTCGGCTCGGGCTATTCTTCGCTGAATATGCTGAAAAATACGCCGTTTGACGTGCTGAAGATAGACCGTGGCTTCCTGAACGAAACGATGGTCACCGACAGGGGCAAGAAGATAATCCTGCACACCATCGCAATGTCCAACGACATTGGGCTAAAAATCATTGCCGAGGGCGTCGAAACTCGAAATCAGGCGGATTATCTGCTTGAATGCGGCTGTGGTTCGGCTCAGGGATATTACTATTCCAAGCCCGTTCCGAAGGCGGAATTTAACGCAAAGGCGTTTGGGGAAAAATAATCGCACGAAACAGGACACTGAGTCGCTTTTGGCTCGGTGTCCTTTTTGTTTAACTGATTTGCTTAGTAGCCTTTGTCGGGGACGGGTTTCACGTACCGCCACTGTTGTTTGAAGTCCTATTGTAAAATTGATATGACCGACAGTTTTCTTTATTCTGCTGTTTTGTTGTTAAATAGCGGTAACCATAGGTTTTTCCGCCGCTTGACAGCGTCGGCGGGGGCAAAAAATATCTCGGGGGTTAACCCCGAGATATTTTTTGCGGCACCGCACACC
>CAZINI010000051.1:0-22888 GCA_964540575.1 uncultured Ruminococcus sp.
TTGAAAAAGCGGCATTTACGGTAATGGGCAAGTCGAGAATGTTCAATGCGGATACGTCCCATACCGAGATACCCGAGTTCTGGCAGCAACATTTCCGGGAGGGCGAAAACAGGAAAGTATGCGGTCTGTACGGCGTATGTCTTAACGGCGAAGGCAAGGATTTCGAGTATCTGATAGCAGATAACTATAACCCGTGCGATGAAGTGCCTGAGGGTTATGTTACAAAGGCTTTCCCGGCAGGAACATGGGCTGTGTTCCCGTGCAATCCTAGGGATTTGCAGATCGTGAACACAAAGATTTGGAGCGAATGGCTCCCGAACTGCAAGGAATACAAGCTTTCCGGCAACTACGATATTGAAATGTACACTCCTCCCCACGAAAACCCCGAGGACAATTACAGCGAGATATGGATACCCGTTGAAAAGATCTGACATAACAGATTTTTTACGCAAAAACACGCAAACCTTGGTTATCAATCAGGGTTTGCGTGTTTATATTGATTTTTTTATCAAAGTGTTGCCGCGAAGGGGGAGAATTTAACGCCTATCAGAATTTATCGTAATGCCCGGATATGAGTACAAATATCCGTTTGTGCTGTCACTTCTTGTGGGGTTTAGAAAGCGTCTTCCTAAGAAAACTTTTATTGAAGTCAACGAAATAAAAATAGTTTCTGCAACGTCCGAAAAAGATGATTATGGCGATGATGACAGCAACAATAATTTGGACGGTGGAATTTAAATAAAGAAACAACCAAAATCTATCGATAATAGACAGCGATTCTAAAAAAAATAGATTTTTTGTTGATTATTTCGTTGTAATATGATATAATATTAATGAATATACATAAGAGTTTTAGATGCAATTCTACATATAGATATGTAATTGCCTTATTGAATTGTAAAGGTATGAGGAGTAGCAATCAGAAAAAAATGATAAAAGCGATAATTCGATGATATTTCTCAATAATCCAAGAGTATTATGATAGCTGAATAGAAGAATATAATTATTAGCCGAAGAAAAGAACAACATAAATCAAATATTTGTGCGATTTCGGTTATATTTAAGGAGGATATTTTGTGAGCAATAAAACAGAGATAAATCCAATTAATAATGCGACGGTAGTTAATTCTGAAATTGGACAAGCTACAGTAATAAACAAGGATATTGTATTAGAATCTTCAAAAATATCTTCTGGCTCTGTTATTGCAGAGAAATATAAAGTTATTGAGCCGTTAAGCGTATCAACTGGCGAAGCAGATCTCTATATATGTAAATATATGGATACAGAGTATGTTGTCAAAATCTACAGACGGCAGCGTGCGGTTAAATCTGAAGTTATTGAGGTTCTGAAATCAATTAATTCACCATTCGTGGCTTCTTTATTTGATACAGGAATATATAATAATATGCCTTTTGAGGTTCTTCCATACTACAGAAATGGAAGCTTAAAGGGTAGAAAATATTCAGTTGCTGAATTAAAAAAATCAATTATCCCCTGTATTAATGAAGCTCTTAGGATATTACATAAGAATAATATTATCCATAAGGATTTAAAACCATCTAATATTATGTTGATGGATGACGGTAAAAGTGTGGCTATAATTGATTTTGGTATCAGTTCAGTGGTTGATGAAGGGAACACAGTATTAGTGACGAAAACAGGAATGACACCAGATTACTCTGCACCTGAAACATTTAGGAATCTGTTTTTAGAAGAGTCTGACTATTATTCTTTTGGCATCACACTATATGAGTTATTCTGTGGCTACACTCCTTATAAGAATATGAATGCTGAAGAAATTGCTCGATATACTGCAGTTCAGAGAATACCGTTTCCAAAAGATATGCCGCAGGAGTTGCAAGATTTAATTTCTGGAGTTACATATTTTGATATAACTAACCGCAACAAAAAAGAGAATCCAAACAGACGATGGACATATGAGGAAGTATTAAATTGGTGTAGCGGAACAAAACAAATTATTCCCGGTGAAGCGACAGCAGTTGATTCTTACAACACAATTCCTGCTTACACCTTTCTTGGAAAATCATATCGTGATATCCCTGAACTGATTACTGCTCTTGCAAGCAATTGGAATGACGGAAAGAAACAGCTTTATCGTGGTTTGTTATCAGGCTTTTTCAAGAATTTCAATCCAGAAATTGCAGGATACTGTATCGATGCGGAAGAGGAAGCAACACAAACAGTGGGTAAAGATGATGTGATTTTCTGGAATCTCCTATACAAGATATATCCTGAATTAAATGAATTCTATTGGCTTGGTCATATATATGAATCATTGCCGGCGTTAGGGCGTGATATGCTTGAAAAGCTTTGGAAGAACGACAAATCTGATTATACATATTGGGATAGTATTCTGGAAAATAATCTTCTTTCCAATTACTTAACAAATATCAAGTCAAAAAACAGTGATTTAAAAGATGCCTCATCAGCTCTTGAAACATCACATAAACTGCCCAACAAAAGTAAAAGAGATGCTTTGATGAACTACTATACTATGGCATACCTTCTTTCAGGTCAAAAGCTTTTCAATGTTGATAACAAACAGCTGAAAAATGTTGAAGAGCTTTCTTCATACATGAAAGGATTATTGGATTCCTCTTATGAAGAATTTGAGGATTTCTGTCATAAATTAATCGATTATGATGATACACTTGATGTGCAATTTGAAGCATGGCTAGTTGCACTTGGCAAGAGAAAAGAATTAAATGAATGGAGAAATAGTCTGATTAATTAATAAGGAGCTGTAATTTATGAATAACTCAGAAAACACCCCAGGTTGTATAAATACTATTATTGCAATTATTATGGTCTTATCTTTTGGTATAGTATATCCATTGTTTTTTATTATTGAAATATTATCAGCACCATCATCGATACAAATACTTACTTTGATTTGGATTGGAATAGTTTTTTTTTTTCAATTTTATTGGGTAAAGAAACAAGAATTATTCTTTTTAATGTTATTTTCTTTACATTAGTATACAGTTTTATTTTTTCTTGGGGTTATACAAATGATGACAGTAGTATACTTAATAATGATAATTTTATGAAATTTATAGCAGCAGTTTGTACAACTTTGCCGCTAGGGGGGATTTCATACCTAATACGCTCCTTTGTAAATAACGAAAAAGAAATAATAAGAATTAATCGTGCTAATCATATTAAATCTAAAATTGAAAGTATAAACTGCGAGATAAAACAATTGGAACAAAAAATAAGTACCAAGCGAACAATACTCAATTTGTTGAAATTAATGAATTATTGTGGTGCTGATATTTCAAATATCGAACATAATTCTAATGTAAGTAATATAAAGCAGCTGAATGATGAAATTGCACTAAAGAAAAAAGAAATAAAAAAATTATCTGATAAACTTATGCTTCATATAAAAAATTGATACAGTATATACCGAATAAACTGTAATTTTTGAGAGGAAGATTATGAGTAAGCTCTAAAACCTCAAGACACACATTGACTGCTGAACAGCGCCGATTATTAACTCAACAACAAAGAATAGAACGTCAAAATACAGTTGGGTTGAGATAATCCAAAACAAATCTAGTAGCATCGCTGATGTGGAAGGCATCTTTTCTGATGATACACTCAACGTTCGATTTGAAGCATAGCTTATTGTTCTAGTTAAGCGAAAAGAACTAAATGAATGGAGTATAACTTTATTGAGTAAGGGGTGAAGTAAGTATATGGAAGTAATTCTAGTTATAATTATTCTTATTTGCCTTATTGCTAATTGGCAGATGGTATTAAAAATTCTTGCTCTTGTCTTAATGCTTATTGTAAATTATCGTTTAGTTAGTAGTGCAACAAAAAAAATTAAAATTAAAAATTTGCAATCCTTAATAATGTCCATATCAAACTTCGTTCTTGTAATGTCATATTTTATCATTCTACCAATTACAGACGGATATTCATACAGTAGTTTTCAGGATATGATTGACAAACTATTTGCCGAAGGTTATAGGATCCTACCAATAACTACAATTATTGGATTTTCTATAGCAATTGCAGGTTTTGCATTTGATACTGTAAATGAAATATGCGAAAATAAAACAAATCGGGAAATAGAGGAACGAAGAAGAATAGAAGAACAAAAGAAAAAAGAGAAACAGCAAGAAATAGAGAAACAGCGGCAGAAAGCAGAGCAACAACGCAGAGATGAACAGCGGCGTATTGCTGCTGAGAAACAGAAGGAACAAGAAATAATAGAAGCTGAAAATAGACGGATATCAGATATTCAGAAAAAAATCTCAAAGATAAGGAAGCGGTATAAACCAACTCCGCTGAAAACCCCTGTTGATGGAATTCAAATTAACGTGAAAAAAGAGTATGTTAATAAAGATATAGTAAATACTGTAAATTTACATAAAGAAAAAATATGTCAATTGGTTGAAGAATGCAAACCAATTGATTCGAAAATAAATCAAATATTAAGGTGTAAAAAGAATGATTCTGTTGATCAACAATATGAATTTCTTACATCTCAAGAGAGTTATCTTACTGAACTTAAAAGCAAAAGTGATTCTCTACACACTATGATTGCGCAACCAAAAATTCAGTTTTATGATTATGACGATAGTATAATGAGTGAACTCACAAATTGCTTTTCATTGCTAAAAAATAGCGAAAGAACAACTTTTAGAGGTACCAACTCAAGTGCAATTCTCTGTAATAAAAAGCCAAACGAACTAAATCTATTTGTATATAAATCTGAACCGGTAATCCTGTATGCTAAACAAAATTATTATTGCTTATTTAGCAGCTTTATTCTAGTTTTTAATTATGACGGAGCTTTTTCTTCTGCGCTAGACCCTACAGCATTATCTATTTCAGTAACAAGAATGATAGAAAATGTAACGATAACAAATGGAGAGTCTTCTAAATGTAAACATGTAGCTTCTGATTCAAAACTGATTAGTGAAGGAAAAACTATATCAACATGGGAACACACTTGTCTTGATGGCACGCCTGACTTAAGATATCGTAATAATTTAAGGACTCATTGTAGGACAGATACTTATGAATATGGGAAGATAGAATTTGAAATATCAGGCGTAAAATTCTCTTGTACAACCAGTTCACAAAAAGCGATTGAAGCATTTGAAGCGATTATTCCCAAATATAATGTTTGTTACAATAACTTGCACAATTCGGTTCCCGATTTCATCAAATTATTAAAGTTAATATCAGACAGTGATGATGAAAACGTTGATTTTATAGCAAATAGGTCTAGGGTATATTCAGAAAACAAAAATCAATTCTGTGAGATTATCGACACATGATGTATGGAATTATTTTGATGTACAAGATGACTAATATTCAAATCAGTAACGGAAGATAAAAGCGGAATAAATCCTTTATTGAGTCTTTATCATATTTGTGGTTAAAAAAAGTTAGGAGTGTAAATACAACATGAGTGGTCCCAAAACCTCAAGATACACATTAACAGCTGAACAGCGTCGAATATTAGCTGAACAGCGGAGAATAGAACATCAAAAAAAAGTTGCGGTTGAAAAAATCAAAACCAAATCCAAGCGCATTTTTGAAATGAAAAACGTCTTTTCAAATGATATGGTTGTTGCATCAGAATTATTACAGAGGACAGGTTCGGACGGTGGATTTGCGGTTAAGATCATGGAACTGCAGAAGCTGACTGAAAGCTGCCAAAAAATGATTTCTGAAACAAATAACGCTGACCTTCAATCACTTGAAAAGACAGTTGACGGCACATCTGTTATGTTATCAGAAGCAGAAAAACTGGTAAGAGAAATCAAAATGATTTCAATAAAGAATGAGAATCTGCTGAATTCAAATCTTAATACAGCCATTGATAAAGGTTTTAGTTCTTCCTTTGCTGATATTAAGGTTGTTTCAAAGCTTGATGAGGATAGAAACGCCTTGATAATTGAGTTAAAACTGCTTGTGAATAATGACATTCTTCCTGTAGAATACAAGAATAAGGCAAAAGAACTGATTGAACAGCTATCTGATATAGATGATACAGAGCATCTGAAGAATTTTAACGCACTTTCTATCCGCCCTCTTATTAAAACTTGCAACAGTTATATGGCAGAATACGAGCAGTACCATACTGAATTTGAGGAGCTTTATGCAGAATACGACGCTTTATGTGAACTGTACTATTATGTTCCGCAAGAATTTTCTTGCTCGGCTGATGCAGTGGAAAAGCTGAAAGAAGAAATCAATCGGATAAAGACTATTGCTGCCGAAGATGATGAACAAGCATATATCAGCAATTGTATAGATGAAGTTATGGAGGAAATGGGCTATTCCGTACTTGGAAGTCGTCAAGTAACGAAGAAGAACGGCAGGCATTTCCGTAATGAGCTATATACATATAGCGAGGGTACTGCTGTAAATGTAACATACTCATCTGACGGAAAGATAGCAATGGAGCTTGGAGGTATTGATACAACGGACAGATTGCCTGATACTGATGAAACAAAGGTGTTGTGCGATGCAATGGAAGATTTCTGTACGGACTTCAAAGAAATAGAAAAACGACTGTTGCAGAAGGGCGTTGTACTTGCAGACCGTATATCACTTCTTCCTCCGAGTGCAGATTATGCACAGATTATTAATACATCTGATTATCATATGGATAAGGAAGTTGATAGAATACAAGTTCGCAAACATCAGCATACAGTTCAGAAAAACAAGACTATGAAGGTGGAATAATTAATGGAGAAATATAAAATTTGCCCGTCTTGCCACGAAAAAAACGAGCCGACTTTACTTGAATGTATATATTGTGAAGCCGATCTCACAAGGGTTAAAATCACCGATGAAGAATCAGAAAGAATGCAAGAGAATAATTCGATTGCAGAACAGCAAACAGCAGAACTTGTGAGATTATGCGAATGTGGTGCTAAAAATTCTCCGAATGCTCGTAAATGCAGCTCATGCGGTGAAGATATTTCCGATATTACACCTACTCCCGATACTGCCGAAAAGCCTGCTGAAACAACATTTGTATTAAGCAGCACAGACGGTCAATATGCATACAAAATGACATCTGATGAAATTATCATAGGCAGAGAAAATATAATGAGTGAGTATTTATCGGTCAAAAGTTATGTAAGCAGGTCACATGCCAAGTTGTCAATAATGAATGGTGAGTTGTTTATTGAAAATATGAGTAATACAAACTTTACATATGTCAATAATCAGAAGATCACAGAGAAAACTCGGCTGAATGACGGCGATGAAATAGGTCTTGGCGGTACAAATATAAATGGAAAGTCACAGTCTATGGCTGCGTATTTTCTGGTGAGGATTGGACAATGTATGTAGCAAGAATTTTGTATCCTGTTGAGGTGCTTGGTCCCGGAAAAAGAATAGGCATCTGGTTCTGTGGCTGTCCGCATAAATGCAATGGATGCAGCAATCCTGAATTGTGGGAGTTTCAAGAGAAATATAAAACCTCTTTGGAAGCTATTCTTACGCTTATAGAAACTATTGCAAAGGAACATCAAGTTGACGGTTTTACTATAACAGGCGGCGATCCGATGTATCAAGCAGCTGATTTGCAGAAGTTGGTTATGCTCTTATGTAAGATCAGCTCTGATATTTTAGTTTATACGGGATATGAAATCGAAGAATTGCCGAAAGAATATCTGCATAATATTTCGGTGCTGATAGACGGAAAATACATAGAAGAACGCAATCACAATTGTATTTTGAGAGGTTCCGATAATCAAAGAATTTTTATTCTAAACACAGACGTGCATAAGAAATACAATGAATATCTGAAAAATGCAAGCAATCAGATACAGAATTTTACCACTTCAGATGGAATTGTATCTGTGGGAATACATAGGTCGCATTTTATAGACGAGCTTAATGGAAAAATCATAGAGAAAGGACTTAACTGTAATGAATGACTATGAGCAGAGAATAAAAGTGCTTGAAGAAAAAGTTAAGATTCTTGAAGAAACTCTCAGTACTCTTAAAAATATGCAGATGTCCGAGCAGATGCAGGGGTACATTAAAGCGAAAACAAGAACTTTGAAAATGGCAGAGCTTATAAATTCGATTTCCGATAAGCCTGAATTGGATTTGAGCAAAGAGGAAAATGCTGTAAAGCAAATACAGGAAAAGAAAAAATCTGTTGACGAGCAAATTACTGAAGCGATGAATCACGCAAGTACTGTTACTGTAATGGATGAAACGTCGCCAGAGCTCTTTAATTATGAAATTGAAAATGCTGTAACAGGTTCCGGGTACACAAGTTATGAAGTAATAGCTCTAAGGCCATATGTTGGAAACGGTATAAGAATTACATCATATAACGGATTTGGTTCAAACGATGTAATAATACCTAAATATATAAATGGTTTACCTGTAGTATGCATAGGCGAAAAAGCCTTTATGAACGCAACTTTTTCAAATATAATTATTCCAAACACAGTTGTAGCCATTCTTGAATCAGCGTTTGAAGGTTGCACAAATATTTCACATATCGATTTGCCCGAGAACCTTAGATTTATAGGTAACAGTTGTTTCAATAAAAGCGGATTAACAGATATTATTTTTCCTGATAACCTATTAGAGATAAGCCAAGACTGTTGTTTTTATTGTAAAAATTTGAAAAGTGTTATTATTGGAAGAAATATCAAGATTATAAATTATTTTGCTTTTTGCAGCACGTCTGTCACCAAAATAGTAATACCTGATAATGTTGAATCTATCAATAATAACGCATTTGGTAGCAGATATTATAAATGTGATGTTGAATGTGCTATTTTGGGAATGAATACTACTATTACAGGAGGTGGGTTGTTGAATGACAAGCTTCATAATGTAAAATGCATTTACTGTTTACCAGGTAGTGAAATTCAAAAATACGGTCGTGAACACAGTATTCTTGTAAAACCACTTAGTGAATTCAATCTGGAGGAATAAAAATGAGTGATTACATATCAAAATGGCATAGAGAACTTGGGATTTTCTCCAAAATAAAGCCTTTGATTATTCTTGAGGGGAATGTTCTTGATTCATACCAATATCCCGAAGAAGGCAGCACGCCCAAAGGCAGTATTCTTCGTCTGCCCGAATATCTGCATTTCTTTTTTAAGGATATGGGTTATCAGAATATCGTATTCTATGATAGCCTTCGTGGATTTTATAATACTTGTGAAGATGGTTATCTTGATAATTTCAGCAGACTTTCCGAGTGTCCTGCCGAACAAGGTTACATCAGAGCTGACTTTAAAGGTGCAAGCAGGAATAATGGTGCTGCCAACACAGTCCGAAAAACTCTTTCACAAAACAAGGAAGCTACTGTTATCGTAATGGACTTTGCATCAAGATACATAACCTCGCCCGATAATATGGATCAAAGCGAGGTTGATAGCTTTACGGTGCTTTTACAGGCATCTCTTGACGCAAAAGATGTAAGAACACAAAGCAATGGAATCTTGAAAAACTTGCTTGTACTGATTACCAATAAAGCAAATGATATTCCGGCTTGGTTTTATTTGCAAAATCCGAATGTTAAGATGATCACGCTTTCTGCTCCCTCAAAAGAAGAACGTGAGGCATTAGTAAAAAGTCCGAATTTTCCAAGTTTTTTTGCGGGTGAAGTTTATATGCAGGATAATCCTTATTATACTGAGCATCCCGATGAACTGGAAAAGATTCAGGATAAATTTATTGCATTGACAGAAGATTTTAGTTTTACTGAAATAAACGGTCTTCGCCGATTATGCAAAAACGAGAAGATCCGTATGCAGAATTTATGTGATGTAATTGATTTGTATAAATACGGCATCAAAGAAAATCCTTGGAAAAAGCTTAATCTTGAAGATATCAGAAATGCACAAGCAAGATTTGAACAAAGGGTTAAAGGACAGAACTATGCTATAACAAAAACACTTGACGTTATTAAGAGAGCCATCACAGGAATGTCAGGACTTCAGGGATCATCACATACAAGACCTAAAGGAGTATTGTTCTTTGCAGGTCCCACAGGTACGGGCAAAACAGAAACAGCAAAAACACTTGCAGAGATAATATTTGGTGATGAAAGCTGCTGTAAGCGTTTTGATATGAGTGAATATGGTCAAAGCCATAGCGATCAGAAACTGTTGGGAGCACCTCCGGGGTATATTGGTTACGAAGCAGGCGGTCAGTTGACTAATGCTGTAAAAAAGAATCCGTTTTCAATACTGCTTTTTGATGAAATTGAAAAAGCACACCCGTCAATACTTGATAAGTTTTTGCAAATTCTGGAAGATGGCAGAATGACCGACGGACAGGGTAATACTGTTTATTTTTCCGAAACTATTGTAATCTTTACAAGTAATCTTGGAATATTTACTGTAAATGAAAATGGTCAGAGAGAAGCAAACGTAACAAGTGATATGCCTTATCAGGAAATGTCAGTTCGTGTACGAGAAGCAATTGAGGATTATTTTAAACTTCAGCTTGGACGTCCCGAAATTCTTAATCGAATTGGTGAAAATATAATTGTTTTTGATTATATCCGTCCTGACGTAGCAAAATTGATTCTTAATTTTCAGGTGAATAAAATTATCAAAAATCTTTCGGCAGAAAAGCACATAACATTAACGATCTCGGATAAAGCGATGACAACATTGACAGACAATGCTTTAAATAATCTCCAAAACGGCGGAAGAGGAATTGGAAATGTAGTTGAAAATCTTCTTATCAATCCGCTGTCAAGATACTTATTTGATAATGAAATATACTGTAATTCTGAAATAGCGATAGAAAACATAGATGCAGGAACAATTCCACCGGAATTGGAATGTACGAGAGGATAGATTATGAAAGTTATAGCTCTTACTCAAAAAGGGATTAGTAAACAGGAGAACGAAGATTGTGTAGTTGTCGGAAGGAACGTTGTGACAGGAGGCACTTTATTCTCTGAAATAGAAGACGGGGTATTAGCTGTCGCTGATGGAGTTGGAGGTAATATAGCCGGAGCTGTTGCTTCTCGTTTTGTAGCTGACAGAATATGTCACTTAAAAGAAGTAAACGAAAATATTCTGCATAGGATAAATAATGAGTTGTTAGAATTATCGAGCAAGCGATCTGAATATAAAGGTATGGCAACAACACTTGCCGGGGTACTTCTTTCAAACCAAAAGGTGATTTTGTTTAGCATAGGTAATACTCGTGTTTATCTGCTGCAAAGCCGAAAATATCTTAAGCAATTAACTACCGATGATACGACAGTTAATTACTTGATTTCTACCGGACAGATGACTTTAGAGGAAGCTGTTGATTTTGATAGAAAAAATGAGATTACAGCTTGCTTTGGCGGTGGACAGGCAGGGCTTTTTAAAATCAACATTGGAAATATTGATACCATTTCATCTCCTGTAATTATAACATCAGATGGCATTCACGATTATCTTACGGTAGATAAGATGGAAGATATTATTCAAGAGTTTGGTTTGTCAGAAAAAACTTGTGAAGAAATGATGGCTTCGGCAAGAAATGCCGGATCAAATGATGATATTAGTATATTGATTGGAGGAATATAAAAATGGGACTTAGATTCAGAAAGAGTATTTCTATTATTCCCGGTGTAAAACTGAATATTGGGACAAACGGAATGTCAGTAAGTGCAGGCGTTCCCGGTTTCAGAAAGACATTCCACACAAGCGGAAGGGTGACAACAAGTGTGGGAATTCCGGGTACAGGACTTTATTATGTGGATACTGATAATACAAGGACGCAGAATAGTCAAAGACGCACCACTCGGCAGCAAGCATTACCAAGTGGTTCTGGAGGTGTTAATTATATTCCGGAAAATCCCAATAATAATTATTCTGAATCCGGATCGTCTGCTTCTCACGATAACGCAATAAGTGTTTCTGAGCGGGTTGAACAGCTTGATATTAACTCGTTAAAATCAATACATAAAACAAGTGATGATTCGATTGATTGGACTGAGGTATTGGTATCACCTACTGCGCCGGACGAAAGCTATAATGCCAATATGTGGGAGTATTATCACGAAATGGCACCTAAAATATTAGCTGGGGATATTGATGCTTACTTGCAGTTGATTTATGAAGTGAATCCATTAGATGATTTGTTAATGTATGGAAGCAACTTCGAATTTGGCACAGATGATCCTCAAAAGATGGAAGTTGAGTTTGCCGTTAATGAAGCTGCATTATCTGATGCTAAAAGGCAAATGAATAATTTGGAGTATAATGACTTGTTGCAGGATTATGTTTGCAGTACTTGTATTCGCATAGCGAGAGATATGTTTGCATTGCTGCCGATAGGAACTACTATTGTTCATGCAACTCTGAACGGAAATACTGTTGTTTCAGTTTTTTTTGATAGAAATAGTCTATCAAAAATCAGATTTGGGTATATAGATCCGTCTGATACGTTGAGCAAATTTAAGCATAATATGGATTATAATCCCAATAGGGGATTGTTGCCTGTAAGAAATATACAGGATTAATTGCTCAAGTTCAGAAAAAAAGGAATTCTGATATCATTAACAAGTCGCTGTTCAGTATTTTCCTAAAGCTTGTCATTTTGAGTATGAAGCTTTATAAGATGTTTGCAATATTCAATTCAGGACTGTGCTTGGATATTCAGAAATGTATTATATCTTTTCGGATTACATAGGGACTGTCTATCGAGTATTTATATCGAAATATAGCTGCTTTGGTGGTGTGCCCATATGGGATATTTACAGTCGTTGAAACCTGCGAATGGCCTAAAATTCCCGAAACGGTTGTCGGGTCAATCCCCGCACCGATCAGCAAGCTTGTGTGCAGATGCCTGAACTGATGGATACCGTAAAACGGAAAATTATTCTTCTCGCAAAATTCCTTCAACCAGCCGTAGGGAGTCTGGGGATTCATAGGCTGACCGTCATACTTCACGAAAAGCCTGTCCGTATCGTGCCACTTGCTGCCCAGCTTTATGCGTTCTTCGTCCTGTTCCTTTTTGTAGAGCAGCAGAACTTCGACTATCTCCATAGGAACCTTCACAAACCGCACGGAATTTTCCGTCTTGGTGGTATCGGTGTAAATGCCATTTGCCTTGGTGTAGTTGGACGTACGCTGAATGTGGATAACTCCCGTATGAAAATCAATGTCCTTCCACTCCAGACCGAGCATCTCTCCCCGGCGCATTCCGCTGTAAATGTCAAGGGTGAAAAAGGCTTGATATTTGAGCGGAGCAGTCTTTAGGAGCTTGAAAAATTCCTCGGTTTCCTCGATAGTCAGGATCTTTCGTTCCTTCTTGCTGCCTTTGGGGATAGTCACACGTCTGCAAGGGTTATCGCTGAGCATATTCATCTTAATGGCGTAGTCGATAACGGTTGAGATGAAGGACAGATAGTGTATCATGGTCTTTCGGGATAAGGGCTTGCCCGTGTTCTCGTTCACGCCGTCCTGCGTAAGGCTGTTGATGAACTTTTGAATTTCACGGGTGGTCAGCCTGTCCAGCCGTATGTGACCGATAGCTGCGTAAACACGCTTTGTAAGCTGTCGCTGTCTGGTGTATGTAGTGCTTTTCAGATTTAGCTTTGCATATTCCTCGAACCACTCCTCGGCAAAGGTTTCAAACTTTACCGCCGAAACGACCTGACCACGCCTGCACTCCTCCTCAAACAGAACGACCTGACGCTGTAATTCCTTTTCGATCTGCTTTTCGGTCATATTGGGGTCGGGAGTCCAGGTCATTTTCTGAGTTACTTGTTTTCCGTCGGTTTTGTATCCGCAGGATACCTTGATGCGGTATGAATTGCCGCGTTTTTCAACTGATGCCATTAGGCAAACCTCCTTGTTTGACCGTGGCATATTCTGCATTTGAGTGTTCTGCAGAAATATACCACGGAGTCTTATCAAGCCGATTTTTTCAGATACTCCAAAAGAGCCGCCTTGTTGATAAGTATCTTTCCCCGCTTACCTTGACCTGTGCGGATATAGGGTATCTTCTCCTGTGCCACAAGCTGACGGATAGTGTGCTCCGATAATCCGCTGACAGCTTCGGCACATTCCTTGATCGTCAGCATTTCAACGGGAGCGTTCTCGTTTACGGCGGGCTTGTTATCCTGCTGAACGTTGTTATTCTCGATAAGCTTCGATAACAGTGCTGCGATCTGCGCTATAATTTCAGTGTTGTTCATATCCATAGTTTTTTTCCTCCTGTGAAAAATGTTGATAATGGTTGATTATTGGCTATGATCTCCCTCAGTCAGAGAATATATAAGTCAATAATGGGGTTCTGCGATTCGTATGGAACCTGAAATAAGTGTAGCGAGGCAGCTTGAAAATGACGATAGGGGAATCATATTCAGGCAATTTCAGGGAGGTTTGATATTCCAAATACCTGACCACCCCATTGTGGCCGGGTATTCGGAATAGAGATTTCAGCTTAGTATTTATCACCAACCTTTTGTTTATGGTATATCGTAAATTGTTAGTCATCAATAGTTTTTGAGATTACCTTTCCGGAGAAGCCTTCATTAATGGAACTGCTCCAAAGCACTAAATATCAGTGCCTTTGAGCTTATGCAGCGGTATAGCGAAAAAACGCTTTTTTAGGCTGCATATCTTCACGTCGTTTTTTCCGTCAGAGCAATGTGTTTTCAAAGCTCCTTCCTTTTTAAGTGTATCGACCAGATCTTTGTGGTCATAATTCGTAATAATGTTACTCATAACGGAATCAAAACGTTTACTATAGAAACACAGGCAGTTATAATGAATAACACCATCGTGCTTCTTCTCGTCAAAGGACTTTGTATCCTTTGCAATCTTAAACAGACCTTTCTTATATGCTTTTGATATTAAAGAAAGATAGTCTGTGTTTGGCAGAGCATAGCGGTTTTGCTGTTCAATACATAATCTGCAAACCTGAGCTGCAAATGACGACTTGCCGTTATTAGCAATTTCGTCAGTGATAAACCCGGATTCCTTGCAAAATCGCAAAAACAGATTATAGGATGCTGTTAGATAGAACATTGTATCTAACAGTCTGGAGTGCAGCTTACTTTCATAGTTTGTTTGTCTATGTTTTGTAAGCTCGTAATCCAGTTCAGAACATATCAGATGATAGTTGTTTACATACCATTGCAGAAAGTAATAATAAAACGTAGATACAACAAGTTTTTTATGTCGTTGATACTCGTCCAGAATTCTTCCGTCAATTTTTTCGGTAATATTCGCATAAAGTGCGCGGGGTACTGTTGACCCTTTGCCATTGAAGTATTCTCCAATAAGTATTGCATTACCTCGGAAGCTTTTCTGCACAAGAGAATTTCCACTCTTGATGCCTCTGCCGGTATCATCGCTTATACGGCGGATAATTTCTTCCGCCGTATTCTCGTTGTTACGCTTTATTGTACTTGAACTGCCCGTATGTAAATCATCAATAACAGCCGTACATTCAGCATATTCATAGAGTATGTCCTCAATAAACCTTGATGTTGAGTTAAGCCTGGTTACAGGCTTTATCTCATCATTGCGGTTGTACAGCTGCACCATGTGGGCAATGTAGTGTGTTTTAAACATACCGCTCTTGCCCACAACGACTAGTACAGAACAAGGAATATACCCTATCTCTTTATACGCATGGCGTATAAGACCGGATATTGTATGTGCGACCAGGACTCGTCCTATTTCGCAGTTAAGGCTCATTAACTCCATCATACCGCTGAATGCGGCTTTTGGAGAGAGCTTAGTGTCAATATCAAGCCTGAAATCACAAGGATTGACCTTGATTTTATTACTCAGGTCGTTATGTCCCTTGGGTGTAATAAGCTTATCACCCGCAAGAAATACGGCATGGTCATCTACAAGGTGTAATCCTTGGTGTTCTATACCAGTCATATTTCGGACGGGAGCACCGCATAACTGGCGCCTTATATAATCATTAAGGTAAGCCCTGGCGGTTCTCCGCTGTTTGTTGATGACACACCTCTCATCGCATTTGGTCCAATCGAACCTATCAAGTTCGTCGAGAGGAATCTCTACTCGTATACATTTTTTCGGGGTAAAGGTGATTTCTGCCAGAATAATCTTATCGATATGATCCGGGTATTGAATTTTTTTTAGATGAATCACCTTTACCCGGAAATTAGCGACGGGTTTATCCTCGTCATCAAAAAACTTCCATGATGTGAACAGAAACTCATGAAGCTTTTGATTGTCAATACGCTTCTTATCAGGCATACGCTTTTCCTCCTAAATCACAGGAGAATAGTATGGCGTTTCTCAAATGGTAAATACCCTTTATAAGCTTTGGTATGCTTTTTATAAAGGTTATTACGAATGATGTAATCACTTTTTTCATGATATCACCTCCTTTTCTTCTCATTGTTATCAGCTTCTTCTAACAGAATATCTGCAACAGCTTCAAGAATTTTCGGGAATGTTGATATGAAAGCGTTCCCGATTGCCTCGATTGTGCCGAAGAACTCTGTTGATTCTTCCTTTGAACCGCTGTCGGTAGAATATTCATCTCTATCGTGCCATTCGGAAAAAGAATTGGTTTCTTTGGAGGCATTTGTTACAGTCTGCATTTCAACAGACCTTGCAAATGTCTCTTCTTCTGATTTCAATATCGTATAGAGATTGAAATCGCCGGGCGATGAGCTTTCGCGTCCTTCAGACGGAGAACTCATTTTGTAATTCGTTGCCATTTTATCAGCTCCTTTAATAATAGGAAAAAGGCACACAAGAAAACAGCCAAAACCTTGACAGTGCAGCAGAAATATACTATACTTAATATAGGTATAGAAATTTTTCTGCCGAAGTTAGTTCCATTAAATTTTCAAGGTGCTTTGGGGTTTTTCTGACCCTGGGAAAAGTATAGCATATTGTTTCCTAGTGCGTAAACTGTTTTTTTACACCAAACCAAATATTTCTCAGAGGTGAATTATATATGAATGAAAAGAATCAACCAAGACTGTTTTTTTGCTTTGGCGTATTATGCCATCTGATGTTAATTTTTGCAAATAAAAGAGAAGGCATATTTATGTCACAAGGAACACTAGTTAGCAGATATGTTTCCTATGTTGACAAAAATAGCCTACTGCTTAT
Organism: uncultured Ruminococcus sp.; assembly: GCA_964540575.1. Classification (GTDB taxonomy): domain Bacteria; phylum Bacillota; class Clostridia; order Oscillospirales; family Ruminococcaceae; genus UMGS1889. The sequence goes on from CAZINI010000051.1 coordinate 17,104, forward strand.
TGCTGACAAAAACGGCAATCAAGATGACGAAGTTGAAAAAATATGTAAGGGATTTTCTTCCAGAAAAGGGGAAAAAGGCCATAATGCAGCAGAAATATCAAGGATAATGACGGGTAAGAAGCTGTTTACTCTATCCCCAAATGTTAATAGCATTAGTGTCAACGAGTCTGCCAAGTTATTCAATGATAATATGTCATCAATTTTTTTGAACGAGGATAAGCCGTTGCTAATGCTGTCATTACTAGATATCATCTATAATTACGAAGATATTCGTAAAAACTTAAGTGAATCGTTTGTAGAATCAATTGAAGGAGAGGGCATTTCTTTTCCAAGGTTTATGATAGAGCTTTTGCTGCTTTCCGCTCAAAATATAGTTTCTCATAAAGAACAAAGGGAGTGTCTGGAGGCAATAGTGGCTTCACAGAGTACCAAATTACGTGGGAAAAATAAATATTTGATGAAAAATTCCCCTGTTCTAAAAGCGCATATTGACTCTGTACTTGAAAAATATCCCAAAGGTACTTATACTTGGGATAACAATAAACAGACTTTGAGAATTGTTGATAAATCATTGTTTCAAGGCAAGAATTCGGAGAAATCCGAGAAGGATATTAAGCAGGATGATTTTTCGAATATAAATACGCACAATTACAACGGTGCTACAATTAAACCTATTGATGTCTTACCGAGAAATATAAGTAGCAACAGCATCAATACTACTAGTAGCCTATCTAGCATTAGTATTCCGAAAGAATATCGTTCTTGCAGATTCTGCCAGAAATTTGAAATAAATGAGCAGGAGGCTAATGATTCCAATTCTCCATATTTGGGGATATGTTTGAGCAAAAAACAAGAGATATTAAAGAATCATAACACTTGTGATAGGTTTTCTCCGAACTATTCGGCAATGACTACGCATATGCTCACATATGGAAAAAAGTAAATTAACATAATGAAATAGGTGGTATAAGGGGGATATCCCCCTATATACCACCTAATTTTTTTACTAACATTTTAATACAGCTTTTAATATACACCATCAAGGTGTATAATACGTTTTGAATTTAGCAGGGGGGATAGGGGGATATTTTTGCTGTCCGGCCAGCAATCCAACTCACACCCTCAACCCCTCCAGCATCTTCACATTACTCCTCTTGGTAATGGTCACCGGCGACAGATTTATCCTCTTAAACTCCCGCATCACCTCGTCAACGTCCCGACAGTTAAGTGCCTTTTGAGCCAGAAGGATAGACTTCTTTTCAGGGATAAGGGCGATAAGCCTCAGCATTTTTCTTCTAAGCTTTTCTTTCTTTACCGTCTGCCGAACGATTTCGCATGCCCTGCTTTTCTTATAAAAGTTACCGCAGGGAATGATATGATAAAACACGCTGCGGAATATGTCTTCTGCCTGCTCGACAATTTCCGTTATCCCCCATACCGTTTCAGACGAACCCGTGATCTCAGATATGGCGTTCTGCTTTGTAAGATGTACCTCCGAACGCAGTATTCCCGCAAACTGCATTGAACTTGCATTGTACCGCCGCATATGGCTTTCAAGGGAATAGACCGTAAAGCATATCCCGTTGCTGTTGCCCTCCAAACTGAAGCTTGTTTGTTCGTCCGTTCCAAAGGATTTAGCAGGGGAATAGCCCTTGACCATTCTGATTCGCCCCAATACACTTAGGTATGAACAAACGGACTCACGGGAACCCACGTCAATGTCACGAATTATCACAGCCCTTTTCAACACAAACTCGCCAATGGAATATGTATCATTAAAATACTTGGATATCCGCTTTTGGATTTTACGGCAAACATTTTCGGGTGTAAACTCCGCTGATGACAGGGCTTTGCCCATATCGAATATCAAGGATACCTTTTTCTTATAGGTGCTGTCCCTGTATACTGCCAGCATTCCCTTATGGTTTGCAGAGAAGTCCAGATAGTCATCACCTCTGTTTGGCAGTGATGACAGGTCAAGGCTTTTCATGTTTAATAGCTTCCTAAATTCGCTGTTTGTAAGTGTCATGCTCAGCTCAAAAAGGATATTTGTTATCATTGCACCGTCCTCCATTTGCAATATTTTTTTACACATTTGTTTATTGCAAATGCACTTTATATAGCAACCTCAAGTCAGAAACAGCGGTTGTTCCTTTCCCGCCGTAAAGCCGTGAGGTAATATGATTAATCATACTGCATCTGTGCCTGCCGCAGCGGGAAATTTGAGTACAAATGAACGGTACAGTCTTTTCTAAGAAGGCGTGCTCGCCCGACAGCTTGCTCCAATTCGCTCTCCAGCATCCAAAACTGAATATCTCTGAGCCTGGGGTTTTTGAATGTTGTAAAGTAGGTTCTGTAACCATTGTGTTCGATCAACTGTTTCTCAGCCTTTTCGTCTTCATCAAAGTCAATGTCAAATAATAATGCTGCCAGCTTGTAAATAAATTCAGCGTGGTAAGGTGTTCCGATAACGAGAATATCCTCACCTTCAAGTGAATTGCTGCCTTCGGTGTTTCCAAAATGCAGAGAGCCTTTGTCTTGGCTTTTGAAGGTAATTACATGATTATCGTCAAAGCCCATTTTTTCTTGTATCTCTTTAATCATCTCAGGACTATGACCGATGCAGCTTCTGCTCATAGATCTCTTATAATGCTGGCATAGTCTGCCTTTATATTTCGCTTGTTTGCATTCGTGAAATACAACTTTGTCTTCACCGAAGTATGACTTGTATATATTCTCGTCTGCTGTTGCGGATACGATGATGTATTTTCTTCCCGGCTTTAATTTCACGGGCTTTATGAATGCAAATATATCTTCTTTAAGGTTAGGCTCTTCGTCAGCATTTCTGAAATAGAAATGTTCAGCTGTGCAAAATGCCGAGATGTCAATTCCGAGTTCTTTGCAGATGTCGGCATTTACTTCGCATTTAATTGATTTACTATAGATACAGGAATGAGTTCGTGACATATTTAGCAGGTCAGATGCTTTTTGTTTGATTTCCGGATCAACATCCGCTTTTTTTAGCTTTCGTAAATCAGATAACGTAATCTCTCCTTGATTTGAAATAACACTTTTGAAAATTATGTCTTCATCAATTATTATACAATCAAATTTGTTTAGGCGATTTTTATCCATTGATAAGAGATACTTGTGCGTTGTAATTACATTGCCGTAATAATTCATCAGCTCCTTGCGTTTTTCCGCAAATTCTTTCAAACAAGGAATGTCATACTTTTCAATGGCATTTTTAATTGTTATTTTAACCCTTCTGCCTAGTCCGCAAGCATACAGTTTATTTATTTTGCGACATAACGGAAAAGGTAGCTGATCCATAATATCTTCAAGGGACGGTGTCATCATAGCATTTATGCCATTCTTCTCAGCCTTTTTGTACAGCTCTTCCTTGAGGAGATTTGTAGGTGCAGCTACCAGCACATTACTATCGGGATTCTCAGCCATCAGTCTTAGGAAAGAGGTGCTTTTTCCTATTGCAGTTTGTGCCTTTATCACATGAATATTATCATCGTTCGAATCGAAAGCAGCATATAATTCGATCATAAGATCATCCTCAACCTCTGAAATCGGATGGTATTCCTCTTTATAGCTATCAGCTTTTTCCATTAATGCATTTGACTTGTGCACTGACGATAGTATGTTTCTTGCATGATTACAGCAATCTCTGTGAGGACAGAAAGCATCGCAGCTTGACGGTTTATAATTATTCTTTTTATTGTAGTCTGCATGTTCTTTCCATCTAGCTGACTTATCTCCATACAACTCAGGATATTTATCAATAGCAGAAAGAAATATATCAACACCTGTTTCTACATTAATAAGATTATTTAAAATATGGAATAACTCATAATGAGATAATTTTCTATCTCCTGATATAAATTCATTATATAACTTACAATTATGCATCTCATTAATTACATTAGCTCTATATTGCTTATGATTAACGGAAGGGACAATCACTCTGTCCCTTCCGACAGAAGAAGATCTGGTGCATTCAGAAGATTTAAAATTAATTATATATGAAAATGGGGGATTTTCGCCATTTCCTTTTATATATATAAAAGGGTTTGGCGATTTCCCCCCATTTTCAATATCTATAATATTATCTGTTGCACCATTATTATCTTCGGTCTGACGGTCTTGTTTACAAGATCCGTCTGTAATTGTTACATCAAATAAACCTTTATCATTTAATGCTACACCTGTTTTATTAGATATCCTTCTGATATGTTCTTTATAATGTTTATCACCTTTAGTCTTTTTTGTATGATATGTAAGACTACGAAACAAAGTATCAATATTGATTTGGGGAAGCTCCTTGTCGTAGAATAGGCATCGGTCAGTTCTGCCACCAAAGTACATCTTAGATACGTCATTAATACAGGACTTATCAGCCTCGGGAAATATCTGATATAAAGCATACTGCATAGCTTCTGCAACAGGTCTGTCGGTAACAGATACATCATTGAGAAACAGGACACGGAACTTATCCTTGTGAGTGCTGGAGAATGTCTCATATGCAGCTATCATCGGCAGATCGTAATAGTCGGCTCTCTTTTTAATATCCTCAAAGGTCACAATATTTGCAGTATCCTTATTATCAAAATCGAGTGCAAACAGCTGCTGTTGTTCAAATGAATCCTTGCAACGCTTGGAGTTGGAAAATGTTGCAGGACAGAATGTATATCCCTTCAAAGCAACGTTTTTTACAAATGCACCTATGCTTTCGGTTGAATTAAGGCTAACATTTTCAGATGCAATTCGGTTGCTGATATTGGTTATCTCAAATTTATTGGGCTTTGTTTTAAAAGATTTCGTATCAAGACTTATTTTTATTTCTTGCATTTTTGATTCCTCCTCAAATTTTTTATTTATATAGTGGAGAAATCTAAAAAAATAAAATGCAGAAATAATATTGTTTTGCTTGTCGGATGCCGTAAATACCGGGAGAGATAGCGTAAATCCTGTTCCCGCGGATTTATATCGTATGCCCCTCAGGAAAACAATATCCTAAGGGGCATAAACTGCACTAATTATTTATTGCTGTGTGTTATCAAGTACCGACATAAGATTTTTGCCAAACGCTTTTGCCTTTTCAGTGTCCTCGGAGTTCAGCTCTTCAACCGCTTCAAAGCTGTAAACAGAATAAGGCTGCCCCGCCTTGTTAGTTGTCTTATCAAGAGTTATCTTTGTAACCACCCCCGACAGCGGAAGCATCTTTCCGATAAGCCTTGTAAGATACCTCTGAAATATGACCTTGCTTGAAACTGGAATACGCACGATAATAGGCATAATATTCCCGGGACGAAGCATAAACAACGATACGGATTCCTTACATGCTTTAGCCAAGCTTTCTCCGTTACGAGAACCAAAGGTGTTGAAGGGACAGCTGTTACAAGCTTTTCCGTTGGTTGAAACAATGCTGTTTGTGCTGTAACAGGTTGGGGGAGTACCTTCCACAGGATCTGCGGTTTCCCAATATGCCCTTGGTGTGGCATAGTCGAGAATTATTCCCGTGATAGACTTTTCAATCTCATCTCCCGAAATGCCCGGAACTGTAAATACGGTAGACCCGCCCGAAGGTGCTTTTACGGTATCAAACAGCTGAAATGACAGCGGCTGATTTTTCAGATTCTGCTTGATGATGTCAATGGAATTATCTTTGAGGGCAATATATCCCTGATCTGTAACTAATGCTGTTTCATTCATAGCTTCGTTTTTCCTCGTATAATAAATTTAAGGGTAATTTAAAGAGAACCCCTATAAAACC
>CAZINI010000052.1:0-20987 GCA_964540575.1 uncultured Ruminococcus sp.
TGATGCTTTACTGTTTCTTTTGTGTGCGGTGCTTTTTTGTACCGATTTGTTTGTGCTTTTTACTGTTAGCGAGTTTTTGCTGTTAGCGGCTGGAAAGGGTGTTTCGCCCGTTGCGACGGGCGACAAGGTGGCTCTGCCCCCTTGACCCCTGCAGCCTTTGGAAAAGGCTGGCGAAACTCTTATCTCTTTGGCTGCTTTTCACAAACTCATTGCACGGTCACCGTGCCCGCACCTAAGTAAATGTCACGGGATTGAACCCGCTTATCAGCGAACCCACCAACAGCGTCCATCCGTCCACCATAACAAACAAAAGTATCTTGAACGGCATCGCTATCGTCGCCGGCGGAAGCATTATCATACCCAGCGACATAAGCGTGGACGATACCACTATATCTATTATCAAAAACGGAATATACAAAAGAAAACCTATCTCAAACCCCTTCTTTATCTCACTGAGGATAAATGCGGGAACGACCGTGCGGAAATCCAGATTTTCGATAGCCTCCTCGTTGGTCTGAGGATAATCCCCGCCCGTCAGGTCGATAAAAAACGACATTGAGTCGTTGGACGTGTTGGCGAGCATCCACTTTTTCAAGGGAACTTCCGCCTCCTTCAACGCCTCAGTCATGGTAATATCGCCGTTTTTATAGGGGGCATACGCCACTCTGTCTATCTCGTCCACAACGGGGGTCATTATAAAGAGGGTCAGGAACAGTGCCAGACCCACAAGCACCTGATTAGGCGGTGTCTGCTGAATACCCATAGCGTTTCGCAGCAGCGAAAAGGAAATGATTATCCTTGTAAAGCAGGTAAACATTATCACTATGGACGGAGCAAGTGACAGCAGCGTTATCAGCAGCATCAAGTCGATGGTGTCGTTTGAACCCGTTATCCCCAACCGCTCCAGCAGTGACTCCTCGTCCTCGTCATCGGTGACGGGGGTATCGTAAGGCGTTTCGGTGACGGTCCAATCCGTCTGCGGGAATGGGTCGACCTGTGTCTGAGTAGTTTCGGGGACGCTTGTTTCAACGTTCGGCACCTCAGTCACAATGGACGTAACTATCGGCTCCTCCGACGGTGTTTCGGGTGTATTTGCGGCACAGACCGACAGCGACATAACCGCCGCTGCAACAAAAGAAACCGCCCCTGCGGCAGCGGCTCTGACAGCGGCTGCAAAAGACGTTGCTTTACTCTTCATTGATATTACCGTCCTTTTCATCGCTGTTGGTAATGCCGTTCCCGTCGGGGCGGCGAAGCTTTTCGGCTGCTGTTTTCTTGAGGATAGACAGGAAATCCGTCCCGGCAGCATTTTGTCCGCCGTTTTGGCAGACGCTCTCCGCATATTCCCTGTCGATTTCGCAGAGAAGCTCCGTATGCTGCGGACTGACGGCGATAAGCAGATACTTATCCCCCGCCTTAATGACCAGCAGATATTTATCATTGGAAAGGGGCAGCCTTTCAACCGCCTTAAGCAGTCGGCTGCCCCCGTTTATACCTGATGTATCCCCGCCCGAATATATACGGTTATTCAGCCACTTGGCAAGCCGACAGGTCATCCAGATAAGCAGGAGAACGCCTGTCAGAGCCAGCAGAACCGTAAATATTTCCTTCATTATCAGCCAATGACCTTCTTAACGGTCTGGAGAATTCTCTCGGGCTTAAAGGGCTTAACGATGAAGTCCAGAGCACCCAGCTTGATAGCCTCAACGACCATTGATTCCTGACCCATTGCACTGCACATTACGATCTTAGCGTTGGGGTCGCTTGCCTTAATATCTCTGAGAGCTTCGATGCCTGTCTTATTGGGCATGGTAATGTCCATAATTACCAGGTCGGGCTTCTCAGCTGCATATGTATTGCAGGCGATCTCGCCGTCGGCAGCTTCGAGGATATTTGTATATCCGTTCTGAGTAAGGGCGTTTCTGATCATCATTCTCATAAATGCAGCGTCATCAACCAGAAGAATTTTCTTATCCATAATGTTACTCCATTTCTCCGCAGCGGAAAGTATATTTTTGTCGGCGTTAGTATCTGTACGGCGTCTGCGGAAGCCGTCCGCCTTAAAGGAACGATTGCGTTGCTTATGATTTTATTTTAAAGGTTTTGCCTTTGATAAACTTGGTTATTTGCCGTTCTTTTCGCCGATAGTTTCAAGCAAACGGTTTTTCACGATCTCCGTGATACGCACTGCGAAGTTATCGCCGATAACGACAACGTCGCCCTTTGCGATAAGGTTTCCGTTTACGATAACGTCAACGGGAGCACCTGCCTGACGTTCCAGCTCGATGATAGTACCCTGCTGGAATTCCAGGATTTCCTTGACCTTTTTGGTCGTAGAACCCAGCTCAACGGTAACGTTAAGCGGGATATTCATCAGCAGCTTAAGGTTATCGTTTTCGTCCTTGTTAAGCAGGGGGGAATTGTAATCCTCGAAGCTTTTGAGCTGTGCGGGACGGACATTTACGTTAGGCTGCATATACATTTGCTGCTGCGGATAGCCGTACTGAGGGGGCATACCGTACTGCATATTGGGGTCGTACTGAGGGGGATAGCCGTAAGCGGGGACTGCACCGTTTGGCATCTGCTGCATACCGGGAGCCGCCTGCATATTGGGAACAGCCTGCGGGTTTGGCATCTGCGGATTGTAAGCCGCCTGCGGATTTTGCATTGCCTGAGCGGTCGGAGGTGGCATTTGCAGATCGGGGGAAACTGCCTGTGAAGCTGCTCCGCCGTTCATAAGAGCCTCTATTTCCTCCTGAGATAGCGTTCCGCCGCCCGAGGACGGTGCGGGGTCTGCAGCGGGCTTTCCGCCCGAAAGCATTGCCTCTATCTGCTCCTGAGAGAGCTTTCCGTCGGGGTTCTGAGCTGCCATTGCCTCTGCTTCTGCCGCCATAGTATCGTTAGCGGTACTATCAAGGGCACTGCCGTAGCCTTCAAGCATCTTATCCGCCATAGCCTTGGCAAGGTCGATGGTCAGCACGGTGATAAATTCACTGTTTATAACGCCGTCGATGGTAATATTGAACTTAACCTGACAAACGTATTTTTCAACATCCTCTTCGTCAAATGCAAATGGCTTTGATGCATCATGCACCTCTGCGACGGGTGTGGAAATATCGATAGGCGTGTCTATCAGCTCGGAAAGAGCGGTAGCCGAAGCACCCATCATCTGATTCATGACCTCGCACACGGCGGAGATGTTCATCTCATCAAACTCAAAATCGTCCGTGACGACCAGAGGCTGCCCCATCAGCTGATTAAGGATAAGCTGAACGTCATTCTGCTTTAAAACCAGCACGGAAGAACCGCTTATTCCCTTTATGTACTGAATGGTGACGTGTATTGACGGTTCCAAATCGGGGTAGGACAAATTTTTTACCTGAACGACGCTGACTTGCGGAGTTGTTATCCACACCTTAGCACCAAGCAGGTTGGAAACTGCGGTTGCGGCGGAGCCCATGGTAATATTTTGTATCTCACCAATGGCGTCCTGTTCCACCTCGCCGAAGCCTTCAACAACAGGGTTTTCGCTGCTCATTATCTCCATTACCTCAATTCTTGTATATATTATCTATTTTTATAGCTTTGCGGTCATTTTTCTCGCCGAGCTTTCCGTCGAACCAGATATGTTCGCCTATTTTTACGGTAACATTATCGGAAATGCTCATATTCAGGGGGATAATATCTCCCGGCTGGAGAGTGAGTATATCATAAAGATCGACCTGAGTTTCGCTGAGAATAGCGTCTATTTTCAGCTTGCTGTTTTTGATGCCGTTGAGTATCTCCTCACGGCGTTCGTTATCCTTGTTAATGTCGAATTTCTTTCCGTTTTTGGCAAATCTGTCGGAAAATTTCGCCATCATGCTTTCAAGGTTCAAAGCGGGGATACAGATAGAGATAGTATTCTTTATCTTCCTTATCTCCAGCTCCAGCATAACGAGGATAACAACGTCATCGGGGGCGATAGACTGCAAAACTCTTGCGTTTGTTTCAACGTTTGTAAGCTTCGGGTGTATTTCGATAAAGGGGTCCCATGCCTGCTTTAAGCTGGAGGTCAGCTTGTTGATAACGTTGGTCATCAGCCCGACCTCTATCTCGGTGAAGTCCCTGTTTATCTCGGTAAACTGCCCGTCGCCGCCCATGAGCCTGTCTATCATACAGTAGGTCACGGGGTTAGAGATCTGCATAATTACGGAGGTTTCCATAACATCCTCGTCCTCTATGCCCATATCAATGGTGGACAGCAGGACGTAATCGGGGAGGGCGTTATTGAACTCATTGTAACGCTGCTCCTCTATTTGAAGCACCTCGACCTTGCAGTAAAGTCTGAGCAGACCCGTAAGGTATGAGGATACAACTCTGGCATAGGTCTCGAAAATTCCCTCGACGGATTTCAGCTGCTCCTTGGTAAACTTTCGGGGCATTCTGAAGTCGTAATTCTTGACATTATTGGAATCGTTTGCTTCTATTTCCTCGAAAGCCTCCGAGCCGTTGGCACTGAAGCTGTTCAGCAGAGCGTCTATCTGGCTTTGCGACAGTACGTCAGCCATATTCTATCCTCACCTCGATATGTAAAGCGTGATTTTCGATATGTTATTCCTCGCCGTTATTATCGGCGGCAAGGGCGGGGTCGTCGGACTCCGATTCAGCCTCTGTGACGGCATTGTCCTCCTTCTCCACGGGAATGCCCTCGGGGTCCACGCTCTGGAGATAGTTTGCACCGAACTCCAGCTTCAGGAACTCGTCAAGCACCTTGGGGTCGGTATAGTCGGCATCGTTTCTGATGAAAACGACTTCAACACGCCTGTTCTGCGTACGTCCCTCGCTTGTATTGTTATCGGAAACGGGACGGTATTTTCCGTAGCCCGTTGCGGAATATTTTGATGAATCGCTGATATTCATGGAAATAAGGTGGTTTACGACAGCATCGGCACGTCCCGAAGAAAGCTCCCACTCGTTGGTTTCGGAGGTGAGTGCCTGAGCGGTGTGTCCGCTGACCTTGACGGCTCTTATTTTGCTGTCAATGTCCTTTAATCCGCCGCAAATCTCGTCAAGTATCTCGGCACCCGAATCCAGCAGCACATCGCTGTCGGGAGCGAAAAATACCTGATCCTTGAATTTCAGATAGATAGCGAAATCGGTCAATTCCACGGAAGCGTTATCGGCATTTCCCGTAGCGGCAATGACCTCTTTCAGAAACTGATAAATATCCTCAAACGCCTCGTCCTGCTTTTCGCCTTCGGGGTCGAAGATGGAAAGCACGGAATCGGTGTCCTTGGGACCCGAATTCTGGGCGATGATCTCTGCAATTACCTCAACGGGCTGACCGCTGAGAGAAGCGATGACTATCTGCGATTTTGACTCCTCCATAGAGGACATAGAGAATAGCAGAACAAAGAATGTCAGCAGCAGCGTAACCATGTCGCCGTATGTGTCCATCCAGCTGCCTTCTTCTGCGGGCTCTGAGGGCCTTCTTGCCATAGAGATCACCTCGTTTTCGTATCTGGGAATATATGACATTTTGGCAACGAAATTATGTTTTACAAATTCCGTCACCTTTTCTATTCTATCATTATATCACATAATAATTTATATTACCATAGCTTTTGATAAATATTGTGCGAAATGATGAAAAAAACCTGTAAAATCTATTATATTTTCATAATTTCTGCAATTATTCGCCCTCGGAAGCAGCCGCCGCCTTACCCTTAGGCTTGTCTGCCGTTGCGGGGAGCATCATGCGAAGCTTTTCTTCGACATAACGGGGATTTGCACCGCTTATGATAGCGAGAGCACCCTCCTTGACTATCTGCATACACAGAACTTCCTTGTTATGGAGATATTTCAGCTGATTTGCGATAGGGTTAAAGATAACGTGGGCGAGAATACAGCCGTAGAAGGTAGTAACCAGAGCCGTTGACATACTGATACCCAGATTAGCCGCCGCATTCGGGTCGGAGAGGTCCAGACCTTTCAGCATGTTGATAAGACCAACCAGCGTACCGACCATTCCCATTGCAGGAGCAACAGCTGCCGCCTTTGAAAAGAGAGCGAAGTTGGATTCGTGTCTGTCGCACATAAAGTCGATGGAGTCGTCCAGCATAGACTGCACCTTTTCGGAATCGTTTGCGTCAACGATAAGCATCAGTGCGGATTTTACGAAGGGGTCGGAGCAGGCATTTGCCGCTTCTTCCAGCTGCAAAATACCCTTCAGACGGGCAGTTTTACAGTATTCGACCATTTCGTCTATGTACTTGTTGGGGTCATATTTCGGCTGAACGAAGGTCAGCTTGAGCATAACGCCCACCTTTTTCAGGGTAGAAGCGGGGAAGGTAAAGATAATAGCACCGATAGTACCGCCCAAAACGATAGCGACCGAAGCAGGGTCCCAGAAGTTTTTCAGCTCTCCTCCGGTCATCATACCCCAGACGATAAGTCCCAAGGCTATGACCAGACCGATAATTCCGGTTATATTCATAAAAAAGCAGCTCCTTGTTTTTGGTTTATGTTATCCGCACAGTAAGCGGGAATTCTCTTTGGTTATTTTCTTTCGGCAATGAGCCTTGCAAACAGCTTTTCGGCATATTCGGTTTTGGTTTCGCTGATTTTTTCTGTAATTTCAGTAACTTTTTCTTTGACCACATAGCGGTGACCGTTCTGCATGGTTATAACGGTATCGGGAGTTTCCTCGGCTATTTCCATGAACTCCTCATTTACCAGAAGGATAGTTCCGTTAAGTCTTGTAAGCTGTATCATATTTTACCTCATTAGATTTATCTAACATTTATTGTAGGGGACGGGTTTCCCGTCCCGCAAATTTTGTAACCGGCGGGCGAAGAAATCCCGTTCCTACAATAATAATTTACTGAAAAGTCAAAAATTATCTCTTAAGATTTACCAGCTCTTCCAGCATGGAGTCGGAGGTGGTGATAATACGGGAGTTTGCCTGGAAGCCTCTCTGAGTGATTATCATATCGGAGAATTCCTGAGCAAGGTTAACGTTGGACATTTCCAGCTTGCCGGACTCGGTAGTGCCTGCACCGGGGTCGCCGGGCTTCTTGATCGCAACATCTCCGGAGGCAGCCGATGCCATAAAGTCGGTGTTTCCTGCCTGGAGAAGTCCCTCGGGGTTATCGAATACTGCAATTTCAATTCTTGCCAGTGCCTTGATCTCACCCTTATATGAAGCGGTAAGAACGCCGTCTGCACCTATGGAGAATGCTTCCAGATCCTTAAAGGTCGGTGTTGGATCACCGTCTTTAGCAGCGGGGAATGCTTTTGCAAGAAGATCATTTACATTTATGACATCAAGATCGGTTGCTTTTTCTTCAGGAGCTATTCCTGCCAGCGTCTTTGCAGAATCCGGGTCGTCACCCGCAGCAGCTTTTAATCCATCGTCCGAATTAACAGTACCGAGAACGAATTTATTATTTGCATTAACAAGATTTCCCTCGCTGTCAAGACCGAAGTTGCCCATTCTTGTGTAGGTAATGTCGGTATTTCCGTTATCTCCGTCGGGCTTTCCGACGATGAAGAAGCCCTCACCGCTGATAGCAAGGTCGAAAGTTCTGTCAGTTCCCGCAAAGCTTGAACGGGACATGTTCTTGTCGATAGAACCCAGCTGAACGCCGTAACCTACTTCTGTGGGGTTGTTTCCTGCCTTTTCCTTTGTAGTACCGCCGGAAGGAGATTTGATGGTCTGATAGTAAATATCCTTGAAGGTAGTACGGGAAGCCTTAAAGCCGTAGGTATTAACGTTTGCGATATTATTACCGATAACGTCCATTCTTGTCTGGTGTGTTGTCAGTCCGGTAACACCGGAATAAAGTGACCTCATCATAGCTGAATCTACTCCTTTTAATATAAATTTGTATTTTCAACCGTTTTTCCGCCCGTCAGTCGGTCGGGGCGGACTGATCTCCCGATGGGTCCGATCACATAATAACGGTCGAATCAATGTTTGTAAAGCAGCTGCCTGTCATTTCCCCCGTATTCATAGCGGTAATGACCTTGTTATTTTTCACGCTTACAAGAAACGCTGCCGAATCCACGATAACGAGAGCATCGTTTGAGCCTTTGCTTTCTGCCAGCTCCACAGCTCTGTTAAGTCTGCCCAGCATATCTCCCTCGGTAACGTCAATATCCCTGTTGTCAAGCCGTTCGATGGCATGCTTTGAAAACTGCACCTTAGATGCCGACAAACGGTTAGCCTTTTGAAGCTCCTCTGCGAAGGTCGCTCCGTTTTCGTTGACGGGAGCATTCTCCTTGAGGCTTCCCGGGGTAACGTTTCCCGTTGTTACGGAAATATTATTTCTCAGCTGCAAATATTCGCTTATAAGCATATGGATCATCCTTTCCGAACTTTGCAGTTTGCGTTATAGATCAAATTTCCGTATTCTTAACAATGTCCATATACTGGATATTCTTCTCAAAAATTTCCAGATTACGCTTTTCAGATTCTGTATATTCTCTGGAATAATATCTGATAGCCAGCTCATTTCCGTTGAACTTGCCCGAATACTGACCGGGAGCACAGTCGAAATTGCATATCTCATCGAGAGTATGCTCGCCCGAAGTGGTAAAGTAAACGGAATATCCGTAAGGAGAAATGACCTCAACTCTCTGAGTTCCGTCAGCCCATGTAACTACCTCGCCCAGTCTGCCCTTGCCGGAGAAGCCAATGTCGGTAAATGCTCTGCCCGAAGCTGTTCTGCCGAGGATCTTTGAGGTGTCTATTTTGCTTGTGATGGACGTATTGAAGATGTACTCGGGAGCAGCCATTCTTGTGCCTGTTTCCTTAGCTTTGAGAAGGCAAAGCTCGTAATTTTCGGTAGCACCCTTTGTGTTAACGTCATTGCCGTATAAATTTTCGGATTTGCCTGACGATGCATTGGTCTTACCCGAATTTGCCGAATAGCTGTCGGGAGAAGCTGCCTTAACATTTGACTGCACAACGTCCACACGAGTAGCCGAATAATTGCGTACATTCACGCTTGCCTCGGTCAAGACCTCGCTTTCATCGGTGAAAACCTCAGCCTTTATCTCCTCGATAGATTTCTGAAGCTCAGCATAAAGCTCGGAAGTAGCCTTTTCGTATTCCTCCATAAGCTTGTCGATCCTGGACTGAACAGTTGCTTCTGCATAATCGGTGTTTTCCTCAGCATTGTCCGTTTCCTCTGTCTGCTCGTCATCTTTGGAAAGTGACTCCTGAATCATCTCATAGACTTCCTTGGTGATGACCTCAACAACGCTGTCGGAAGGATATTCCTTGCCATTGATGACAAGGCTGCATTTTCCGCTGTCCACCGCAACGCAGTCTACCAGACCGGTAACATAATCCTCATCGCCTGTTTTAACGGTAACATACTTGCCCACGAGAGAAGTGCCGTAGGAAAGATTTGTGTAGTTTGTGAGATTCTGCATAGCCTCAAGAGATGAGAACTGTGCCATCTGAGCGATAAACTCGTTGTTGTCGGTAGTATTGTTGAAATCCTGATTTTTCATCTGCTCAACAATAAGCTTAAGGAAATCGCTCTGACCGAGGGTAGTTGACTTTTTATCATTGCTGTTTATGTTCTTGTTTGAATACTTATCATAAACGCCGATGCCGTCCAAGCCGTAATTGTTTATACCGTCTGCCATAATTTCGCCTCCTGAATTAGGATATTTTCTTCTGCGGTATCGTCCGTGTCGGGTTCTGTTCCCCTGTAAACGGGCTGACTGCCGCTGTTATTGTTTTGGGGTTCGCCTCTGCCGAAGCTGTCTGCGAAGCCTGCCGAAAGGTTAAGTGATGCATTTTCCGAACCGTCCGCTGCCTGAATGAGGTAAACGGTTTCTGTTTCGCTGTCGGAATTTCTGTTTACAGCAGCCGCAAGGCTTCTGATGTTGTCCGAAAGCAGCTTAGCAGTGGAGCTGTTTTCAGCGGTAAATGCCACTGTGAGCTTTTCTCCGTCGGTGGTCAGCTTTACGTTTATCTCGCCAAGCTCCTCGGGATTCAGCTTTATGTTCAGCTCTCTTACGCTGTCCGTTTTTTCGGCGGAAGCTGCCGTCATTTCAACACGCATAACTCTTTCTATCTGCCGGGAGATATTGGAGAACTTCTCGCTTTCCGCTATTTCGGTAATGTCGGGGGCTGCGGTCCGAACGCCTGTGAGGGCTTCTATCTCGCTGCCTGCGAAGCTTACGCTTTCCTTTTTAACGGCAAAAACGTTCAGTCTGTCCCTTTCCGCCTGAGATATTCCGTCCTCACGGGAGATACTCGTTTGCGTTATCTCGCCTGTTTTCTCGGATATTTCGGCTTTCAGGGCTTCCGAAAGCTTTGTCAGCCTGTCGATGAATTCCGTCCTCGGCATTTCAGCGGGGGGTTCGTCATTGCCTGCGGGAATAGCTATCATATCGTTTTCGGGGGATATTTTCTCAGCCGTTTCGGGGATATTTTCCTCCGCCGTTTTGGGAATATTTACCTCGCCTGTTTCGGAGATAGCCGTCAGATTTTCTTCGGTAACAGCAGTGCTGACCTCAATGCTAACATTGTTTATACCTTTTGTAATATCAATATTGGAATTTCCGGTATCAACATTACTTTCGGTATATTTATTGGTAACGGACGAAACCATTGCCTGCCAGAAATAGGACTCGCTGATGATGCCGCTGTCGGCTGCCGTTTCGGACATATCCTCGTCGTCATTGCCGAAAAGCAGGTCAAAAATGCTTTCCACGCCCTTTTCGCCGTAAGGCTTCTTATCGGACGCCGCATAGAGCATCAGGTCGATTATCTTCAGCAGCTTTTTGCTGTCGTCCAGGGACATACCCGCCCATTCCTCGGGAAGGTTTTCTTCGTCGGAAATATTTTCCTCGCCTCTTAAAAGCTTTAGGACTATCTCCTCGGGGTCGAAATCCTCGCTGTTCAGCTCCTCGAAAAGCTTTGAGATGGTTTCCCTTGCCTTATCGTCAAGCTGCATACCGCCGATAGCTTTCAGCACCTCAAACAGTGAAGCGTTTTCGATAGACTCGCCCTCCGTCTGCACGCCGTACATTTCCGAAAGCATACTTTTAACGGGCTGTGAATTGACCACATCTGCGGGGTTTTTCGCCGAAATGTTTGACAGTACCTCGCCGAAGCTTTCACCCGATATGGGAGTATCTGTGCCATTCGCCGTGAAGCCGTTTCCGAAGCCTGATATTGAAGCTATTGCCATACCTAAAACTGTGCCGTCCATTGTTTTCACCTCCTTTTACAGAATGTGTATATAGAAACAGTCTATACGATTTGTATATACCGTTGCTATCAAAACAATTTATCAGAAGCCGACCTTATCGCTGCCCATAAAGTTTCCACCGCCGTAAGCAGGGTCAATATCCATGGGATTTACCTTGCCGTTAACGAAAGCGTCAGCCTTTATCTGCTCGTAAGCAAAGGCATTGGCAGCCATCATATAGGGCTGAACATAGAATATCGTGAGTATACCGAAGGTAAAGCAGCTCAGGATTATCCAGCCGAGAAAGCTCATCTGCATAATGAAAATATCCATCTTATGACCGTCAGTCATTGCCTTGCTTATCTCAAAGACCTTTTGCCAGGGCAGGTCGGGATTTTCGGATTTTATATATTCAACTGCAAAATACTCATACGCCTTAACTATTCCGGGAATATATAAAAGCAGTGACCAAAGAGATACAAACAGCGTTTTAAGCAGCATTGTTCCCAAAACGCCCCACATATTCTGACGGAACGGTGCAAATATCTCGCCCGAAGGCAGTCCCTGCTGATAGATAGACTTTCTGAACCAGCCTACATATCCCACAAGCATCAGCGGCATTACTATTGCCTCAGCTGCCCAGCCCACCACGGGAATAAGTCCGCACACGCCCGCCACTGCCATATAGATAAAGAAAATCAGAATGTTCGGACCGTAGTTATTCTTAACATGAAGCCTTGCATTTGCCTTAATAGTTGCTCTGTCGAAACCCATTTAAATTACCCCTTTAACATTGATTTGCGGTCTTAAAGTAGACGCTGTTGGAAACATATTCCTCGATGAACTGCTCCTCTGCCTTGGCAACCTTGAAGTTGTACTCCTCACGCTGCTTATCCTCCAGCTTTTCCAGTGAGGAAACGTCCTTGTTCGCCTCTACAACGACCTTTGTCTGAAATCTTATCTTCTCCTCCTCAAGCTGTATCTTTCGTTCAAGCTCTCGTATTTGGTCGGAAAGCGAGTTAAGATACTCCTTAAAAAGGGTCATTTCCATAATTGTCATGCCCGAGCCTGATTTTCTGAGAAATTCCTCATTAGCTTCATCAAGCTCCGCCTGTACCTTTGCCTGTTCGGCGGCGTATTTTGCCTGCTGTGCCCTGAGGGCGGCTAAATCGCCCTTTTCCTTGGATAAAACCTGTTCCTTATAGCCCTTTAGCTTATCAAGGGTAAACTGAAAACGTTTTATAAATATCGCCATTCCTTTCTGAGTTTTGTGGTTTGCGTAAGCAAATCGAGGCGACAGCCGAAGAAAAAAATCTCAGATTTTAAACTCATAATTTGAAAATCTTTGATTTTCAAATTTCACCTCTTATCAACAAAATTTTGTAATGTTGTTGAAAGTTTAGGAAACTGCTTCCGTCATCAGGCGGACGGTTTCTTCGTAGGAGAACGCTTCGTCCGTTGCCTGCTGCAAAAATGCGTTTATCTTGTCTATCTTCTTGACGGCTTCGTCCAGTGCGGGATTTGAACCCTTTTTGTATGCACCGATAGCTATCAGGTCGAAGTTTGTATTGTAAACAGACAGCAGATTTCTGAGCTTTGCGGCAGTCTGCTGCTGAGATTTGTCGGTAATTTCGCTCATCAGTCGGGAAACGCTTTCCAGAATTTCAATAGCGGGATAATGGTTTCTCGCCGCCACCTTTCTCGACAGGATAATATGTCCGTCGATGATACCTCTTACCGTATCTGAGATAGGTTCGTTGGTGTCATCGCCCTCAACGAGAACGGTGTAAACGCCCGTAATAGAGCCTTTTTCAAAGTTTCCCGCACGTTCCAAAAGCTTTGGCATTGCGGTGTAGATGGACGGCGTATAGCCTCTTGCGATAGGAGCTTCGCCGACTGCCAAACCTATTTCACGCTGTGCCATAGCATAACGTGTCAGGCTGTCCATCATCAGCAGGACGTTTTTGCCCTGATCCTTGAAATATTCGGCAATAGCGGTAGCTGTCATGGGACAGCGGTTACGCATCATAGCAGGCTGATCGGAGGTCGCAACTACGAGAACGGAACGAGCCATACCCTTTTCGCCCAAGTCCCTTTCGATGAACTCCAGCACCTCACGTCCACGCTCGCCCACGAGAGCGATAACGTTCACGTCCGCCTTTACTTCACGGGCTATCATGCCCAGAAGTGTGGATTTTCCGACACCGGAGCCTGCGAAAATACCCATTCTCTGTCCCCTGCCGATAGTCAGCAGACCGTCGATAGCCTTAACGCCGAACTGCATAATGTCCTCGATACGGGGACGGGTCAGGGGGTTCACGGGTTCGCCTGCTATTGAATAGCTGTCGGTAGTTTCAATTTTTCCCTTGCCGTCGATAGGCTGCCCGATAGCGTTGATTATCCGTCCGATAAGCTGACTGCCCACCTTGACGGTAAGCTTATCTCCCGTATTATCAACGATACAGCCGGGACCGATGCCGTCCGAGTCGGTATATGGCATAAGCATGACTCTGCCGTTGGAAAATCCCACCACCTCGGCAAAAATGTAGTCCTCGGAGCCTTTTTTGAATATTCTGCACACGTCGCCGATATTGCAGACAGGGCCGCTTGACTCGATAGTCATACCGATTATCTTTTCAATTTTGCCCATATATCTGTAAAGCTCCGTGTTTCTCACGGCATTTCTGACAGCGGAAAAATCCATTTTTTTCTCCTTTAATCCGAACCTCTTGCACTTCGGGTATTCTTGATGATTTCCTGCAAAAAGTCCAGCTGAGTGGGAACGGAAGCATCTATTATCTCCGAGCCGTTATCGAGAATTACGGTGTTATCCTCCGCTTCGGGAAGAATTTCTATCTCAATATCGGGGATAAATGAGATCAGCTCTTTCAGGAATTTTGCGTCTGTTTTCAGCTTTTCGGAAACCTCGCCCTTTGCCAGCGAGATTTTCACGAAATCGGAATTTCGGAAATTCTTCGCCGCCTGAGCGATAATTTCTTCAAGGATATGGGGGTCGGTTTTCAGCTCGGTGAGGGTAATTTTCCGCACCAGCTCCATGACCGTGTCCTTCATTTCCTGCTGATTTGATATATAATAAGCTTCCTTTCGGGAGTTTATTTCGTTTAAGAAGCCTGCCGCCGCCTTTAGATAGGACTCGCATTTTGCCAGACTTTCCTTTTTGCCCGTGGCATAGCCGTCCTTGTAGCCGTCCTTGCGGGCGTTTTCCTTGGCGATGGCTGCGTCCTGCTCTGCCTTTTTGAGATACTGCATAGCGGCAGCCTTTGCCTCGGCGGTCAGTTGATCTGCCTGAGCCTTTGCCTCGGACAATATCCTGTCCCTTTCGCCGTTTATGACCATATGGCGTTCGTTCATAGCACGCTCGATGCCTGCTTCTATCTCACGCTTGATACGGGCTTCGGTTTCCTCCTGCTCCTTTATCCTGCGGATACGCTCCTCTTCCTCCCGCTGCTTCTGCTCACGGAAGGAGATGAACTCGGGACTGTCCTCGGGGGGCGGGGGAAGCTGGACGGTATTGTCGATAGCAACGCTGTTGTTATAATCGAAAACTGCCTGTGATGGCTTAACGACTTTAAGCAATTATCTCGTCCTTTCCGCCCTTTCCGATAACCAGCTCGCCTTCCTCCTCCAGGTGACGGATAACCGCAACGATACGCTGCTGTGCTTCTTCAACGTCACGCATACGAACGTTATGCAGATATTCGATCTCCTGCTGGATAGACTCCTGCATTCTCTTCGGCATATTTGCGTAAAGGGCTGCAGCGACCTCCTGGGACGAGCCCTTGATAGCCACTGCCAGGTCCTTGGTTTCCACATCTCGGATAAAACGCTGTATAGACATAGAGTCCAGCGAAAGAATATCCTCGAAAACGAACATTTTCTGTCTGATCTCTGCAACCAGATCGGGGTTCTTGACACCCAGCTCGTCGAAGATGAACTTTTCCGTTCCTCTGTCGACGTGGTTGAGGACATCGGCAATGTAGTTGATACCGCCGACCTCGGTAACGTCCATAGAAACGACATCCGCAAATTTCTTTTCCAGAATGTCCTCCACAGCCTTGACGGTTTCGGGAGATGCGGAGTCCATTTTAGCGATACGCTCAACGACCTCCACACGCTTTTCCTTAGGCAGCTCGCTGAGAACGGCAGCCGCCTGATCGGAGTTGACATAGGAAAGTATAAGTGCGATAGTCTGCGGATACTCGTTCTGCACGATAGCCAGCAGATTTTTGTAATCGGATTTTCTGACGAATTCGAACGCCTTTGTCTGCAAAGAACGTGAAACCTTGTCCATAAGCAGCTTTGCCTGCTCCTCGCCGAAGGCTTTTTCGAGGATATTTCTTGCGTAATCCACGCCGCCCTCGGTGATGACCTTCTGTGTAAGACAAAGCTCGTAGAATTCGTTCAGGACCTCGTTGACGGTGGTTACGTCGGTATAGGGGAGAGTGGAAACCTCGTAGGTGAGCTTTTCCACCTCTTCGTCCCCAAGAAAGCGGTAAACATTGGCGGCATTTTCCGCACCGATAGCGGTAATGACCGTTGCACACCGCTGAATTGCACTAAGCTCGGAAATATCACTCATTATTTGACCCTCCGTCTGCGGCTGCTGCCGCCTTTTTGCTGCTCTGCTCCTCATCGCCTTCTCTCATCCAGTTTCTAAGCAGCTGAGCAACGATCTGCGGACTATGCTGTGCAAATTCGCAGATTTCCCGTCTGATGATAACTTCCTTTGTTTCCTGATCGGAATCGGAAAGGCTTGCAATGTTGAGTCCCTCCGTATCCTGAGGATTGAACACCTCGTCGATAATGCCGCCTGCACCTGCCTGCTGAGCCTCCAGCAGAGCCTTCTCGAATTTTTTCTTCTTCTTTTTGGCATTTCTCGAAACGATAAACGAAATAAGCAGGATAATGATAAGCAGAACGACCACTGCCGCACCGCCCACAATAAGCTCCTGAGCAGACAGACCGAACATAAACTCTTCCTGCATAGCGGGAATGTCTTCCTTGATCTTCGGCAGATTTATAACGGAAACGAGATCGTCGTTGATGCCGCTTGCTCTTGCACAGCTTTCGGCGATCTGCTCTCTCTGAGCATCGGAAAGATAATCAGTATAGATAACAACAGCCACCGACAGACCCTTTATGTAATAGCCCTGCTTTTCCAGCTGAGTCTTATAGGTGCTGACAAGATAGGTTTCGGAATCGTCGCTTTCACGCCAGATGCCGTCCTCGCCGGCTGTTCCGGTGGGATAGTTGTCGTCGGCATTAGGCTCAAGTCCCGCAAGACCGCCCGCAGCGTTATTGGAACCTGCGGCATAGCTCTCGTCACGGTGCTGGAGAACGCCTGCCTGATAGCCGTCGGGATTTTCGCCCTCAGCGGCATATTCGGTGTTTTCCTTGACCTCCTTATCGAAGTCGAGGACTGCATTTACGGCAACCTCAACGCCGTCCTCGCCGTAAGCCTTGACCAGCATTGAGAGAATTTTCTGCCTGATGGATTCCTCCATATCCGACTTGAACTTGAATTTCCGTGTTTCATCGGCGACAACATCAACGCTTTCCTCGCCGACCAGCAGCAGAACGCCGTTTCCGTCGGTGACGGTGATATTGTCCTCGGTAATTCCCGTACCGCCCAGGGCGTGCATGATAATGGAGTAGATACCCGCTTTTTGGTCGTTGTTAAGCGTAACTCCGTTTTCAAGATGCAGTGTTACGGACACGGTAGCAGGCAGCTTATTCTCCACGATGACGGTGTTTTTCTGCTCGGGCAGTGAGATATTCACTATCGCCTGACGGACTCCCGAAATGGTTTCAAGAGTAGCGGCAAGCCTTTCCTGAGTCTGTATCCTTGCATACTCACGCTTTTCATAGTCGGTGGAGAACATATCCACGTTATTTATCCAAGTAGTATAATCAAGGGAATTTTTGGGATAGCCCTGCTCGGCGAGCTTCATGGTCAGCTCGTCCTCGGTGCCCTTGTTTACGATGATCTTTCCGCCTGATCTGACGGTAACATCGTAGCCCTCGCTTTGGATAATGGTAGCTATCTGCGAAGCCTCCTCGGCGTCCAGACCGTCAAAGAGCACGACTTCCTTTTTTACATTCAGTATAACAGTAATAACGATCGCAGCCACGATTATCGCAGCGGCAACGGCTATTATAAGTATTCTCCTTTTCTTCTCCTGAGCCTCCCAGAACTGGGAAAAGGAGCTTAAAACCTTGCTGAAGGGATTTTCCATTTTGATATGATTCCTTCCCTGACCGTCCCCCGCAAATCGGCAGAGAAACGGCGTTTATCTTTATTTATTTTAGAGCGAGATGCCCATAAGCTCCTTGTAAGCGTCAATAGCGGTATTTTTTATAGCAACAAAGGTCTGCACAGCCATCTGAGCCTTTTTGGCGTTCAGATTGATAGTGTGAAGATCGTCTATCTCGCCCATGACCAGCTTAACGCTGTCCTCCTGAGTGACACGCTGAGTTTCGGTAACGGCGTCATAAGCCTCCTTGAAAACGTCCTTGAATGAGGGCTGTGAATCGTTTTCCGAAGCGGCAGCCTTTTCGATGCCCAGCTGAGATGGGGTGTTAAGAGGGTTTATGGACGGGCTTAAAGGTACAATAAACATAATATTCTATCCTTTCGGTCATTTTCCGAGTTCCATTGCCTTGGTGAGCATTGCCTTGACAGCGGCGATTGCCGAAGCATTTGCCTCGTAGGAACGCTGAGCCGCCAGCATGTCGATATTTTCCTTGGTTTTGTCAACATTTGGCATATATATGTAGCCTTCCTCATCTGCGGCGGGATTTTCGGGGTCATAGACGGGGACGAGGGGAGTTTCGTCCTCGATGACCTGAGTCACCTTAACGCCCGCAAGCCTGTATTTCGCCGAATGTCTGCGGGAAACCTTATCCTGAAGTGTGTCGGCGAAGGATTTCTTCTCCATAAACACAACCATCTGGCGGCGGTAAGCACCGCCTTCCTCGGTTTCGTAAGCGTCGGACATTGCGATATTCTGGGAAATAACGTCCATTCTAAGACGCTGTGCTGAAAGTGCGGAAGCACCTATATCAAGCGAATTTATAAACGACATAAGCCGCTCCTTTCAAAAAACGAGTTTTACTTCTGCAATGCGGCAGAGATCATATCGAACTCATTGTTGACGTGATCGATGATAGCACTGTACTGATACTGAGCATCGACTAGCTTCATAGCCTCGGTTTCGACATTAACGTTATTTTCGTTAAGAGTGAAGTTTGTATAGGGTTCGGAGGTGGTTACCACTCTCAAGGAAACGGGGCGTTTGACCTCCTTATCCTGATTTGCGGAGTGGTATTTGCACTTGCACTTTTCCTCAGCGAGGACAAGCCCGAAGTCAACATTTTTAGCCTTATAATTGGGTGTATCGTCGTTGGCGATGTTATGATTTATGACCTTTTGCTTATACCAAACGGCGTCCAGACCCTGTTCCATCAGCTTAAAGGGGGTATTCTGAAATAAAGCCACAAAAATCGCTCCTTTCGGATATAGTTTTGTATTATTTCTATTTATTTTTGTTCATATTTCCAAAAAAGGGCATAACTAGCACATAGTATCATTATTAATTATACACCTTTTTCCTATTAAATTCAAGACCGAATATTAACAAAATAAGCTGAAATTAATACAAAAAAGTCAGGGTATTTTAGTGTATTTTGGATAATAAAAATTTTACATGGGTAAAAAAATGTCACATTTTAGCAAAGAATGCGAAAACCGGAGAGCAAAAACATAAAAGTTTCGCCAGCCTTTACAAAGGCTGCGGGTCGAGGGCAGAGCCCCGTCGCCCGTCGCAACGGGCGAAACCCCTTTCCAGCCGCTAACAACCAAAACTCATTAACAGCAAAGCAAACAAAAGCAGCAAATCAAAAAAGCACCGCACACAAACAAATCAGTAAAGCATCTATCTTCCATAAACAGCAAAAGCCGTGTAAACCAAATCCGTGTGCGGTGCCGCAAAAAAATCTCGGGGTTAACCCCCGACCGATTTTTTGCCCCCGCCGCCGCTGTCAAGCGGCGGTCATATCTACTCAACAGTATCCCGCAAAAACCTATTCTGCCAAACAGTCGTTGACACTGCCGTTCATCGATGATATAATATCAAAAAAGGGGTGACAATATGCTTGATCTGAAACAAAAAATCGAACTTCCGAAGGGGCTTCTTAATGTTATTCTGCCGAATGCCGCCGCCCTTTTTATGGTTCTGCGTTGCTACGGCGGAGATGATGCTCTTTTAGTCTTTTTTATCTGGCTGGACCCGTTTGTGTTTCTGTTTATACCCATTCTTCAATGGTATTTTGTCAAGGAATATTTCAGATACAACGAAGAGAAGCATTTGCCAATCATGATATATTCTCTGCTTGAAATAGCGTTGGGCGTCATTATACTTTCGACCAAAGTTCCGCAGCGGGAGTCCTACGAAGTATTCAGCAGATTTTTATTCTGGTTTTGCGTGATGAATATAATTTCGGGTGCATTGACGTTATATCGTTCAATTAAATAGCTGTTTGCGGGAACGAGGTCTACCTTCCAAATGCGGGACGGGAAACCAAAAGCATATATGCTTTTTCCCCTACAATATTCCGAATTAAATTCAACACTCAACTCTCATCATTCAACATTAAAATTTCACTTTCCACTTTTCACACTCCACATTAAAAAAACGCCGCCGCACCCAAAGGCACGGCGGCAAAATAATTATCTGTGAAACAATTATCAGTTGATAACGGTCTTCTCTGTTTCCTTGTCAAAGATGTGAATCTTGTTGGGATCGATAGCAACCTTGATAACGTCCTGAGGTCTGGCTGTAGATCTGGGGTCAACTCTTGCAGTAAGAGGAATACCCTCGCAGTTCAGGTAGAGGTATGTTTCAGCACCCATCATTTCGGTGATCTCAACGTTACACTCGATGATACCTGTCTTAGCAGCGGAGAGGAACATTTCCTCATCGTGGATATTCTCGGGACGGATACCCATGATGATCTCCTTGTCAACCAGCTCGGAAAGTGCAAGGTCATCAACCTTAGCATCGGGCAGCTCAACATAGTACTTCTTGCCTCTGGAGGTCTTGGTGTCCTCGGAGCCGAATTCAATGCTGTATCTGCCGTCAACCTTTCTGAGAACAGCGTCAACGAAGTTCATCTGAGGAGATCCCATAAATCCTGCAACGAACTGGTTTACGGGAGAAGCATACAGATTCTGAGGAGAATCAACCTGCTGAACGAAACCGTCCTTCATAACAACGATACGGTCACCCATCGTCATAGCCTCAGTCTGGTCATGAGTTACGTAGATGAATGTTGTACCCAGCTTCTGGTGGAGCTTGGAGATCTCGGTTCTCATCTGAGCTCTCAGCTTAGCGTCCAGGTTGGACAGAGGCTCGTCGAGAAGGAATACCTGAGGTTCACGTACGATAGCACGGCCCAGAGCAACACGCTGTCTCTGACCACCGGAGAGAGCCTTCGGCTTTCTGTCGAGAAGGTGGGAAATATCGAGGATTCTTGCAGCTTCTTCAACCTTACGAGCGATCTCGTCCTTAGGAACCTTACGGAGCTTCAGACCGAAAGCCATGTTTTCGAAAACTGTCATATGAGGATACAGAGCGTAGTTCTGGAAAACCATCGCAATATCTCTGTCCTTAGGAGCAACGTCGTTTACAAGGCGGTCGCCGATATACAGCTCGCCTTCGGAGATTTCTTCAAGACCTGCGATCATACGGAGGGTAGTAGACTTACCGC
>CAZINI010000053.1:0-10831 GCA_964540575.1 uncultured Ruminococcus sp.
AAACAAATCAGCCCAAAAGCACCGCACACAAAAGAAACAGTAAAGCATCTATCTTCCACAAACAGCAAAAGCCGTGTAAACAAGAACCGGTGTGCGGTGCCGCAAAAAATCGGCTCGGGGTTAATCCCCGACCGATTTTTTGCCATTGAGCCGACGGAACGGAGGCTAAAAGCCTACAGTCATAGCTGAACTAAAATAGGACAGTTTTGTCACCGATTGCGAACAAATCGTTGTAGGGGAAAAAGCATAGCTTTGGTTTCCCGTCCCGCCGCTGCTGTTTTGTTGTCAAATAGCAATAACCATAGGTTTTTCCGCCGCTTGACAGCGTCGGCAGTGGCAAAAAATATCTCGGGGGTTAACCCCGAGATATTTTTTGCGGCACCGCACACCGTATTGGTTTACACGGCTTTTGTTGTATTTGTCAGATTGTTGCTTTACTGTTTCTTTTGTGTGCGGTGCTTTTTTCTGATTTGTTTGTGCGTTTTATTGTGGCTAAGTGTTGGTCGTTAGTGACTGGAAAGGGTGTTTCGCCCGTTGCGACGGGCGACAAGGTGGCGTTGCCCCCGATTTTAAATCTTCGATTTAAAATTGACCCCCTACCACCTTTG
The DNA here is from genome assembly GCA_964540575.1 of uncultured Ruminococcus sp. GTDB lineage: Bacteria > Bacillota > Clostridia > Oscillospirales > Ruminococcaceae > UMGS1889. Next base: position 609 of record CAZINI010000053.1, read on the forward strand.
TAAAGGTGGACGAAACTTTTGTATTTGGCTTGTGTCGAAACTTCTATTTTTGGCTTGTGATACTTTTATTTTTACTGTGCAGCTCCAGATATACCACACAGTAAATCAGCATTGCTGCTGGCAATATAAGTATGCTCTTCCCCAGCCCCACCGCTTCTGTAAATCTGCCGAACAATGCGTTGAACGCAATGTCAAACAGTGTTGCCGCACCGATAACAAGCCCCGTTGCCGTCCCTGCCTGCTCGGGAGGATAGCACTTCGAAATAAGCAGCACCATTGTTGGCCAAAGCACGGAAAATCCCAGACCCGACAGACAAAGCAGAAAAATACCGCTTTTGCCCGCCAGAACGCCGACTATGTAAGCCGCTCCCGCCGTCAATGAGAATATGAGAAGCGTTCTCCCCGCCCCAATTTTCGCCGCAATGGGGGCAAAAATGAGCCGTCCGACGGTTATCCCAAGGAAGAAATATGACAGAAAATCCGCCGACTCGGAAACCGTATAGCCCAGCTGCTCGCTGCCGTAGGTGGTCAGCCAATTTTGCAGTCCGTGTTCCGCAACGCAATATGTTCCGAACAGCAGAATAAGCCGAAAACAGGCGGGATTTTTCAGTATTTTCCCATATCCCCCCGAGGACTTTTCGGCATTCGGTTTCGGCAGCTTCATAAACAGAAGTGCCGCCGACCCCGCAAGCCCCATTATCAGCAGGATAGCGTTCGCCCGATGCCAATAAACGATGCTGTCGGTGAAACTGCCGCCTATTTTCTGTGCCCCGACAATGCCTATTCCCTGAATAAAGTTGAAAATGTTAATCATAAGTGCGGGCGACATAAACGCTATAGGCGTTATGACGTTCACGGTGGTGGACAGCATAGTTGACGCACCCATACTGAACAGCATTGCACAGACTATGAGAATATAGCTTTCGGTGAATATGTAGATGCACAGTGCTGCCATCCACATTAGCGTTACCGCAAGTATGAATTTCCGTCTGTCAACCCTGTCGGAGATATATCCCCCGAGAAACAGGAAAACCATATTTCCAATATAGCTGACCATTATAATGACCGAGGCTTCCGTCTGAGAAAGCCCGAATGTCCCCTTGAAAACGGGCAGAAACACGCCTCTGAGTGCGTCGCTTGCTCCCAGAGCTATCATCATTACCGTGCACCAAACGGCGGCGGCGTTTCTGCTTCTTTTATCTAACTGTCCCATAAAACACCCACATTAATCAAATATATCTCCCTCGAAATGAAGGAGATATACCTTTTATTTTTCCAATATTTTCTTTATCGTCCTGAGAATTGCCTTGAAATTCAGCACTGTTATCAGGATAAACAGCAGGCTGAGCCACAGATAGCACAGCTTAGGCTCGGAAGATGCTATGACCATCATCGCCGACAGAATGACCGTATTTATCGCAAGCCGTGCAAAGCTGAATTTGAAGCGGATATACCGCCTTGCATCAAACATTCTGATGACAAAGCAGATGAAATAGCTTGCAAGGGTCGCAGCGGCAGCCCCGTAAATGCCGTATTTCGGGATAAGCAGGATATTCAGCACTATGTTCAATGCGGCGGCGGCAAAGCTTGTCCAGAAGGAATTTACCGTCTTTTTTCTCGCCGAATATATTGTTGACAAAAACTGACAGAAGCACTGAAACAGCACCGAAGCTATCAATATGGGCGAATAGTGGAACGCCTCCATATATCCCTCGGCGTTTTCGCTGAATATGGTCAGCAGGGTGAGTATCAGCTTGCCGAACAGCGTCACGCCCGCCGAGCCGATGAACATTATGGAACTGTACGCCGAAAAGACCTGTGCGTAAAATCCGCCGACCTGTTTATCCTCATTTTCGGAAATAGCCGACATTTGCCACGCCTGATAGAACATTGTGGAAACCAGCATTATAAGCGTAGGTATGCGGTTTGCAAGGGAATAAATGCCCGTTGCACGGTCGTCCACCATATAGGCAAGAATGTATCTGTCCGACGAGGAGATTATCCACCACATTATCAGGGCGGGTATCATCGGCACGGAATATCTCAGCATATCCTTCATAAGCTTTTTGTCGAGATATTTCAGGTCGAGATATTTGTGCAGCTTCGCTATCGCCGTCAGCAGCAGAAAGGACAGTGCGTCCGAGAGAATTACCGAAAGCATATAGCCCGTGACGCCCATCTTCAGCCAAAGCATAAATATGAGGTTGAAAATAACGATGGTAAGCGTGGAAATGATGCCGTCTGCGGCGAACAGCTTAACATATCCCAACGCCCTGACGAACTGCGAAGCCGCCTGACGGAAGCAGGAACAGTACACGAAGGCATACAGCAAAAAGCAGTAGCCATTCAGCTTGCTCACCAGTCCCAAAGCAGGCGTGAACACGGCAAAAACCGTCATTCCCAAGGCTATCATCACCAAAGCGATGGTGTACACCTTGCGGTTGTCGTACTTTTTGTCGATGCCGTACCGCACCACAGCGTCCGCCATTGCAAGGCTGACGATAGGCACAAGGATATTTCCCGTGTCGTAAATGATATTCTGAATACCGTACTCTGCCTCGGTAAGGCAGCCTGTATAAAGCGATACCAGCAGGAAGCTCAGCAGCTTCGCCCCGAATGAACCGACAGCGAATATCAGCGTATTTCCCGCAAGAGTTCTGTATTTATTCACGTTGACGCTCCTAACGGCAAAGTTATTCGCCCTTTACCTCATAGTAGATTTTCCTGCCGTTGTCGATTATTTCAAGAATGGTCTTGACGGTAACGGCTGCTCCCATAATGCAGAGCACCGCAATAATTGCCTTTGTGCAGCTTTTCATAATTCGTTTTCCTCGCTTTCATCAAGGTAAGCTTTCATTGCTGTTTTTATGTCGGAATAGGAATGTCCCATTCGGGTCAGGGCGGCGGCGGCTTTGCGGCGTCCGCTTTCATCATCGAGATAACGGACATATTTCCCGCCGAGAAGCTTTTCTATCCGTTCAAGTGAACCGTCGGCGTATTTTTCGCAAAGCTCCTCGATAAGCTCATTTGGAATGCCCTTTTTGTACATTTCCTGCTTTGCCCGATAATACCCGAAAAGCTTTATCTCAAACAGCCTTTCAGCCAGCTTTTCGCCGTATTTTCTGTCGTTTATAAGCCCCAGCTCCGCCATCTTTTTGCAAACGTCAAGGCTGACCTTTTTGCTGTAATTTTTCTCCAGCTTTTCGTACAGACATTTAAAGCTAATGTCCCCCGCCTCGATGATATACAGGGCACGTTCCCGTGCCTTGCGGTACTGCTGCTGATACATAAGATATGCGACCTGCTTGCGGGTAAGCACCAAGCCGTCCCTCAGACCGTTTGCACTGACTATCTCGGCGGAAAGGTATATCCTGCCGCCCTCCGCAAAGCATATCTCCCAGGTAGAGCCTTTGTAGACACGGCAGCTTTCAATTGTCATATCCATCAGTCGGGGTCAACGGGTGTAAATTCTTCAAAATCGTCCTCGGCGTCAATGTCGATATTTATCTCATCAACGGGAGATGCCGCTGCGGCGGGCTTTGCACCTGCGGACTGAACAGCCTCCGAAGCAGCTGCTGCGACCTCGTCATCGTCCTTGGACGGAGCAGCGGCAAATGAGAGCTTTTCGGAATTTGCCTTTATCTTTTCCTCGACTTCCTTCATAACGTCGGGATTTTCGGCAAGGAACTTCTTTGCATTGTCCCGTCCCTGACCGATCTTTGCGTCATTGTAGCTGAACCATGCACCGCTTTTCTTTATTATGTCCAAATCAACGGCAATATCCAGCACCTCGCCCGTTCTGGAGATACCCTTTCCGAAAATCATATCAAACTCGCACTCCTTGAACGGCGGAGCGACCTTGTTCTTAACGACCTTGCACTTAGTTCTTGCACCGAATATTTCGCTGCCGTTTTTCAGAGCTTCGCCCTTTCTTACCTCAATACGGACGGAGCTGTAAAATTTCAGAGCACGACCGCCCGGTGTGGTTTCGGGATTTCCGTACATAACGCCTATCTTCTCTCTGACCTGATTGATGAAGATAGCAACACAGTTTGACTTGGAAATAACGGAAGTGAGCTTTCTCATTGCCTGTGACATAAGACGTGCCAGCAGACCAACGTGATTGTCGCCCATTTCACCGTCTATCTCGGATTTTGTTACCATAGCCGCAACCGAGTCAAGGATAAGACAGTCGATAGCACCCGAACGCACCAATGCTTCGCATATCTCCAGAGCCTGCTCGCCGCTGTCCGGCTGAGAAACCAGCAGTTCATCAATGTTAACTCCGAGAGCCTTTGCATAAACGGGGTCAAGAGCGTGCTCAACGTCGATGAACGCCACATTTCCGCCCAGCTTCTGAGCCTCCGCCGCAACGTGCAGTGCAACGGTGGTCTTACCGGAGCTTTCGGGACCGTATATCTCAACGATACGTCCTCTGGGAACGCCGCCAATGCCGAGAGCCAGGTCAAGGGTCATAGAGCCTGTTGGAATGCAGTCCACCTCATAGGTGGGAGCCTGTCCCAGCTTCATTACGGTGCCCTTGCCGTACGCCTTGTCGATTCGGGCGATAGCCAGATCAAGGGCTTTTTTCTTTTCCTCGGCGGTCTTGGGCATTTCCAGGACGGTCACCTTTTTTTCGCTTTTCTTCTTATCAATTGCCATTTTTATCTATCCTTTCAAATTCGTTATTTTATCCCGACAACAACACGGCGTATCCCCGCTCGGTCGCAGACGGTATCCACGTTTGCAAATCCCGCCCGTGACATTATCTCGGCAACGCTGTCCGCCTGAGAATATCCGCACTCGAACGCCATTATCCCGTTATCGGAAAGCAGGTCTTTCCACAGAAGCGTTATTATCCTGTAAAAGCTCAGACCGTCCGAACCGCCTCTGAGTGCCATTTCAGGCTCATAGGTGACCTCCGTCTGAAGCTCCTTCATCTCCTTGTCGGTAATATACGGGGGATTTGACACGATACAGTCCAGCGGGATAAAATCACCGGGACTGTTTGGGTCGGAGAAGTTTTGCAATATTTTTCCATCACAGACATCGCCCCGTATTATCTTTACATTTGCATCATTCATACGGCAATTTTCCGTGAGATAGGGCATTGCATCTCCAGAAAGCTCCACCGCAAACACCTCGGCGGACGGCAGCAGCTTTTTCAGTGAAACTGCAATAGCCCCGCTTCCCGCACAAAGGTCGGCGATACGCTTTGAACAGCGGTTTTTCATACGCCTGTAAACAGCGTCCACCAGCGTTTCCGTATCGGGACGGGGTATCAGCACGCCCTCCCCCACCTTGAAGGGAAAGCCGCAGAATTCCCATTTCCCGAGGATATATTGCAGCGGATAGCCGCTTTTACGCCGTCTTAATGCGTCCAGAAACCGCTCTCTGTCCCTCTCCTCGGGGATAGTATCGGGATAGAGCATTCGCTGTGTTCCCGAAATATGAAGAATATCCTCGCAAAGGCAGTCCGCCTCGAATGCGGCGGAGGCGTTCTCCAAGCCCTGAAGCTCGCCCTTTGCGAAGAGATAAAGCTCCCGTACAGTTACCATCTGTCGTCCTCCCTGTTTTCGGGGATAACCTTTTCCATTGCCGCAATTGCGACCTCGATCTGCTTGTCGTTAGGCTCTTTTGTGGTTATCCGCTGAAGCCAAAGCCCCGGGGCGGATATTATCCGTGTAAATGCGTTGTCGAACCGTCCCGCAATACGGATTATTTCATAGGAAACGGAAGCTATGGGGGCAAGCAGCAGCATCTGCAAGCCGAAACGGAGCAGCATATTTCCCTTTCCGTAGGGCAGGAACATATTCACGAGAATGTTTATCAGCACAACTATCAGCAGGAAGCTTGTGCCGCATCTCGGGTGAAATCTTGTCTGTTCACGGATATTTTCAACAGTCAGCGGCAGCCCCTTTTCATAGCAGGCAATGGTCTTGTGCTCCGCCCCGTGATAGCGGAATGTGATGGCAATATCCGGCATAAAGGAGATAGCCCACATATATCCCACCAGCAGAATGACCTTTAGCACGCCCTCAGTCGCCGAAATGCCCACACGTCCGACGCCCGCACCCTCCAGCAGATTGCTGATGAGCATAGGCAGGAACTTGAACAGGCAGACCGCCAAAGCAACGCCGATTATCGTTGCCGCTATCATAATGACGGGAACAAGCTTGTCCCCCAGCTTTTCGGTGAGCCATTTCTCGAATGCGGTCGGCTCTTCATCGTCGTCATCGTCGGTTATCTGCTTTTCGCTTGCCTTCATATTGCATTTTATGCCGTCAACGAAAGCAACGCCGAAGTTTATGCACCCTCGGATAAAGGGGGCTTTCATATACCAAGGGGCATTTTTGCCCGTTTTTATCTCCCAGGTTTCAATATCAATAGTTCCGTCGGGCAGCCGACACGCCATTGAGGCAAGCCCGGGTCCCCGCATCATAATTCCCTCGGTAAGTGCCTGACCGCCTATAGAGGTTTTGTGGTGAATTTCGCTGACGTTATTTTCCTTGCTCATTTTACGATATTTCTCCTTAAAATTGACTTACCCCTCATTTTTTTCAATAGGCAGCCTGATAATGACCGTCGTCCCAACGCCCTGTTCGCTGACAATATCCAGCGTTCCGCCGTGCATTGAGATTATCTCGTCAGCTACCGCAAGACCTATTCCCGAGCCACGCCTTGTATGGTTTGCCTTGTAGAATTTCGTTTTTATCTTCGGCAGGTCGGCGGGACTTATTCCGCAGCCCGTGTCGGAAACGTCTATCTCCACAAAGCCGTCGTCCGTTTCCCCTGCCTGAACGGAAACCAGCCCGCCCTTGTCGGAATATTTTATGGCATTGTCGATAACATTTATGAACACTTGGCGAATTCTATTCTTATCTCCCGAAATGAACGGCAGCATCTCAGGCTCGTCATAGACAAGTTCAATGTCCTCTTTTCGGGCTTTTTCGGCATAGATAAGCACAGCGTCCCCCAGCTCGGCAAGCACGTCCATTGTCGCCTTGACGAGGGTAAATCTTCCATTTTGTATACGGGAAAAATCCAGAAGCTCCTCCACCATCTGAGAAAGACGCTCGGTTTCGCTGCTGATGACCTTCATTCCCTTGGACATAGCGGCGGGGTCGTCGGTCATACCGTCAAGCGTTTCCGCCCAGCCCTTGATAGCCGTGAGGGGCGTTCTCAATTCGTGGGAAACGCTGGAAATGAACTCGTTTTTCATCGCCTCGGCAGCCGCCAGCTCCTCCGCCATATGGTTGATAATGTCGCAAAGCTCGCCTATCTCGTCATCGTTCTTTTTGGCGATGCGGACGGAAAAATCTCCCTTTGCGAACCGTCTTGCGGTCTGACCTATCTGCCTTACGGGAATAGCTATGGATTTAATAAAGTAAAGTCCCGAAACGAGCATAAACAATATTATAGCAAAAGCTGCCAGCCACAGTAAAATGACGTAGAATGCGATAGTTCTGTTAAGCTCGTCCAGCGAAGTGACCAGACGGACAGCACTGTATTCCCCACGGCGTGCGGGGGTAACGGCAGTGACCGCCATTATCCGCTCACCGCTTTCCGACCTGCCCATATAGAAGCCTGTGTTTCCCGAAGCAACAGCGTCCTTGTAGTCCTGCAAGCCGAGGGTGTACTCGGGAACGAAGCCCGAGGAGGTCAGCTTTATCTTCCCATCGGGGCCTATTGCCATAAGCTCCGCCTTATTTCGGTCGGGAAAGCTTTCCACCATGCTTTTGACCTCAGCGGCAAAGCCCGAGGGACTGTCCTGATAAGAGCCTTGAAGCATACTTATGAGGGTATTCATACGGGCGTTCATATACTGCTTCGCCGAACCGTAGTAATATCCCCTGACAAGCACGGAAAGCAGCACGGCAACGAAAAACACCACCGCCGCACTAACGCCCAGATTGTTCACCAGCCAGCGTTTTGTGATACTAACCTTACTCATTTACCTGCCGTCCATTTGTAGCCGAAGCCCCATATTGTCTGGATATAGCGGGGGTTTGACGGCTCGTCCTCTATTTTCATACGGATACGTCTAACGTTCACGTCAACTATCTTGTCATCGCCGAAATAGTTCTCGCCCCAAATGTGGGTGAGGATAGACGAACGGTCGAGAGCCGTGTTCTGATTATTCATAAAATACTCAAGAATTTGATATTCCACCTGAGTAAGCTCCACAGGCGTTCCGTTTTTGGAAACGGTTCTGCTCTTGAGATTGAGCACGAAGGGACCCGACTCAATGGTTGGCTCCTTTTCGTCCTTTGTGACGGTCATACTCACCCGACGGTAGATAGCGTCGATTCGGGCGGTAAGCTCGGACGGCGAAAAGGGCTTGGTTATGTAGTCGTCCGCACCCAGCATAAGCCCGCTGACCTTATCCATTTCCTGGGATTTAGCCGACAGCATGATTATGCCGATAGCGGAGCTTTTGCTTCTGAGCGTCTTGCAGACGGCAAAGCCGTCGATACCGGGCATCATAATGTCCAGAAGTGCAATGTCGAAGTTGCCGTTTTCCCGTTCAAACGCTTCCAGAGCAGCCTCGCCGCAGTTCACGTCCACCACGTCATAGCCTGCTCTTTTCAGGTTGATAACGACAAAATCTCTGATAACGTCCTCGTCCTCGCAAACAAGAATTCTTTTCATAATAATAACCATTCCTTTCTGAGTTTTGTGGTTTGCGTTAGCAAATCGAGGCGGCAGCCGATGAAACAAAACTCGTAGTTTGAAAATCAAGGATTTTCAAACTTTCCTCTCGAATATTCAGATCAGATAGAAATTATTCTGAACCTCAGCCAAAGTCGGCACAAGCGGCTCGTCAATTTCGTTGTTTATCTTTATCATATAGCTGATACCGCTTCTTGCTTCGGCGGTGAAATAGCCGTTTTCCAGATATGAATTTTCATTCAGCGAATCCACAGTGGCGATACGCATAAGCTCCACGGTGCTGGCGTTCAGGCTTCCTCCGTATTTGAAGAAAACGTATTCGCCCGTATAATAATCCGCCTTGACGGTCACCATACCCTCCCAACGGCTGGGTATCATATAGCAGTAGCCTGCCGAACGGTTGTAGAAGCCCGACATTTTCGGGACAATCATATAATTCTCGAAAATATTCCACGTTGTGAGATTTAATACCTCACTGCCGCTGGACGCAGACTCATATCCCGGGAACGGTGAGATGGTCGGTATCTCGGTAATGCCGTCCCCGTCGGCATCGGCGGGAGAATATCCCTTGGGATGGAGAGTTGTCTTGATGGAATCCTGGCTGAGTGCCACGGGATTTCGCAGGCTTCCGCCGATACAGTAAACTATCTCCGTGGAAACCCCCGAGCTGCCTCTTACGCCGTCAATAAACAGTGCGGGACGTCCGCTGGCGGCATATCCCTTGACGATGGAGGCTATCTCCGAAGCACCCTCGTCAAGGCTTATCTCGTCCCGAACGAACAGCATATTATTTTCGTCCGCAGTGACCATTTTGACCCTTGCGGGCTTATTTTCGGCAGGTGCGGTGATTATCTCAATTTCGTTCCGCCCGTCACCGTCCAGGTCCATTACCTCGGCGGCGAAATACAGGTCGTCATATGTGTTTACCAGAATGCCGTCCCTGTATGTGTATGCTTTGAGCTGCTTTTCGTTGCGGTTGACGGTGCTGTAACCCACCAGAACGTTAAGTGAGGACGATTCACCCAAGCGGCAAATCTTCACGCCCTCCACCTCTGCACCCGCACCTGCATGGTCATAGGCAGAGAACCAGCCGTTTTCGTTTTTGTCCAGCACGTTTATGCGGACATTTCCTCCCGATGGGCTTTCGTAAATGACCATAGCCTCGTTGGTAGGCTCATCATCTATATTCGCCACGATAAACGCCGAACGGTAGTCCCCCGATTTGGGAAATTTCAGCTTTATCTCCTTGCCCAGCTCTTTTCTCAGGGCTTCATATATATCCGACTGCTCCGCACTCAGCATAGGCGGCGAAAGCAGATTTTCGGCAGTTCCCGCCACCGAACAGGAGGAAAGCAGGCACGCCGCCGTCAAAGCGGCAAGGAATTGCAGTTTTTTCTTCATTTATACACCTTTAAATCTCACGCTCCATAAGACCGTGAGTATTCCGATTATTACGCAAACAGGCTTATTTAACAAGTACGCAAATAGTCTGTACTTAACAAGTACGCAAATAGTCTGTACTTAACAAGTACGCAAATAGTCTGTACTTA
>CAZINI010000053.1:10931-20952 GCA_964540575.1 uncultured Ruminococcus sp.
ACAAGTACGCAAATAGGCGTACTTGTGAAAGTACGCCTTGCTAACACGCCGCAAACGACGCTATCAGATTGACTTCATACCCGAGCCGCTGTCGGTCACATTCTTTGTGACCCAACGTCTGCGGCCGAAAGCGTTCAGCTTCGGCATAATGCGGTATTCGTATTTGCTCCAGAAAACGTGGACAAGTGCGGGCGGGAGCAGAACAAGACCCAAATCGCTTATGCTGGGGGTGACAAGGAACGCTCTGCCGTCAAAGGGCAGCAGATAGTACATTGCAAATCTCGGAATAGTGGAAGCAGCCGCAATGATGGCAGCGGCATATCCCCAGACGCACATATCGTAACGTGTGCGTTTTTTCTCCAGACCGAGGAAAAATCTTATGGTCAGCAGGAAAAATACTGCTGCAGCCATATCTGTGAACATTTCGTAAATTTTTATAGAATAGGCAGAAACCGTAACATCGGTCATTGCCATATTGCAGACCTCAAGAGTTTTCCAGATGGGGATCGACGACAGGAAGAAGCAGTGGGGACGGCTGATACCCGTGCCGTTGAGGATGCCCGCAGCTACTGAAATAAGCGTGATGGCAGCAATGAACTCAAACACCATTATGCAAATGCCCACAACGCTCCATTCCTTGTATGTCACAGCGGAATAGGCGTTTATTCCGAACTCACACATAGTCAGGGCGGACATTATCAGCGACATAAGGGCTGCCTTTGAGGAAACCTTTTTCGTAAGCTTCTGATATTTCAGACGCATAGGATTGAGCAGGATACAGGACTTTATGACCTTATCCCTTGAGCTTCCGAGATTGACTATAACAGCTATGCCGATTATCGCCGCCGCAATAAATATCGTGGTGTAATTCAGGAAAATACTGCCATTCACATAATATCCCGTACTGTGGTCAATATCTACATAAAGCTGATATGTGCGGAGAACCGTTGCAACGACTGCGGCAACTAAAAATATCCAAAAGGATACACGCCTTTCAATCGAAAGTACACCTGATTTTCCTCTGCTTTTTGCAGCAGACACTGTATTCTGTTTCATAAAACTGCCCCCATAATTGATTAGGAAAAGTTGATAAAAGCTGTTTCGTCAACGTTTCCTTAGCGTTCTTCAAGCGGTATATAGACCCTTTCGTGTGCGATAGCCTTGTATGCGGGACGGATAATGCGTCCGCAGGTAAGCATTTCCTCTATCCTGTGAGCCGACCAGCCCGCAATTCTTGAAACTGCAAACAGCGGTGTGCAAAGCTCGGGCGGGATTTTCAGCATTTTGTAAACAAGACCCGAATAAAGGTCAACGTTTGCACACATTACCTTGTAATCGCCCTTTATCTCGGCAAACACCTGCGGAGTAAGCCTTTCGACGGCGTCCAGAAGCAGGAATTCATCTTCCAACTCGGTGCCCTTTGCAAGCTCCATAGCGTTTTTCTTCAGGATAACGGCTCTCGGGTCGGAGATGGTATAAACTGCGTGACCCATACCGTAGATAAGTCCCGAGCCGTCGCCCGCCTCCTTGCGGAACACCTTTCTGATATACTCCGCAACCTCGCTGTCATTGTCCCAATGCTTGATATTCGTCTTAAGCTCCTCAAGCTGACGCATTACCTTGGCATTTGCTCCGCCGTGGCGGTGTCCCTTTAGGGAGGATATTGCACCTGCATATGCGGCGTAAGCGTCCGTTCCCGAGGAAGTCAGGGTACGGCAGGTGAAGGTGGAGTTATTTCCGCCGCCGTGCTCTGCGTGGATCAAGAGCATAAGGTCGAGAAGCTTTGCCTCCTCGGGGGTGTACTGCCTGTCAAATCTCAGGGTCGAGAGAATGCTTTCGGCAGTAGCCTCGTCGGGGTTTATCTGGTGCATAACAAGAGATTCCTTGTCATAGTATCTTCTCTTTATCTGATAGCCTGCCACCATCGTTGCGGGCAGTCTTGCGATGACCTTTATTGCTCTGAACAGCTCAGCCTCCAGCGACATATCCTCGGGGTCATCATCAAAGGAATACATAGCCAGTACGCTTCGAGCCATTTTGTTCATTATATTCGGCGAGGGTGCTTTAAATATCATATCCTCGGCAAAATTTTCGGGAAGCTCCCTGAATTTCGCCAGCAGGTCGGTGAAACGCTTAAGCTGCACAGCATCGGGCAGCTCTCCGAAAAGCAGGAGATAAACGACCTCTTCAAAGCCGTATCTTCCCTTTTCCACCGTATTTGCCACAATATCCTCGATATTATAGCCCCGATAGATAAGCTCGCCCTTGATGGGAGCCTTTTCGCCCTCGTTGATGACATATCCGTGAACGTTGCAGATATTTGTGATACCCGCCATAACGCCCGTGCCGTCGGAATTTCTCAGACCTCTTTTGACCTGATATTTTTCGTAGTACTTTGGTGCGATTGTGTTATTTTTTATGACCTCGCTGCATAGAATTTTAATGCTCTCTTCGTTGTTCGTATAGTTCAACAGACTCACCCATTCCAAAAGTATTTGGGGAAACAATCTGCGATGCCCCATTGAATCAAGCAGATAAAAACCCATTAAAATCATTTTACTACACTTTTCACCTATTGTCAAGCATTTTTTCACATTCCGCTGCTGAAATACCGTATTTCCAAATTTATGGAAATAACTGTCAAAGAAAGGACGGCTCATATGAAAGGAACTGCCAAAAACGCTGCCGTTTACGTCATTATGCTGGCGGGGATACCTGCTTTGTCCCTGCTGAACCCCGAAAGATACGCCCCCGAACCGTCCCCGCAGGTGGAGATATGCCGTTCCGACAAGGAATATTACACCGTCTATCTCACCCACGAGGACAGAACGGAGCAAATCTCCGCACTGGACTACTCCATCGGCTCGGTGCTGGCACAGATGCCCATTGAATACGGCGAAGAAGCCCTGAAAGCCCAGGCGGTGGCGGCAAACACCTACGCACTTCGGCTGTGTATGCAGAACGGGGCTGACGGGGCGGATTTCTCCGACGACCGCACGCTTTATCAGGAATTTTTCACCGAGGACGAAGCAAAAGCCTTCTTCGGGGACGGCTACGAGGAAGCCTACGCCAGGGCATATGCCGCCTGCTCGGCGGTTTCGGGGGAATATCTCGCTTACGAGGGGACGCCCATTGCGGCGGTTTTTCACCCGTCCTCTTGGGAATATACCGAGTCGGCGGAGGCGGCGTTCGAGGAGGCTGTTCCCTATCTGAGAAGCGTCCCGAGCATGACGGAACGTTCGCAATGCTCCGAGGAAATGACCCTGACACTTGCGGAAATATCGGCACGTTACGAAGCAAAATTCAACGAAAAAGCGGACGGCGTTCCCCTGTCCGTCACCGAAAAAAGCCCCGCAGGGACGGTTCTGTCTGCGGAGCTTTACGGCAAATCTGTTTCGGGAAATGAGCTTTGTGAGATGCTCAATCTCCCGTCGACAAGATTTGAATTTTCTATTAACGAAAATGATATTACATTCACCCTGCTGGGTTCGGGACACTTATGCGGAATGTGCCAGCAAGGGGCGGAAAATATGTCGGAAAACGGCTCCGACTATCGGGAGATACTGCTGCATTTTTACAGCGTTTCTTCCTGAATTTCCCTTTTTCTTCCCAGCACCATACAGCTTATGGGGGCGATTTTGTAGCTGCCGTTTACGGTATAAAGCGGTGCATTTCCCGCCCGTTCTCCGTCAATATAGACGTCATATTCACCGAATGCGAACAGCTCAGCCTCGTAAGGCTCGGGGTTCATAAAGACTATCATTTCCGAAAGCTTGTCATCGGAGGAAATGCTGAAGCCTATCATTCTGGTGGGCAGCTTGTCGAAGAAGCGAATGCCGCTTGCTATCTCCGAGCTTTCGGTCATTCTCAGACCGCTGTGGTTCTTGCGGAACTCGATAAGCCCCTTGTAATAGTCGAAAACCTTGCGGTAGGTGTGCTTTCTCTCCCAGCGAATGCTGTTTACGGCGTCGGGGGCATTGTAGCTGTTATGGTCGAATGCACCGCCCGGGAGGGGCTTTGTTCTCAGAAAATCCTGCCCCGCCTGTATGAACGGAATGCCTTGTGAAAGGAACACGAACGCCGCCGCCAGCTTGTCCATCTTAATTCGGTTTTCCTCGTTATCGGTGGGATTTGTGTAGAAAAGCTTGTCCCAGAGGGTGAGATTGTCGTGTGCTTCGACGTAATTGACCACCTGTGCGGGGGTGTCCGTCCAAGCATAGCGGTCGAGAATGGGCAGCTGCGGGTGACGGGTGCGTCCCGTGATTATCTGCATAGCCGCATCGGCGTTGTTGGGGGCACCGTTCACATAGCCCTTCATACGGTTCTCGAAAACATTTCCCTTGACGGTATCACGGAAATCGTCGCTGAAAAACGCCACATTTTTCATATGGACGGCGTTGTGCTTCATCGCCCGTTTTTCCCATTCGAGGGGCGTATCTCCACCCGTCCAGCCCTCTCCGTAGAGAATAATGTTGGGGTTTATTTCCGTTAACGTTTTGTGAATGATATTCATCGTTTCTATGTCATAAAGTCCCATCAAATCGAAGCGGAAGCCATCGATATGGTACTCCTTTGCCCAGAACACAAGGCTGTCCACGATAAATTTGCGAACCATCAGACGCTCGGTGGCGAGATCATTTCCGCATCCCGAGCCATTGGAATAATATTCCCCGAAATTTCGATAATAATATTTCGGAAATGTTGCCGTGAACGCCGAGTCAAGGGTCTGATAGGTGTGATTGTAAACCACGTCCATAACAACGGCAATGCCCTCGGTGTGCAGGGCGTGGATAAGCCTTTTCAGCTCAACGATACGGGTCTTGCCGTCGTAAGGGTCGGTGGAATATGAACCCTCGGGGAAATTGAAATTCTTCGGGTCATAGCCCCAGTTGTAGAGGGGGTCGTGCTGTTCGGCTTCGTCAACGGTGAGAAAATCGAACACGGGCAGCAGATGAACGTGGGTAACGCCCAGCTCCACCAGATGGTCAATGCCTATTTTATCGCCCCAGCGGTTGACCATTCCCCGCTCGGTGAACGCCAGAAATTTACCCTTGTGGGTGAACATACTCTCCTTATCCGAGGAAAAATCCCTGACGTGAGTTTCGTAGATAACGGCGTCGGTGTAGCGTTCAAGGGGCTTTGCACGGCGTGTTCCCCAGCCGATGGGATTGGTCTTGGCAAAGTTCACCACCTGTCCCCTGTTGCCGTTGACGCCGCCTGCCTTGGCGTAAATGTCGATAGTTTCGGTGGTTTCCCCGCCGAATGTGACGGAATAGGTGTAGAAAACAGCGTCCAGGTCGCCTTCACACCGAACACGCCAAACGCCGTCATCGCCCTTAGTCATCGGGACAATGTCGCTGGCAGTGCGTCCCACACAGTCGGGATAGACATTCAGCGAAACCGCCTCCGCAAAAGGCGACCAGAGCCGAAATTCCGTTGCTTCGGGGGAATATACCGCTCCCAGCTCGCCGTCAAAATAGTATTTTTCATCTGCTTCCTTTATCACAAAAACACCCCAAATATATATAAATATAGTATATGCAAAAAATTCACTACTTTATCATTTTACTATATTCCGAGGATATTGTAAAGCGTTTCGGATAATTTTGTCATTTTACACAACAAAGCAAGCCGTCCCCCAATATAGCCGGACGGATAGTTCCCTGTTTTTGCCGTACTTTTCAGAGATTTTCCACAATGACATTGCAGTTCAGAGAATGCGTTTTGTCATATTATACAAATCTCCTGTTTTCCCAAAAAAACTATTGACATTCACCGCACCGTATGATATAATAATTAAGCACTCTGATTGAGGGCGAAAACAAAATATACCGCGGGATGGAGCAGCTCGGTAGCTCGTCGGGCTCATAACCCGAAGGTCGTTGGTTCAAATCCAGCTCCCGCAACCACGTAGATACGCCGTTTAACGCAAGTTGAACGGTGTATTTTTTTGTCTGAAATCGAGAAAAAACCAACAAAAAGCCAACAAGCCAACTAAAACGGGAGAGGACACACACAAGCTCTCCTGCTTTTTTATGCGTGTTTTCCGAAGATCGCATCTGCAATACACTCCGCTGAACGTTCATCTGCTTCTTTGATGATATGCGAATACAGGTCGCTTGTGGTCGAGGGCTTTGCGTGTCCGAGCCGTCCCGATATGCTTATTGTATCAATACCGTTAAAATAGAGTATGCTTGCCATTGTGTGCCTGAAAGCGTGGGGATTGATATGCGGCAGGCTATACCGTTCGGAGAAGTCGGAACACCACCCCGTTATACTGTCTGGGTGCAGCGGATAGCCTACCCTGCCGCTCTGCTCCTGAAAGAACAGATAATCATTCAGAACACGTTTCATAGCAGGAGCATTCCCGCCTTTTGCCGCTCTGATACTGTCCTCATCGGGCAGATCCAGGAAGCTGCACCACATTGAGCCATACTGTGAGCGGGTAAAGAGCCATTCCCTGCGGTATTCTTTGAGAAGCTCCGTTGTTTCCTTCGGGAGCTTTATGTATCTGTCCGATTCATCGGTTTTCGGCGAGCTGGTATATACACCAACGTCCTTTTTATACAATACGCTGTGACAAATGTGTATCTGATTTCTCTCAAAGTCCACACAAGACCATCGAAGCCCCGCAAGCTCTCCCCTTCTGATGCCCGTTATAAGCATTAAATGCACCATAACCTTTTTCTGCAGCGGTTCATTCTCCAATGCCTGACGAATTGCCGCAACCTCCTCGGGCTGAAAATAATTCGGGTGGGACTTCTCCATCTTCGGCGGTGAAGCCTTTGCAGCGGGATTGAACGGGATAAGCATTTCCTTTTCCGCCTGTGCAAGTATAGCGGAAATCAGCCTGTGATGCTCCACAACGGTCTTGACCGAAAGTGGCTCATTATTTACAGTAATATCGAAAAGGCTGTTTAACGGCATGTCAAGAGTCTTTGCGACCGCTTCCGCTTTCTCATACATAACAGGCTTTGCATTGTAGCAGGAGGACAGAACGGCAAGAGAAACACCCGCTCTTTCGGATAATTCTGTCTTTGTTATCCCCGCCGCTTTCAGAACCGCTCTAAGGTCTGCTTTGCACACGGCTTTCTTCCCGTTCGCCCTTATGCCGCTTTTTGAAAGCTGTTCATAGAGATTGTTCAGGTGCTGCGGTCTGAGATCGGCTATTTTTATATGCCCGATACCCGCATTTATTCGAGGAAGCATATCCCGATAGCGGGAGATAGTTGTGTGCTTCATTCCGTTTCGCTCTTTCAGATCTATGACATATCCCGCATATTGTGCAAATGTCTGCCTGTTGTCAAGGCTGTAACCCTGCCTGCATTGCTCCTCAAACGTGACCGCCTGCCGATTTAGCTCCTTCTCTATCTGCTTTGCAGTCATTCCCGGAGCGGGTTTATAGGTCATAACATAGGGTTTCAGCTGCTTGCCGTTTTCGTCCCGTCCCTTGAATACTCTTATTTCATAGCTGATGATCTCGCCGTCCTTATTCTTCCTCGGTCTTATGTTTGCCATTGTCGGAGCCTCCCTCACTACTATTAGAAGTGAACATATCAAGCATTTTGGAAGTTATGACTATTTCCACATTTCGGGAACCACTGTATCCATAATTTTTGGAAACAGAAGTAGTGTAAGAACCTACACCAACATCAGAATCTTCTACAAGACTACACAGACTTTGTTCAGCGTCAACCGCTTCCGAATTATCAAGAACACAGTCCCCTATAACAGTGTAATTACTAAAATCATTGATTATTTTATCAATGCACACATTGAATAGATCTTCCGGTATGCTCCCAGCTCGATAGACCTTTACCAAACCACTAATTTTTTTGACAAAATTCAGAATATCAGGGTTACTTAGTGCTATCCCGTTCCGTCCCGTATCATCAAAATTGCTGGACGTTTCCATCAGAACAGTAATTAAGCTTTTAAAGTATTCTTTTGCCGTAAAATCCGTGTAAGATGTGGGATCATCATCTGACATTCCACACAGCCAATCAAGCGACACACCAAGTGTTTTGGCAATACCTTGAGCATTTTCAAGCGTGGGCTTCTTGCCGTTACCCTCATCATCTGACTTTTCATAGGCAGAAATAGTAGTAGGCGTTACTCCTACAGCTTTAGCAAGCTCATTTTGCTTTAATCCCTTTTCCTCTCGTGCCTGTTTCATACGTTGTGCAAATATAGTCAAGCTCATTTTTATTACCTCCGTGTGATTTTTTGTTGCTGTTGTTATCATAATACCATATAAGTTTATTTTTGTCAAGAGAGAAATAAAAAATATCGTAAAATGTAATTTTAGATAATTTTTCATCTAAAATGCTTGACAATAATCCAAATCCATTGTATAATGATAACATCAACAAAAAAGGAGGTCTATTTCTATGACAGGAAAAGAAGTTAAAAAGATGATAGTCGAATCTGGCCTTAAGTGTTGGCAGGTAGCCGAAGCCTGGGGCTTATGCGACAGCAATTTTTCCCGTAGGTTAAGAAAACCTTTTTCAGAAGAGGAAATTTGCAGACTTAAAGAAATCATCAACAACCTAAGCAAGCAAAAAGAAACCGCCTCCCGCTGACCTTTGGCGAGGCTCTCAGCGGAAGGCGTAGACAGACCAACACAAAATGTATTGACCCGCTCCCATTGTACCATAAAAAGAGCGGGTTTTCAAGAGGGAGGTAAAATTTAATGATTACAGAATTTCCGAGAATGGAAACAATAAAGGCAACGGCAAAGCTGTTCGGGCTTCCGGAGCATTTTATCAGGCAGAAGGTAATAAGCGGTGAGATCGTTTCCGTCAAGGCGGGCTGCAAGTATCTTGTGAACGTTGACCGGTTCGCCGAATATCTGAACAGCAACACCGTTCAGCCGCAAAAAGCACCGGAAACGGAGTGCGGCATTGTTCCCGTGCCTGTGAAGCTGTGAGGTAAATGCCGAAAATGAACATATATTTACAGCTTGACTCGGTATTATTCAGCAAAAAGTCCACATGTTCGGAAATAGAAACTAAAAAGGATATAGCTTTCTGTCCATTGATTGCAGAGCATTTCAGAAAGCCTGAAATTCCAACGGGAGGCGGCTATGATGGAACATTTGAATTTACTTGAAATACTGGAGCATATAAACCCCGCTATGCTTGACTATCAGGAATGGGTAAATGTCGGTATGGCACTCAAAGATGAGGGCTATTCCTGCAATGATTGGGATAATTGGAGCAAAAAGGATTTTGCCCGTTATCACTCAGGCGACTGTGAAAAAAAGTGGGAAACATTCAACGGCTCCGCTTCTCCCGTTACGGCGGGAACTATTGTGCAGTATGCAAAAGACCAAGGCTGGCAGCCGTACAGCGGAGGAACAGTTTTCGATTGGGACAGCGAGATCAATACCGAAGAAAATCGAATGATAGTAAATCCGTCCAAGGCGGGTAAATCATATGCCCTTATCGAGTTGTGTGCTGCAATAGCGGAAGGCTCGTCCTGGCTCGGCTTTAATTGTGCCAGCGGAAAGGTAATGTATGTCAATCTGGAGCTTGACCGTGCGAGCTGTCTTCATCGTTTTAAGGACGTTTATACCGCTCTCGGACTTGCTCCGAATCATATCCAAAATATTGACATATGGAATCTCAGAGGAAAATCCGTACCGATGGACAAGCTTGCACCGAAGCTTATCCGAAGAGCGCAGAAGAAGAACTATATAGCGATCGTAATCGACCCGATATACAAGGTCATTACGGGAGATGAAAACTCGGCAGACCAGATGGCTCACTTCTGCAATCAGTTCGACAAGGTATGCTCAGAGGTAGGCTGTGCGGTAATATATTGCCATCATCACAGTAAGGGTTCCCAGGGCGGAAAAAGGTCAATGGACAGAGCGTCAGGTTCGGGAGTATTCGCCCGTGACCCTGATGCACTTCTTGACCTCACAGAGCTGGAACTCACAGATGATATACGCAAAGCGGAGAGCAATCGCCTTATCTGTGATATATGCCTGGAATGGATCACTCGCTTCGATCCTGAG
>CAZINI010000054.1:0-19103 GCA_964540575.1 uncultured Ruminococcus sp.
AAACAAATCGGTACAAAAAAGCACCGCACACAAAAGAAACAGTAAAGCATCAAATCCACAACAACAGCAAAAGCCGTGTAAACCAAATCCGTGTGCGGTGCCTGCGAAAAATCGAACGGGGGTTAATCCCCCGACCGATTTTTCGCCATCGAGCCGACGCAAGGAGGCTTGGGAAGTGGTTGTCATTGCTGATTAACAATATGACTGCAAACCGTTCTGCTTTCTTTTCCCCGCTTTACATTTTGCGATGGAATATGATTTGTTGTGCTTGGGGTAGGTTGTGTTTGTTTGATTATTTACTATTTGTTTGTGGTTTTTCCGAGTTTGATATGTTGCTTAGGCAGCCGAAAAAGAGCTTTTGACTGCGGGACGGGAAACCCGTCCCCTACAATGGTTTGTTTGGCTTCCCAAAAACTCAA
This sequence comes from uncultured Ruminococcus sp., assembly GCA_964540575.1. Taxonomy (GTDB): domain Bacteria; phylum Bacillota; class Clostridia; order Oscillospirales; family Ruminococcaceae; genus UMGS1889. The sequence continues at coordinate 420 of CAZINI010000054.1, forward strand.
CACTCAACTCTCACCACTCAACACTAAATAAAGTGAAAGGACCGATAAAAATGTCGCAGGACGCCGTTCTGGAAATATTTCATAACGCACTGACAGTTACTCTGCTGCTATGCGGCCCTATGCTGGTAATAAGCATAGTTATCGGTCTGGTCATCTCCATAATACAGGCGGCTACACAGGTTCACGAGCAGACTATCACCTTCGTGCCGAAGCTGCTTGCTATCGCCCTTATACTGCTGGTAACAGGTCCGTGGATGATGAATCAGATGAATGAGTTTACCGTTCAGCTGTTCGATATTATCTCCGAAGTGTCGAGGAATGGTTAGAAATGGATTTTTGGAATGTTATCCTCACAGATCTCGATACAAATCTGCTGGTTTTTGCAAGGATAATGGGCATTTTCGCCTTTAATCCGCTGCTTTCCAGACGAAATATCCCCACAATTGTGAGAGTTATCACCTCGCTGGCTATAACAGCCGCCGCTTTGACCGCCATTGACGTTCAGCCCATGGTGATCGGTTCGGCGGGGGAATTTGCCGTGCTGATACTAAAGGAAGTGCTGGTGGGCGTTACCCTCGGCTTTATAACACAGCTTTTCCTGTCCTCAACGCTCCTTTCGGGCGAAATTATGGATATGCAGTCAGGTCTTGGCATGGCAAAGATTTACGACCCCGCTTCGGGCATTCAGATGCCGCTGATGGGCTCGGTAACGTCCTATATGCTCTATCTTATGTTCTTTGCGTCAAACGCTCACCTGACATATGTCAGGCTGTTTGTTATAAGCTTCGACATTATCCCCGTGGGCTATGAGCGGCTGAACCCAAATCTCGGAATGACGGTGATAAACTATTTCGCCGCCGTGTTCGTGCTGGGATTAAAGCTGGCAATGCCCATGCTTGCGGCACAGATAATTATGGAGATTTGCGTCGGGATACTGATGAAGGCAGTTCCGCAAATTCAGGTAATGGTCGTGAATATGCAGATGAAGCTGCTGTTCGGACTGTTCCTTGCGGTGGTGCTTTGCCCCGTGTTTGCGAATTTCCTTGACGGTCTGCTGGATATGATGAATGACGCCGTGGCAAACACTATGACATCAATGACCGTTTAGCTTATTATTCGACATTACCTAACAGTTGTTAGATAAATATAAATTTTCATTCGTACAAACCCGAAACGCCGTACAAGGGGGGATGCACAGTGGCAAGCGACAGCGGCGAGGAGAAAACCGAAGAAGCGACCCCGAAACGGAAACGGGACGAACGAAAAAAAGGTAACGTATTCTCAAGCAAGGACCTTACCGCAGCATTCTTTATTCTGGGAATGTTCGCTATGTTCAAGGTGCTGTCAAACCTCATTCTGGAGAGTTTGACCGACTCTATGACCTATTGGATAGGCGTCAGCGGAACAGGCGGCGATCTCCTTGCGGACGGCACCTTCACTACCTCCCTGCTGCTCAGGGCGGGTCGGACGGTCGCTATTGCAGCGGGTCCGCTGCTTATCATCGGTATCGCTATAAACATTGTTATGACAGGTGCTCAGACGAGATTTGTATTCTCAATGGAGCCTGCAAAATTTAAATTCAGCAGACTTAATCCCATCGAGGGCTTCAAGAAAATGTTCTCGCTCCGTTCGGTGGTGGAGCTGCTGAAATCTATCCTGAAAATAGCTGTTATATTCGCCCTTGTCAAAAGCGAGATAGAAGAGCAGCTGCCGACAATTATGAAGCTGTCGGAAATGGATATTCTGCCCGCAACTGCATATATCTGTTCAGCTACCTTTTCCATCGCTATGACCATAGGTATGGTTTTCGTGTTTGTTGGAATACTTGACCTGCTTTATCAGTGGTATGACCATAACAAGAACCTGAAAATGACCAAGCAGGAGGTCAAGGAAGAATACAAGCAGATGGAGGGCGACCCTCAGATAAAGGGAAAAATAAAGCAGAAGCAAAGGGAAATGTCCCAGCAGCGTATGATGCAGGACGTACCCCAAGCGGACGTTATCATCAGAAACCCTACTCACTACGCTATCGCCGTCAAGTATGACCCCGAAAGTGCAAAGGCTCCCGTGGTGGTTGCCAAGGGTGCTGACTATGTTGCTATGAAAATTATTGGCATTGCCGAGGAAAATGACATTACAATGGTGGAAAACAAGCCCCTGGCAAGAGCCCTTTATGATAAGATCGACGTGGGACGGGAGATCGCCCCCGAATTTTACCAGCCTGTGGCTGAAATTCTCGCATTCGTATATGACCTGAAAAACAAGAAGCTCCCGTTTGAGGAGGAAAAACGGTCTATTTCCGATATGCGTGATGAATATCCCGAGGACATCGTGGATTTTGAAAGGAAATGATGAGTGATGAAAGTTGAGAGTTGAATTAAATGTGGAGTATTAATTCAACATTCATCACTCAACATTCATCATTATAAAGAAGGGAGGAGTACCGAGTGAAATTCAGCCTGAAAAGCATTACGAACAATATCGTTCCCGTGTTTCTGCTGCTTGTTATCGTGCTGATAATCATCCCGCTGCCTACATGGCTGCTGGACTTTATGCTGGTACTCAATATCTCCATTTCCCTTATTATCCTGCTGATGACTATGTACATAAAATCACCGCTGGAGTTTTCCATCTTTCCGTCCCTCCTGCTGGTGACTACCATTTTCCGACTTTCGCTGAATATTTCGTCTACCCGTCTTATCCTCGGAAATAAGGGAAATGCGGGACAGGTCGTTTACGCTTTCGGACACTTTGTTACGGGAAACAACGCCGTTGTCGGATTTATCGTGTTTATCCTGATAGCTGTGGTGCAGTTCCTCGTTATCACAAAGGGTGCGGAGCGAGTTGCCGAGGTTTCCGCCCGCTTTACTCTGGACGCTATGCCCGGTAAACAGATGGCTATCGACGCCGACCTTAACTCGGGTCTTATAGACGAAGCCACCGCAAAGAAACGCCGTTCGGACGTTCAGCGTGAATCCGACTTCTTCGGAGCTATGGACGGTGCTTCCAAGTTCGTTAAGGGAGATGCTATCTTCTCAATCGTTGCGGCGTTCGTAAACCTTATCGGCGGTGCTATAATCGGTCTTGCTATTGAGGGAATGGACTTCGGTTCGGTGCTTTCTACCTATTCCATCGCAACCGTCGGCGACGGTCTGGTTTCTCAGATACCCGCACTGCTTATCTCCACTTCAATGGGTATGATAGTTACCCGAAACGCCTCCGAGGACAACCTGAACGCCGATATGCGGCAGCAGCTTACCTCTCAGCCGAGAGTTCTCTGCATTGCGGGCGGCGTTATGATAATTGCAATGGTTATCCCCGGATTTCCGAAGCTTGCCTGCCTTATGTGCGGAATCCTGCTGATATTCTGCGGTATTCTGCTTATACGAAGCACCCCCACCGAAGCCGAAGTTCTTGCCGCACAGGCAGCCGAAGAACAGGCTATGGAGGATAACAAGCAGGCATTGTCCGAAATGGAATATTACAAGGATATTGACAATGTTTACAAGCTGCTGAATGTCGAGCCTATCGAAATGGAGTTCGGTTACAGCCTTATCCCGCTGGCGGACGAGGCAAGCGGCGGAACGTTCATCGAGCGTGTTATTATATTCCGAAAACAGTTTGCGTTGGATATGGGAATGGTTTTCCCGTCTATCCGTATGCGAGATAATCAGCATATCAATCCAAATCAGTATGTCATCAAGATAAAGGGCGAGGTGGTGGCACAAAATGAAGTGCTGGTAGACCACTTCCTTGCACTGGACAGCGGAAATGTCACCCGTGAGGTGGACGGCATCGACACTATCGAGCCTGCCTTCAATATCCCCGCAAAATGGATAGCCGAGGAGGACAAGCTGGCTGCCGATATGGCGGGCTACACCCTTATCGACCCCACTTCCGTTATGATAACACACCTTTCCGAGGTCATCAGGCAGCATGCATATGAGCTGCTGTCAAGGCAGGACGTCAAGACTATGCTGGAAAAGCTGAAGGAAACAAGCCCCGCTACGGTGGAGGATATTGTTCCGTCGGTGGTATCGGTGGCGTATCTGCAAAAGGTGCTGTCAATGCTTTTGAAAGAGGGCGTTCCTATCAGGGATCTGGAAACTATTCTGGAAACGCTGTCCGACTATCAGCATACCTTAAAGGATATTGACATTACCGTGGAATATGTCCGTCAGGCACTGAAACGCACCATAACAAGACGGTTTGCCGATGCGGGACAGATAAGAGTCCTCACCCTTGATACGGAAACCGAGAACAAGATAGTTGCGGGCGTGAAAAAGTCCGAGCAAGGTTCATATCTTGCACTTGACCCCATGACAATTCAGAAGCTGATGAATGCATTGAATGAGCAGATCGAGCGGGTCAGGGAAGTTGTGCCCAGTCCGATAGTGTTGACTTCGCCTATTGTTCGGGTATATTTTAAGAAGCTGGTGGATCAGTTTATACCGAATATAACTGTTTTGTCGTTTAATGAGATAGATAATACGGTGCAGATACAGGCGGTGGGGAATGTGGTGATAAGCTAAAAAGAGAGCGTAGCGAAAAAAAGAAAAAAAGAAAACCGCCGAAGGCGACTAAAGCGTCTTGGGGTCCAGCCCTTGGACGCCAGCAAGGGCTGGTCGCCCGTCGCAACGGGCGAAATCCGCAGCCAACAGTCCAAAAGTTCTAACATAAAGGGCATCAAATTAACAGCAATCACAAAAGAAAAGCCTAAAAAACAAAATCAGCTGAAAATCACAAACAGTAACCCCACAAATTTCCAAAAAGGAAAAGAAAAGCGTTCACGCTTTTCGATTTCCGTCACACAAAGCTAGTGGAAACCCGCAAATTTCGATTTTCTCGTCAAACTTACAACAGGCGACACTGCCTCTGTGACCTCTCTAAGTTTGTGCAACTCCCGCAAATGAGACACCTTATAGGGGCGGGGGACAGAACAAACCCTAACGCAAAGCGGGGACTTTCCCCCGCCCCTAACGGTTTCTCCTTTGCAATCCTCTTCCCTTTCACCCCACCCTCTTTTCCCCGCTTTACATTTTGGTGAGGGTATAAAGTTTAGATTTTTTGGGGAGGTTGTGTTTGTTTGTTGCTTTACTCTTTACTTTGTGATTTTTGTGATTTTGTGATTTTTCGATTTTGGGAGTTTGATATTTTACTGAATTTGCAGAAAGAAAGTTCGTATCTGCGGGACTGGAAACCAAAGCTATGCTTTTTCCCCTACAATGGTTTGTCGTATCTGCCGAAAAATTCACTTTCCGCTTTTTGCATTTTTCCAAAAAAATCTCCGAAAACAGTAGACAAATCAGTCAAAATAGTGTAAAATTAAATTAGGAAACTTTGGCTAAACGGAGGTGAGATAATGTCCCCTCAGACCGAGGAGCTTTCACCAAAAGAACAGCTGCTTATCAAATACAAAGAAACAGGCGGTACTGCCCTGAGAAACGAAGTCGTTACTCAGTATATGAACGTTGTCAAATACGTCGCCGCTTCCACAAGAAATATGTACTGCAAATATGCCGACAGTGAGGACATTATCAACGAGGGCGTTATTGCCCTTATTGCCGCCGCTGAAAGCTTTGACCCGTCACGGAATGTAAAGTTTGAAACCTATGCGTCCGTAAAGGTCAGAGGTGCAGTTATCGACTATATACGCAGGCAGGATATTATCCCGAGAAGCGTCCGTAAATTTGCCAAGGATTACGACGCCGCTTTCTCTGCATTGTATACAGAGCTGGACAGAGAGCCCACCGATGAGGAAATCGCCGAAAGGCTGGGAATGTCCCTCGAAAAGCTCAGAAATATGACCGCTCAGTCGTCAGCCGCTCAGACCGTTTCGCTGGACGAAATGATGAACGACGGCAGCTTCGATATTCCCGAAGTACCATCGGAGGAGGGCGTGTGGCAGGCGGAAAAGAACCTGTGGGTCAAGGAAAGACGGAAAATTCTCGCCGACGCAATTGACAAGCTTAACGAAAAAGAGAAAACCGTCATCACCCTTTATTATTACGAAAAATTACGGCTCTCCGAGATAGGCAAGGTGCTTGACATTTCCGAGTCAAGAGTAAGTCAGATTCACTCGAAAGCCGTTTCAAAGCTGAAAATGTATACGCTGGATTATCTGAAAGGATAGGAATGATTGTATGTTCAGAGGTTTTTACATATCCGCAAACAATATCATAAATCAGGAACGGGCACTGAATGTTACCACAAATAACATTGCCAACAGCAGCACCGCAGGCTACAAGCGGGAGCTTTCTATGCCCACCACCTTTGAGGAAAGGCTGCTTCTGCTGAGAAGCCGCAATAACGAAACGGGCACTATCCAATACAGAACACAGGCGTACACCTGGACGGACACCGAGCAGGGTACCTTTGAATATACCTACAAGCCCCTTGATCTGGCTCTTCGGGGAAATGTTTTCTTTAATATAGAGGGACGTGTTTCGGGCGAACGCTGGCTTACAAGGGACGGACAGTTTTCCATCGACGGCGAGGGCTATCTTTCCCTCGGCACAGCAGGACGTATCCTTGACGCAAACGGTCAGCCGATACCGCTGGGGACTTCCGATTTCACCGTTTCCGAGGACGGCGTTATCACCACAGGGGACGGCAGGACATACACCCTCGGGCTTACCTACGTTGACGAGTACACCGATATGGAGCGTTACGGGGACAATATGTTCAGACCCTATGACGGGGCAGCGATAGGAAATATCCCCGCCGATGCCGAGTATCGTGTTATACAGGGTGCTTACGAGCGTTCAAACGTTGACCTGGGCGAGGAAATGGTGGACGCTATGGCGTATCAGCGGAACTTTGAAGCGTCCGCACAGGCACTGCAAATAATGAACAGCGTAAATTCGATAGTTGCAAACGATTTGATGAAGATATGATGGAGGAATGAGCTGAAATGAGCAGCATAGGCTTTTATTCGTCCGCATCGGGCGTGTTCACCGCAAAGGACGCTATGGATATTACCGCAAATAACGTAGCCAACGTCAATACCAACGGCTACAAGCATCTCCGTCCGTCATTCGGCGACCTTATTTATACCGAAAGAAAGCTCCGCAACGAGGAGGTCCAGACGGGTCACGGCTCACGAGTGCTGAAAACCGACCTTATGTACGGCGTTGACAGCTTCGCTCAGACGGAAAAGCCCCTTGACTTCGCTATTGCGGCGGAGGGACTTTTCGCCGTTCGTGAGGGAGATTCCATTACATATACAAGGGACGGTTCTTTCTATATGAGTCAGAACGCCGAGGGCGTCTGGGAGCTGGTGAACAACAGAGGTGCTTACGTTCTGGATAACGAGGGAAACAACATTCCCATTCCCTTTATTGAGGGTACGACCGAGATAGACAGGAACACCCTCACCGAAACGATAGGCGTTTACAATTTCAATAATCCCTACGGACTTGACCCCGTGGGCGACAACTATTTCGTGCAGACCCGTTCAAGCGGCGAGCCTCAGGCAGACCCCGGGGCAAGGAAGCTGAACGGCTATCTGGAAATGTCCTCGGTAAATCTCGGCACGGAAATGGTCAAGGTCATCGAGTTTCAGAGGGGCTTTCAGGCTAATGTCAGAATGGTCCAGACTCACGATGAACTGCAAAATATCATTAACCATTTAAGACAATAATATAACGGCGGCAAATCCCGCAAATAATCGGAGGTAATTTAATGGCAATCTGCAAAATAGACGATCTAAGCTCTATGCACCTTGACGTGCTCAAGGAGATAGGAAATATTGGCTCGGGAAACGCCGCCACTTCTTTGTCCGAAATGCTGGGGATAATGGTGGATATAAGCGTTCCCAATGTTAAAATGCTGGGCTTCGACGAGGCTGTGCAGTTCCTCGGCGGCCCCGAAAAGGTCGCTATCGGTATGCTGGTGCGGCTGTCGGGCGATATTTCGGGAATGATGCTCTATGTTATACAGGAATCCTTTGCGGCAAATCTGGCAAAGGCTATTATGGGCAAGGAAAGCCTTTCCATTATGGAGCTGGACGAGATGGACACCTCACTTATTTCCGAGGTGGGAAATATTATGTCCGCTTCGTATGTTAATGCGATAGCCTCGCTTTCGGGAATGTTCATCGACATTTCGGTGCCGTCCCTTTGCGTGGATATGGCGGGAGCGATACTCAGCGTCCCCGCTATCGAGTTCTCGAAAATCGGCGACAAGGTGCTGTTTATTGACGACAGCTTTATTATGGGAGATAACGAGGTCAGAAGCAATATGATACTTGTCCCCGAGCTTGATTCTCTCAATAAGCTTTTTTCCGTTCTGGGAATACAGTAATTGAGAAATGAAAGGGCGGCAGAATTTATGAGTAACCTTATCAATATCGGTATCTCTGATTTGAATATAGCAAAGGGCGATGATACGCTTGTTACATACGCTCTCGGCTCATGCGTTGGGATATGCCTTTACGACAAGACCAAGGGCATTGCGGGGCTTGCACATATTATGCTCCCGTGGAGCAAGGAGTCTGCCAATGCTTCGGATAACAAGCGAAGATTTGCCGACACGGGCATTACCGAGCTTATTATGATGATGAATGCAAGCGGTGCGTCCGCTTCCCGTCTGACGGCGAAAATTGCGGGCGGTGCACAGATGTTTGCCACAAATTCCGCTGTTTTCAATATCGGCGAAAGAAATGTGGAGGCTGTCAAAAAGGTGCTTGCTACCTATAAAATTCCCATTATCGCCGAGGAAACAGGCTCAAACTTCGGCAGAACGGTTTTCTTCTCCGCTGCTGACGGCATTATGCAGGTCAAGGCGGCAGGAAAGCCTACAAAGAATGTCTGAAAGGATATTGTTGGGGACGGGCTTCCCGTTCCGCATATAAACATATAAAAATATAAAAGACAAAAAAGAAAGCGAGGCGGATATTATGACCGAAAATATGAACAAGTCTATGGAAGAAATGCTGAACAGCGAGGCTTCGGGCGAAAAGAAGGGCGTTCCCGTGGACGGATATGTTACCGTAAGCATCGGAACGGGCAACAAGGACGCTTTTCTCAGCATCTACGAACCTCAGAACGGCGGAAGAGCTGTTACCTTTGCACAGGCAATGGCTGCCCTTGATGAAAAGGGTGTCCGCCACGGCATTGACGTTGAAGCGGTGAAGCTTGCGGTGAAAAACCCCGAAAGCGTCGGACAGGTCAGGGCGGCGTTCTGGACTGCTCCCGTTGACGGCACGGACGGCACTATCACCTATCATTTCGACAAAACTCACGAGCTTGCTCCCAAGGAGGACGACAAGGGCTTTGTGGATTACAAAAATCTCGGTCTTATCAGAAATATCCTCAAAGGAACGGTCATTGCGGATATTACTATGCCTACCGAGGGCGAGCCGGGCATTGATGTCAAGGGTGTTGCCGTTGCACAGAGAAAGGGCAAAAAGGCTGCGTTCACGCTGGGTCAGAACACTATCCTCAACACCCCCGGAACACAGATACTGGCTGCCTGCAACGGTCATCTGAAATTCTCCGGCGGCTGCTTTTCCATTGACAGCACCGTTACCATCAAGGGCGATGTTGATGCGTCGGTGGGAAATATCGACTTTATCGGCGATATTGTCATAAAGGGCGAGGTGCTGGAGGGCTTTAAGGTGTCCTCTCAGAAGAGTATTCATATTGACGGAAATGCTACGGGTGCGATAATTGAAGCGGGGCAGGAGGTAGTCATCAAAAAGGGCTGCATAAACTCCAATATCGTTGCTCACGGTGATGTTACCATCGGCTTCTGCGAAAATGCAAAGATAGTCTGCGACGGAAATCTAAAGGCTCAGAGCTTTGTTACCTGTGACGTTTACTGTGCGGGAACACTCACTGCACAGGGCGGCGACGGCGTTATCATGGGCGGAAAATATATCGCTTTGCAGAATATCGAAGCTCAGGTCATCGGCACGAAAAATTATACGCCCACCAGCATAACCGTCGGCGATAACGCTATGATGACCGAGGAAAGGGAAAATCTCGAAAAGGAAATTGCCAAGATAGTTACAAGAATGACTACTCTGAAACAGGTGGTGGATTTCCTCAATGAAAAGAAAAAACAGGGTGCTGTTCTCCCGCCCGAAAGAGAAGAAATGCTGACGGCGGCTGTCAAGGAGCGAATAAAGCTCAACTGCGACAAGACCGCTCATGAGAAGCGTATCAAGGAGATAAATCTGTATCTGCAAAACAAGCAGAGCCTTGCTGTTGCGTGTCATAAGCAGCTTTATCCCGGCGTAAAGGTGGTCATAAACGATTCCGTTTATAACGTTTCCGATCAGTGGGTCAGAGTGCTTCTGACCGAGGAGGACGGCGAGATAAAGCCTATCCCAATGTAAATGCAGAGGGACGTGCCGTTAGGGAAGTACCGATAAAGAAGTATTAACGGTACCGAGCGACAAACTTTGCTCATTTCGCTATTTACCGAACGAATTGACAAAGGGGTCGCCCCTTGGGTGCGTCCCTTTTTATTGCGAATGAAAACATGATAAAAAAGGGGTAATAATTATGAAAAAGAAGCTTGCCGCTTTTTGCCTTGCAGCAGCTATGCTTACCGCATGCGGTGCGGACAATGTGACAAATTCATCGGAGGTTTCCGAAACACAGTCGGAAAGCGTTTCCGAAACAACAGCCGAAAGCGTAAGCGAAACCGAGTCCGAAACTGTTTCCGAAACAGAAGCTTCCGAGGAAACACAGTCGGAAACCGTTACCGAAACAACAACGGAAACCGTTTCCGAAACCGAGCCTGAAACCGTTCCCGAAACAGAAGCCGAACCCGAACCCGCCGATTACAGAGCACTTTATAAAGAAAAGCTTATGTCCTGCATAGGAGAAGATGAATTCTTTGACTTATACGATGTCAATTCCGACGGTGTTCCCGAGCTGTTTATTACAGAAAGACAGATTAAAGCCTCCACAACAAGTATATACATAGTTGTTGACGATGAATTGGTTCAGCTTAAAGCTAAATCACAAAGCGATGAAGGATCCGAAATATCCGAATTCGGAGTGTATGCTGTAGTGGGAATAAGCGATGAAGGTATTTTCGACAATACATTTACGGATATGTATACAATACATTATGACTATTTGAAGCTTGAAAACAACCGGCTTGAACCGGTTTTCCGCGGAAAATATGTGCATGACGAACCCGGTACTCCCGAAGGCTATGAAGCATATTACATCGAAGGTGAAGAGGTTACACTTGAAGAATTTAACGAAGCTGTTTCGCCTTACGAAAGCCTTAACTGGTCATATGTAGGCTATGAATATGAACTTAACGAAGAAACAATAAACTCCGTATTAAGCGAAGATTATCTGCCTGTCGAAAATACATAATGCAGAAAATTGTCTAAAAAAGGGGTAATAATTATGAAAAAGAAGGTCGCCGCTTTTTGGCTTGCGGCAGCTATGCTCACCGCATGCGGTGCGGACAATGTGACAAATTCATCGGAGGTTTCCGAAACACAGTCGGAAAGCGTTTCCGAAACAACAGCCGAAAGCGTAAGCGAAACCGAGTCCGAAACTGTTTCCGAAACAGAAGCTTCCGAGGAAACACAGTCGGAAACCGTTACCGAAACAACAACGGAAACCGTTTCCGAAACCGAGCCGGAAACAGAAGCCGAACCCGAACCCGCCGATTACAGAGCACTTTATAAAGAAAAGCTTATGTCATGTATAGGAAAAGATGACTACTTTGACTTATGCGATGTCAATTCCGACGGCATTCCCGAGCTGTTTATTTCAGGAACGGATCTTCCTTTCTGCGGCACAAGGTTATACATGGTCATCGACAATGAATTGGTTAATCTGAAATATAACACAGATAGTGCCAAAAGCTCCGACGAATTTCAAATCGGTGCATACGCTGTGGTGGGTGTAAGCGATGAAGGATTCTTCAACAGTTCAACCGATAGTATGGTTTTGTCATCATACTGGTACCTGAAGCTGGAAAACAATAAGTTTGTAACGGTTTTAAGCGGAATATATGAACATGGCGGTGCTTTTGTTTCGGAAGACTATGAACCACGGTGTTTCATAGAAGATGAAGAGGTTACGTTGGAAGAATTTAACGAAGCTGTTTCGCCTTACGAAAGCCTTAACTGGAAGTATGTGGGTATGGGGTATAAGCTTAATGAAGCTACCGTAAACGCTGTGCTGAGCGAAGATTATCTGCCTGTCGAAAATACAAGCGGGCAGCCTTTGGATCTGTCAGAAAATACATAATGCAGAAATTCGGCTGAGAAAAATTTGGCTTGTCCCGCCGATATGCAAAATGCACAATTTTTTCGGGTTTATTTATACGGCATAGCGGGAAATTCGTTTTGGTTTTCTCTTGAAATATGTAAAAAAATATAGTATAATATTAGAGAATGGTTATCGTTTATACTAAACACCATTTAAATCACAGAGAAGAAATCGGCGTAAAAAGCTTAAAACTGTTGAAAACAGTTTTGTATATAGGTTTTTACACCGAGAGATTCCTGTGATTAATGGGTGTTTAGTATTAATGGTAACAAAACTATTATCTACGGGAGCTGAAATTACAATGAGATTAGTTACACGTTCCGATTTTGACGGACTTGCCTGCGGTGCACTCCTTAAAGAGGTCGGTATTATCGACAGCTGGAAGTTTGCCCACCCTAAGGACCTTCAGGACGGACTTATTGAAATAACCGAAAACGACTGCCTTGCCAATGTCCCCTATGTTGAGGGCTGCGGACTGTGGTTCGACCACCATTCCAGCGAACACGAAAGAAATCAGCTGGCAGGCAAGTACAAGGGCGAAAGCCGAATCACTCCCTCCTGTGCACGCATCATCTACGATTATTACGGCGGAAAGGAACGCTTCTCCCATTTCGATGATATGATGGTGGCTGTTGACAAGGTGGATTCGGGAAATCTTACCAAAGAGGAGATACTCCACCCCGAGGGCTGGATACTTGTCGGCTTCCTTATGGACCCCAGAACAGGTCTGGGACGCTGGAGAAATTTCACCATCTCCAACTATCAGCTGATGGAAAAGCTGATGGAATGCTGCCGTACCATGAATACCGATGAGATCCTCGCTCTGCCCGATGTTCGTGAGCGTATCGAAATATACAACGAGCAGACGGAAAAGTTCATCGAAATGGTGAAGGCACACACCCGTGTTGAAAAGGACGTTATCATCTCCGACCTGAGAGGCGTTGACCCCATTTATTCGGGAAATCGCTTCCTTATTTACAGCCTGTACCCCGAGCAGAATATCTCCGCTTGGATAGTTAACGGCAAGGGCGGTCTGGGCTGCTCCTGTGCTGTGGGATACAGCATTCTCAACCGTACCTCAAACGTAAATGTCGGCAGCCTTATGCTCAAATACGGCGGCGGCGGACACAAGGCGGTAGGTACCTGTCAGTTCTCCGACGATGTTATGGACGAACAGCTTCCCAAGCTGCTTGAGGAGCTTGTAAACGGCTGATCTCAGAAAGGAGCTTACATATTATGAAAAGATTTATGAAAGCGATACTCTGCCTGCTGACTACGATGGCAATGTGCGTAAGCATTGCTGTTCCCGCTGCGGCAGCTACGAATGTTAATGCGTCCTCCGCTCAGGAGTTTGTTTCGGGAATGGGTGCGGGCTGGAATTTGGGAAATGCCTTTGATGCGTCCGACTGCACCTGGCTGTCTGATGAAATGGAATACGAATCCGCATGGAACGGTGCAAAGACCACCAAGGCACTTATCTCCGAAATAAAGAAGATGGGCTATAAGACTATTAGAATTCCCGTTTCGTGGCATAATCATATCGACGCTAAGATGAATATCAGCAAGCAGTGGATGGCAAGAGTCAAGGAAGTCGTTGACTGGTGCGTTGATGAGGATCTGTATGTTATCATCAATGTTCATCACGACATAAGCAAGGACTATTTTTACCCCGACAGTGCCCATTTTGAAAGCTCCGACAAGTATGTGAAAACTATCTGGAAGCAGATAGCAAACACATTCAAGGACTACGGAAACAAGGTCATTTTCGAGGGAATAAACGAGCCCAGAGCCGTTGGCACAAACAACGAGTGGTGGTTCGACAGAAACAATATCAGTGCCACAGTTCAGGACTATATCAACACCCTGAACAAGCTCAATCAGAGCTTTGTTGACACCGTAAGAGCAACAGGCGGCAACAACAAGACACGTTACCTGATGATCTCCGGCTATGACACCTCCTGCGACGGTATCGCAAATAAGTATTTCACCATGCCTACCGATTCGGCTAAGGGCAAGCTTATCACGACTGTACATATTTACAGTGATAAGCCCAAGGAATATGAGCAGCTGATGGACAGAGTTTACGAGAAATTCGTAAAGAACGGCATACCCGTTGTTATCGGCGAGTTCGGCACAGTTGCTGCCACCAAGAATAAGGCAGAGGTCGAGGGCAATTTCGTTGCGGCTGCGGCTAAGAGGTGCATGCCTTGTATCCGCTGGGATAATAATGCGTTCAAGTCCAACGACGGCAAGGAAACCTATGGTCTTATCGACAGAAAGACCGTTACATGGAAGTTCAAGGACGCCGCTCAGGCAGCCGTTAAAAATGCTGTTATCAAGGCATCGGCAGGCGGAAACTCAAATCAGAACGTTTCCAATAACACCGACTCCAAGCCCTCTTCGGGAAACAGCACCGCTTCCTCCTCCGAAAAGATGACCCTCAAGGCTAAGAAGGCTTCGTCCACAAGCATTAAGCTCACATGGTCTGCCGTAAGCGATGCGGACGCTTACAGAGTTTATCTCTACAACGCAAAGACTAACAAATACGAAAAATGCCTTACCTTAAAGGGCGGCACGTCGTACACTATCAAAAATCTCTCCTCGGGTACATATAAGTACAAAATTGCTCCGCTTTATATTGAAAACGGTGCATACAAGAGAGGTACGGTTTCCAATACGGCGACCGTTAAGCTGTAAAAATATCGAATTTGCGAGCCGCCGTCACCGAGCAATCGGGGCGGCGGCTTTTTGTGGAAAAATAAGGAGCGTATTATGAGCAAAAACGGAAACAGCAGAAAGCCTATCTATTTCGAGAGAAATAATCAGCCTGTGGGCGGGAAAAGAAAGCCCATCAAGGAAAATTCCCGAAATGAGGAGCTTTTTTTCGACGATATTGAAACCGATGAACAGCCGAGATATGAGTTTGAGGAATGGGAAAAGCAGTGTCCCGTTCGGAAAAAATGCTCGGGCTGTCAGCTGTCGAATATGCCCTATAAGCGTCAGCTGGAATTCAAGCAGAGAAAGGTCGGGACGCTGCTGGACAGGTTTGCAAGGGTCTATCCCATAATCGGAATGGACAGTCCCTATCATTACCGTGCAAAGGTGCAGTCCGCACTGGCGGTGAACAGCAGCGGCGATATTATCTCGGGAGTGTATCAGTCCGCAACGGGCGGCGTTGTCTACTGCAAAAGCGGCTGTCTTCTGGAGGACAAGCGTGCGGAGAAGATAGCAGCATCGGTCAGAAAGCTTATGCGAAGCTTCAAGGTCATGCCCTACGACCGTCGGACGGGGCGGGGGACGCTGCGGCATATCCTCATAAAAAGGGGATTCAAAACGGGTCAGATAATGGTGGTGCTGGTTTCGGCAACGCCTGCATTCCCCTGCGGAAAGAAGCTTGCCGCCGCATTAAAGGAAGAGTTCAAGGACATTGAAACGGTCATTTTCACGGTGAACAAGACCGACACGGGACTGCTGGTGACGGGACGGGAAACCGTTCTCATCGGCAAGGGGTATATCGAGGACGAGCTGATGGGGAAGCGTTTCCGTATATCGGCAAAGTCGTTTTATCAGGTTAATCCCGTCCAGACGGAAAAGCTGTACGCAAAGGCTATCGAGCTGGCGGGGTTGGATAAGTCCTCCAAGGTCATCGACGCTTACTGCGGGACGGGGACTATCGGGATTATCGCTTCGGAATATGCGGGTGAGGTCGTGGGCTGTGAGCTGAACGAGGACGCCGTTCGGGACGCCGACCACAACGCAAAGCAAAACGGCTGCAAGAACGTGCGGTTCTTCTGCGGCGATGCGGGACAGTTTATGCAGGACGCCGCCCAAAACGGCGGTTTCGTCCCCGATGTGGTGTTTATGGACCCGCCGAGGGCGGGTTCGGACAAGGCGTTCATCTCCGCTCTTTGCAAAATTTCCCCGAAAAAGATAGTGTATATCTCCTGCAATCCCGAAACTATGGCACGGGACGTAAAGCTTCTCTGTCAGGGCGGTTATAAGGCAAACGGGTTCTATCCTGTGGATATGTTTCCGCATACTCAACATGTGGAGTGTGTGGGGGTGTTGACGAGGGTTGACAAGTAATGTTGAAATAAAAAGATTTCCGAGAGCAGGGCTAAACCTCGGCTCTCGGATTTTTTTGTCAATAGAATGGAGTACCATTTTTGAATAATTCCCGCACGGTATATTTGTATTTTTTTAATCAGTTTGCATCTTGAATAATCAGGCGCTATGCGCTATAATAAAAGAGAAGATTTTGATATGGAGTATTTCTTATGATAGATATTAACGATAAGTCATTAAAAGGAATGACATTTATTGATCTGTTTGCCGGTCTTGGCGGTTTTAGAATTGCATTGGAATCTCTTGGTGCAAATTGTGTCTATTCCAATGATTGGGATGAGCCTGTTCAAAAGGTTTATGCTGAGAATTTCGGGGATATTCCCGAAGGAGATATTACCAAGATAGATGAAACCACTATCCCGGATCATGATATTTTATGTGCGGGATTTCCGTGCCAGGCGTTTTCCATAAGCGGAAAACAGCGAGGTTTTGTAGATAGCAGAGGAACTCTTTTTTTTGATGTTGCAAGAATTGTAAAGGCAAAAAAACCCAAGATCGTTTTTATGGAAAATGTGAAAAACTTTGCATCACATGATGGAGGACGAACACTGGCAATTGTAAAGGCAAATATGGAAGAGCTGGGCTACAGTTTCAATCAAAAGGTGCTTAACGCCGTGGACTATGGCGTTCCCCAAAACAGAGAACGTATTTATATGGTTTGCTTTAGAAATGATTTAAATGTTACGTCATTTAAATATCCGAAACCGTTTGAGCTTACACGCCATGTAGAAGACCTCCTGCTTGACGATGAAAGCCTCGTAAAAGATCTGTATGTAAATAGACCGGACACATATTTTAATGATGTGGAGGACACGGAATACAGCAATAAATCTATAAGACTGGGCATTGTTAATAAGGGCGGACAGGGCGAGAGAATATACAGCACCAAGGGTATAGCAATTACGCTGTCAGCATATGGCGGCGGTGTGTTTGCTAAAACAGGGGGTTACTTGATAAACGGAAAAACAAGAAAGCTGCACCCCAGAGAATGTGCAAGAATTATGGGATATCCCGATTCCTATAAGATATGCAAAAATGCAAACCAAGCATATAAACAATTTGGAAACTCTGTTGTTATTGATGTATTGCAGCTGATCGCTGTTCAAATCGGTGAAGCGATAAGAGGAAAATAAAATGAATGAGGTGGAATTCAGAATTTGGCTGATGAAAAATGGCTGTACTGCAAAGGTGGCAGGCGACCATATTTCAAGACTGAAACGAGTTGAAAGAGAAATAAATCACTGCGATATTGATGAACAATACCGCAGTGATAAATGTAAATATTTGCTTGGACTGTTTTCCAATAACGGCTGCAATGAAGAAATGAAAAAAATCAAAAATATTTCGCTGCCAATAGGAAAATACTATATGAGTACATATCGGCTGGCAATTAAGAAATATATTATGTTCTGCGATGAAACTATTTCAAAAAGCTAATAAAGGCTTCATCGCTCATTCCGTGTGTGGATTTCTGCCTGACAGAGAAAATCACATTAGCATTATAGGTGTTTGACAGCTTTCTGAGTTCGTATTCGTTTCCACGGAGCGAAAACATATATTCAGTGCCGTGAAGGATAAATCTGCTTTCATGCAAGCTGTGAGATGAATTTACAAAAAGTTTATCTCCTTCAACATGGTAATCGGTTATAGCATAATCGTGCGAAGTAATATACTTAATTATGGGTTCGAGCCTGCTTTTTCCTACATTCGAGGAACCGCTTCGCTTGGTCCTGTATTTCGCAGAAACTTCAAAAAAGTCACAAAATTGCTCTATCGGCAAAATCGTATAACAGTTTGTAATAAAAAATTTGACACCTTTATCCCGGTAAGTTTGAATTATCCATCTTGCAAAGATTTCGGAGCCGTCCGGCATATTAATATCTTTACCCGTAGTGCCGGCTTCCCTAAAGGCATCGAAATCTTGGTTCATATAGTCCATAATTATTTGAGCATATCTGTTGATACGGGTTACATTTTTTCCGCTGTATATGAAAGTACCGCTGTCCAGATCGGGCAGCAAGACAAACTGTCCGCATTGTGCAGGAGAATTCTTTGCTTCAATGTAAAATGATTTTCCGCTGTCGGTTTTTACCAGAATATCGGGTACCGTTGAATTTGAACCGCCCTGATGAAAAAATTTTGCATAATGACCGAATTTGTCATTGAGATAGTCTGTGCATTGAATTTCAAATTCTTCCCATGGTTCCATAGAAAAGTCCTCCTTGGTTTTCGTTATATTTTCAAGAGAAATGCTATTATACTATTTCCTAATCAACCTATAGACAAGGTCTATAGGTTGATTCCCACC
>CAZINI010000055.1:0-19047 GCA_964540575.1 uncultured Ruminococcus sp.
GACTTGCCGCCTTTTAGGCGGCTCTCCTTATAGACTCTGTCTATAAGGAGATTAGAAATTAGTATTATTTTGTGTTTCCATAGATTATTTTCATACTCAGATCAGCCATTTCCTCGGGAGATTCCTTCATTCCCTCCGACAGCCAGCGGAAAACTATCCCCGTAAGTGCCCCCACC
Source organism: uncultured Ruminococcus sp. (assembly GCA_964540575.1). Lineage (GTDB taxonomy): Bacteria > Bacillota > Clostridia > Oscillospirales > Ruminococcaceae > UMGS1889. The sequence continues at coordinate 177 of CAZINI010000055.1, forward strand.
CATGCATATATCGTATACTCGTCCTCACCGCTTGAAAGCTCCGTAAACACATTTATAGCGGAACAAAGCAGCTTAAAGGACATACTTTGCGGCATATTGGAGCTGAAAAGCAGTGCGACCTCCTTTTCATATGTCCTGACCTTGCCGAAAAACTTCAAAAACCATTGTCTTGGGTCATTTTCAAAAGCCTTGCCCTCCAGACTTTCCGAAAGATGCTTTTCAAGGTCTGCACAAATGTCCAGGATAACGTCCTCCTTGGTTTTGTAGTTTCTGTAAAAGGACATTCTCGACACACCCGAACGCTTCACAAGCTCCGTAACCGTTATCTTGTCAAAGGGCTTGACTGCGATAAGCTCCACAAGTGCCGTCTGTATGCATTCCCTCGTGAGCTTGTTGGATTCTTCATTGGACGCTCTCAGCACGTCCCGCTTAATATCATTTTCCATTTTTCCTATCCCCTTTAGATGTTACATTTTTTTATTTTCCGTAACAGCCGACGAAAAGACTATTGATTTTTAGAAATTTGTGTGCTAATATATAGGTGTTACAAATGTAACGGCGTTATAATTGTAACACCTATAAGTATAACACAACCACATAAAGCAGTCAATAGGAAAGAAGAATTTTTATGATTATCGGTAAATATGATATTTATTCGCTGACATTGGCGGCGGCGGTAATATCCTTTCTCGGATTTGCATTGGAAAATATCTGGCTGGCACTCCGCAAGGGCTATATGGATAACCGCAATATGACGCTGCCGTTTCTTTTGGGATACGGTCTGCTGGTCACAGGGATATATGCAGTCATCGGAACTCCCGAGGATCTGCATTTGATAATTCCGCCGAAAATTTCCATGAGAACTCAATACATCATATATTTTCTGCTGTCTGCGGTGATAGTCAGCATCGGCGAAATATTGCTGGGAAAAACCGTGGAAAGGCTTTTCGGATTTGAATATTGGAATTACGAAAGCCTTCCCCTGCATATCACCAAATACACCTCCGTCCCCACAAGCATTGGATTTGCACTGATAATCACGATATTTATGGGCAGATGCTTCCCGAAATTAATGGAACTGATAGTTTCAATTGACGCCGATACGGTGCAGATCACCGCTGTTTTGCTGGCATCTGCCATGTCAGCGGACTTTATTTACTCATTCGCAAAAATGTACAAGACCCGCTCTCTCAACGTTCGCTACACAATATATATGTCCGATATAAGGGACAATTTGAGAAAAGCAAAATATGCATTGAAAGGATAATATAAATGGAAAAGCTCGACTATAAAAAGCAGTTCAAGGAACTGTATCAGCCCCCGTCAAAGCCGACTGTCATCGACGTTCCCGAGATGATATTTTTCGCCGTGGACGGTATGGGCAACCCCAACACCTGCCCTGAGTACAAGGAAGCTATGGAGATACTCTACGGCTTATCCTTCACCGTGAAAATGTCGAAAATGAACGGCACTCAGCCCGAAGGCTACTTTGAGTATGTCGTTCCCCCGCTGGAAGGGCTGTGGCGGCAGGACGGCATATGCGGCATTGATTTTTCCCGAAAGGACAGCTTTATCTGGACATCAATGATACGTCAGCCCGAGTTTGTCACCGAAGAGGTTTTCGAATCTGCCAAAAGCACCCTTGCAAGGAAAAAGCCTCACCTTGATCTGTCCAAGGCAAGGCTAATGAGATTTACGGAAGGTCTTTGCGTACAGATAATGCACCGTGGACCGTACGATGAAGAGCCTGCAAATGTTGAAAAGATGCGGATATTTGCCGAAGAAAACGGATATGCAGAGGATTTTTCCGAAGCCCGTCTGCACCACGAAATATATCTCTCAGACCCGAGAAAATGTGCTCCCGAACGGCTGAAAACCGTTATCCGCCACCCTATTATCAAAAGGAACCATTTCGAAATATAAAAACTGCCTTTCCCCACATTTTGCGAAGAAAGGCAGAATTATTGTCAATACCGCATTTCCCTGAGCTTGAACGCCGAAATGAGCTCTTTGAGCATACTTGCCTGACCGGACAGCTCCTCGCTGGCGGCAGCACTTTCCTCGGCGGTTGCGGAGTTTGTCTGAATTACCTGAGAGATCTGCTCGATGCTCTGAACTATCTGATAAGCCTCGTCCGACTGTATCTTTCCCGCCTCGGCAATGCTCTCAACGATCGCTCTGACATTTTCCGAAGCTTCCGCCGCCTTGTTCATAAGCTCGGCAGTTTCGGCAGCAACGCTGTTTCCGTTCTGCACCGCAAGGATAGAATCCTGAATAAGCTTTGTGGTTTCGCCCGCCGCTTCGGCAGACTTGCCCGCAAGATTTCTTACCTCGTCTGCAACAACGGCAAAGCCCTTTCCCGCTTCGCCCGCTCTGGCGGCTTCTACCGCCGCATTGAGGGCAAGTATATTTGTCTGGAACGCAATATCTTCAATAGTCTTGATGATATTTCCGATCTTGTCGGAGGCTGTATTGATATTTTCCATCGCACCGATAAGCGTGTGCATACGCTCATTTGCCGCATTCATACCGTCAGCCGCATTTTTCATTCCTTCCCTTGCATTGTCACAGCGTTCGGCATTCTTGGAAATATGTGCCGACATATCCCCCATAGTCGCCGCCAGCTCCTCGATAGAGCTTGCCTGAGTGGTCGCACCCAAGGACAACGCCTGTGCTCCGCTTGACATCTGATCTGCCCCGGCGGAAACCTGATCTGCCGCCGCATTTATCCGATTGAGAGTGTCGCTCAGACGGTGGTTGATATTGTCCATAGAAGTATACAGTCCGCTGTAATCGCCGTTATACACCTCGGGACATTCCGAATCAACAACGAAGTTGCCCTCCGACATTTCAAGAAGAACATGGTCGGTATCGCTGATGATCTTGTTAAGGTCGGAAATGATAACTCCCGTTGCCTCGCTGAGTATTCCCGTTTCATCATTGGTGCTGACATGGGGAGCAGGAGTGGACAGATCGCCGTCGGCTATCTTTTTCAGGCGGTCTGTGCAAAGCTGTATGGGAATGCCTATCCTGCCGCCGACAGCGAATGCAACTATCACAGAAGCAGCAGCTGCCGCAGCGATCACAATTCCGCAGATAATGAGCGTTTTTATCATCTGACCCGTGAAATCCTTTGAATTTGCGGAAATTGCAAGGCTCCAGCCGTCTGTGCCTTCAACGGGTGCATATGCAATAATCGTTCTTCCGCTGTCACCATTGTACACATCGAAGCCTGTTTCGCCCGAGATCATTTTCCCGTGAATATCCGAAAGAGCAGCCAGCGACTTGTCCTCGGCGGCAGCTTCGGTAATGTTTTCGCCGTTCAGAATGCTTTCGCCGTCAAGATCGGCAATGGTATTTCCCTCCTTGTCGATCATATATGAACGGCAGCTGTCGCTTATCTTAATGCTTCTCATAATATCGTTGAGAAATTCTTCGTTTGGCACGAAATATACACAGCCCACAGGCTCGCTGCCCACAATTCCGTCCTTCCAGAGAGGTGCTCCGACGATTATGGTTATCTTGCCCGTTATCTTTGAAACAAGCGGCTCGGAAACGGAAACATTGCCCTTCATCGCCTCGATAAAATATTCCCTGTCATTGTATGTATTTCCATCGATGCCCTGACCGCTTGCATCGATAAGATTTCCACGCTGACAGTTATAGACCTGTGCCTTCATAGCCAGTATCTCTTTCTTTTCTTCGGCAGAAACGCTCGGGTCGGACAGTGCAGCGATACCGCCCGCCTCCGATGACAAATTCTTGAACGCCTGAATTTCCCATTCCACACGTTCGGAAGCTACCTGCACGATAGTTCCCAGATCGGTTTCGATACTCTGCATTGTGTTCCCATAGGTCAGGCTGAGATTGATAAATCCGAGCATTAGTAGGGAAATGACCGAAACAAGCACGATAGAAACTGTGATTTTTGACTTAATTGACTTCATGTATTTTGCACCGAAAGTGCTTCCCCCTATCCTAAATGATAATTTTCCGGAGCAACTATTATTCCCGTTGACAATCAAAATTCAGAAACAAAAAATCTGCTCCCGAACGAACGAGAACAGATTCTTTGTAAAAGGAAAGAAAGAGAAATAAAAAATGAAAGAAAGCGTTAATTATGTATCCGTTCTGCTGAATAAAATGATTATCATATTAAACAGGAAATAATTTGTACAGTATGTCTATAAATTTCAACAATTGCTCTTTAACTTTATCTATATTATACCACTTTTCTTGACAATGTGAAATGTATATTTTATATGTGCGTCATATGCTTAGGATATATCAATTTTAAATAAATTTCCGTCCTGTGCTGATACAATTCGACTAATTTAATCGCTTTTCTTATTATATCGGCAATCTTTCATACAGATATTTACAGTTTGACATTATAATAGAAATGTGGTATAATAATAGCAGCAATCAACGGGAGGCGAGGAAATGAGAAAAAACAGCTACCGCATATCTCTGGGCGGAGTGGTGGCATCTCTCTGCCTGCTGATGATGTTTCTGACAGCAATTTTCCCGCCATTTTCCATAGTCGTCCCCATGTTCACGGGAATGCTTATCGGCGTCGTGGCGGAGGAAGCCAACAGAAAGTGGGCACTTGTCACCTATGCAGCCGTGTCGGTGCTTTGCCTGTTTATGACGCCCTCTTACGAATCAACGCTGCTTTTTATAATGTTTTTCGGATATTACCCCGTTATTAAAGGTCTGCTGGACAAGCTCAGACCCGCCCCCATTCGCTGGATAGTCAAGCTTGTATGCTTTAACGTCCCCGTGGTGCTCTGCTACTGGCTTATCGCAAATCTCTTCGGCATATATGATATGTGGTCGGATTTCGATTTTCTGGGGAAATATCTTATTCCGGGAATACTTGCCTTGGGCAATTTTATGTTTCTTATGTATGACTACACGCTCGGCTCGGTCGCAATTATGTATGAAAAGTGGTTCCGTCCGACTTATCTTTCGTCTAACAAAAAATAAGCCGCCGTCAAAGGAGTGAAAATATGTCCGAAAGAATAATGATTACACAGCTGAATGACCATATTTTTCTCATGGACGATAACCACGAATCCACAGGCTACCTTGTCACAGGCAAGGACAGAGCACTTGTTATCGACACAATGATCGGCTATGAAAGCGTCCTTGAAGCTGTCAGAAAAATAACCGTTCTGCCGGTTACGGTTGTGAATACGCATGGTCACTGCGACCATATTTACGGCAATGTTTATTTTGATGAAGCATACATAAACGAGAAGGATATGCCGATCGCCGAAGAGCATATGAAGATGCCTCAGTTTGTTTCGGAATGTGAAAAGCGTGGGCTGAAAATGCCGCCTTTTCGCTTCATAAACGACGGAGATGTTATTGACCTGGGCGGTCTGACGCTTGATGTTATCGAGATCCCCTGCCACACTCCGGGCGGGATATGCCTGTATCTGCGGGAGGACAGAATAATGTTCACGGGAGATACTATCAATCGTCACCTGTGGGTCCAGCTTCCCGAAAGTCTGCCGCTTGATAAGTGCCTTGAAAATATGAATAAGCTTGACAGCTTTATCGCCAAAACCGACCTTATTCTTCACGGACACGCCCGTGGCTTTGAAGATGTAAGCCTTGCCGCCAAGCTAAAGCAGGGTCTTGCCGAGCTTGTCCGACAGGAAAATATGTCCGTTACCGACAACGATGAGGATTATCACTGGTTCGGCGGAATAAGCAAAAAGCATTCTTTTGACACCGGCAGCGTTATCTGCTATTCACCCGAAAAAATTTTATCATAATCATTTTAAAACAAAATGCCATAGTACATTGAACGTACTGTGGCATTTATCATTCAAGCGTTACACTTTTTTCATCTTAGCAAATTCACCTAACAACTGTTAGGTAAAATCAAAGCACCTTAGTATTCTCTTTAAGAATACGCCCGTCACGAAGCAGCTGACGAAGTGTGTCCGCATCATCACTTTGGATAGCGTCCCTATATTCGGTCAGACGGTCAATGAGATTGTTTATCTCAAAACAAAGCGGCTCCTTGTTCATCAGGAAAAGCGGCGTCCACATATCTTCGTTGAGCTTTGCAACTCTGGTCAGGTCCTGAAAGCTTCCCGCACTGAACCCCAGCTGCTTCAGATGCGTGGGGCTTTTTATGTAACCGTTGGAAACAACGTGTGCAAGCTGGCTGGTGAACGCAATTATCTCGTCATGCTCCTTGGGAGTTGCTGTGACCACCTTCTTAAATCCGATAGCATAAGCAAAATCCGTCAAGAAGTTCAGCTTTGCTTCGGAAACGAACTCTGTCGGCGTAATAATAAAGCTGGCATTGTCAAAAAGATTGTCAAGTGCATAGGCATATCCCGAAAATTCACGTCCCGCCATGGGGTGAACGCCGATAAAGGTAACGTCATTCTCCGCAAGTATCTCGCTGACGCCGTCGGTTATCGCCTTTTTTATTCCGCAGGTGTCGATAACAATGCTGCCCTTTTTGAACCGTGAAGCGTTCGCCTTTATGTATTCGATAGTGCCGACGGGATAAAGGGCAACTATGGTAATATCCGCCAGACCGAGGTCGTCGGTTTCGCTGTCTATCGCCCCCTGAGAAGCCGCCATTTTTATGGTTTCGGGGTCTATATCAACGCCGTAAACGGTGTGGTCGGTGTGTTTTTTTATGGTTTTCGCCAGCGAACCGCCTATCAGTCCCAATCCAACAACTGTAATTATCATTGAAAACGCCTCCGATATTTCACTTTAATGCTTTTAAGTGTTTATGCGTTAATTATAACATATCCCAAAGAGAATTTCAAGACCTTTTACGAAATAAACATAGCATCTCCGAAGCTGAAAAATCTGTAACGCTCCTCAACAGCCACCTTGTACGCATTCATAGTGTTCTCATATCCCATAAATGCGGAAACCAGCATAATAAGGGTGCTTTCGGGCAGATGGAAATTTGTGATAAGCCCGTCTATCACCTTGAACTCGTAGCCGGGATAGATGAAAATGTCCGTGTACCCGCTCCGCTCGGAAATTTCCCCGAAGAATGTGCCAACGCTTTCAAGGGTGCGGCAGGAAGTCGTTCCGACGGCAATAACACGTCCACCCTCAGCCTTGGTCTTGTTGATAAGCTCCGCTGTTTCGGCAGGCAGCCAATAATGCTCACTGTGCATCTTGTGGTCGAGAACGTCCTCCTCCTTGACGGGACGGAACGTGCCCAGCCCGACATGCAGCGTAACATAAGCAATATTCACACCCATTGCCCGAATTTCGTCCAGCATCTCGGGAGTAAAATGCAGCCCCGCAGTAGGTGCGGCGGCAGAACCCAGCTCCCTTGAATAAACCGTCTGATAACGCTCACGATTTTCCAGCTTTTCGGTAATATACGGCGGCAGGGGCATCTGTCCTATCTCCTCCAGAACGGCAAAGAAATTCCCCTCGCACTCAAATTTCGCCAAACGATTTCCGCCCTCAACGGTGTCGATTATCTCCGCACGAAGCTTCCCCCCGCCAAAGGAAAACCGTGTCCCGGGCTTTGCCTTTTTTCCGGGACGAACAAGTATCTCCCAAAGCTTGTCCCCCTTCTGTTCCAGCAGCAAAAATTCGATAAACGAGCCTGTACCCTCCTTTTCGCCGTAAAGACGGGCGGGCAAAACCCTCGAATCATTCAGCACCAGCAGGTCACCCTTTTTGAGCTTTTCGCATAAATTATAGAAATGTGCGTGCTTTATCTCCCCGCTTTTGCGGTCAACGCACATCAGCCGTGACGCATTTCTCGGTTCAACGGGAGTCTGTGCAATCAGCTCCTCGGGCAGTTCATAGTAAAAATCGGATTTTTTCATTTATGTTTATCCTTTCCTTTTTTGAGATTTTACTTTTGTGGGATATGCAGCCCTGTTCGCAGCCGCAGCCTTTTTATATATGTGACCGAAGCTCGCCCGCCTCGGGAATAGACATATTTTGCAGCTTTTCCCCCCGCCTGACAGTTTGCGTTTGCCCCATTCTCCCCGCCGTAAAAAATTATTTTTAAAAAAGTAATTATTACCCCTTGACAATCAGCGAAAAATGTGATAATATACCCTTAATCAGATAGAGGTGCGATAACGAAAAGTAACCCCGAACAGGCAGCCAAGCCGTCAAAGCGGGAGCGAAAGGCAATATCGCCGAAGAATACGGTAAGGCAAGCCGTAATTCTGGTTGCATATTTAATAGGTATGCAATTGTCATCATACTTCCGCCGAGCATCTGCACGGCGTTTGATGGAGAGCTATCGACATATTATTATACACTATAATAATCCATATGTCAATATTTCTTTGAATTGTATGATGACCGACTGAAAGTAATTTTCCGTCGGTTTTTTATTTGATTCAATAATATCAAAAGGAGAAATGAACGAAATGAAGCAGTATAAGGTTGGTATCATCGGTGCAACGGGTATGGTAGGACAGAGATTTTGTCTGCTGCTTGCCAATCACCCTTGGTTCAAGGTAGAGGTTGTTGCAGCCTCCGCACGTTCCGCCGGCAAAAGACTTGAGGACGCTATCGGAAATAAGTGGGCTATGACCTCACCTATCCCCGAAAATCTCAAGGATATGATCGTTATGGACGCAACAGCGGACATTGAGAAGATCTCTTCCTCCGTTGACTTTGTATTCTGTGCCGTAAATATGAAGAAGGACGAGATAAAGGCGTTGGAGGAAGCTTACGCAAAGGCTGAATGCCCCGTTGTTTCCAATAACTCCGCACACAGAGCAACTCCCGACGTTCCCATGGTAGTTCCCGAGCTGAACCCCGAGCATATCGAGGTAATCAAGTCCCAGAGAGAAAGACTGGGCACAAAGAGAGGATTTATCGCAGTTAAGTCCAACTGCTCACTCCAGAGCTATGTTCCCCTGTTCCACCCTCTGATGAAGGAATTCGGCGTTGAAAAGGCTGTTGTATGTACATATCAGGCTATCAGCGGTGCAGGCAAGACCTTTGAAACAATGCCTGAGATAGTTGACAACGTTATCCCCTATATCGGCGGCGAGGAAGAAAAGTCCGAGCAGGAGCCTCTGAAGATCTGGGGCAAGGTCGAGGGCGGAAAGATCGTCAATGCAACCGAGCCTGTTATCACAGCACAGTGCCTGAGAGTTCCCGTTTCCGACGGACACACGGCTGCTGTTTACGTTACATTCAAGAAGAAGCCCACCAAGGAGCAGATCATCAAGGCATGGGAAAGCTTCAGCGGCGTTCCCCAGGAGCTTCAGCTGCCCTCCGCTCCCAAGCAGTTTATCCACTATTTCGAGGAGGATAACCGTCCTCAGGCTAAGCTTGACAGAAATATCGAAAACGGTATGGCTGTTTCCGCAGGCCGTCTGAGAGAGGATACTCTCTTTGATTACAAGTTCGTAGGTCTTTCCCACAACACCCTGAGAGGTGCAGCAGGCGGTGCTGTTCTTATGGCTGAGCTGCTGGCTGCAAAGGGCTATTTTGACTGATGAACATTACACTCAGAAAAGGGACAGACGCTGATGCCGCACTTATTGTCGGCTATCTGAAAAAGCTGGCGGAATATGAAAAGCTTGGAGATGTCTGCAATATCACCCCCGAAGCCCTCACAAAGCTTATGAACGAGGAAAACGGTCTGTCGGTAACTATTGCCGAGCAGGACGGCATTCCCGTTGGGATAATGACATATTATTTCTATAAGATAGCTACATTTTCAGGCAAACGGGTAATGTATATCGAGGATATTTTCATAGACGAAGAATATCGCAGAAACGGTATCGGCGAACGCTTCTTTGATGCCGCAAAGCTGACCGCAAAGGAAAAAGGCTGTGCCCGTCTGGAATGGAAATGCCTTGACTGGAACCATTCCGCAAGATGCTTTTACAATAAGATCGGCGGGAAATACTCCCCCGACAGCTGGATAACATATACGATCGAAATGAACTGAATCATTCACTTTGAAAGGATCGATTTTTATGAAGAATACTATTTTCACAGGTGCAGGCGTTGCTATCGTAACACCTATGAACGCTGACGGCTCCATCAACTTCGAGCAGTTTGGAAAGAACATAGACTATCAGATAGAAAACGGCACGGACGCTATCATCGTCTGCGGAACAACGGGCGAAGCATCCACAATGACCGATGAAGAGCATATCGAGTGCATTCGCTACTGCGTAAAGAGAACTGCAAAGAGAGTTCCCGTTATTGCAGGCACGGGAAGCAACGACACCGCTTATGCCGTTGCACTTTCCAAGGAAGCAGAAGCAGCAGGCGTTGATGCACTGCTGGTAGTTACCCCCTACTATAACAAGGCGTCCCAGAGAGGTCTTGTTGCACATTTCACAGCTATTGCAGATGCAGTGAATATCCCCATTATCCTTTACAATATCCCCGGCAGAACAGGCGTGAATATGGCTGTTGACACCATCAAGACCCTTTCCGAGCATAAGAATATCTGTGCAGTAAAGGAAGCCAGCGGAAATATCGGCTATGTGGCAAAGCTCATTGCTGCCTGCGGCGACAAGATCGACGTTTACAGCGGCAACGATGATATGATCGTTCCCATTATGTCTTTGGGCGGAAAGGGCGTTATCTCCGTGCTTTCCAACGTTATGCCCAAGGAAACTCACGACATGTGTCAGTATTGCCTTGACAACAACTTTGCCGAGGCTCAGAAGCTCCAGATAAGCCTTCTTGAATTCATCAACAATCTGTTTATCGATGTTAACCCCATTCCCGTTAAGGAAGCAATGAACCTCTGCGGAATGAACGCAGGCACCCTCAGAATGCCCCTTATGGAAATGACCGACGCTAACAAGGCAACTCTCAAGGCTTCTATGGAAAAGCTGGGACTTATCAAGTAAAAAGGGTTCTCCAAAAACCTCCTTCACGGCAAATCCTCTATGAGTTTAGCCATCTGCTGCGTTGTCAAACCTTGTAATACACCAAGTATTGCTGCGGTTCGACGCCTTGCAGCTGACTAAACTCATTGACGAGGCTTTGCTCGTGTCCCGGTTTTTAGAGAACCCTCAAAACGCTGAAAGGACGATAAAAATGGTTAATATTGTTATCTGCGGTGCTAACGGAAAAATGGGCAGGGTCATTCACTCTGTTATTTCCGAACGAAGCGACTGCAAGGTGGTTGGCGGTATCGACATTGTGACAGAGCCCTATGCGGATTTCCCCATTGCGGCAAATCCCCGTGAGCTTACCGTAAAGCCCGATGTTATCATCGACTTTTCCCACCCCGCTTCCCTCGATGCACTGCTTGAATACGGTCTTTCCACGGGAACAGCTATTGTCTTTGCGACCACAGGCTATTCCCCCGAGCAGATAGAGAAGATCAAAAAGGCAGCCGAGCAGATACCCGTGTTCTTTACATTTAATATGTCACTGGGAATAAATCTGCTTTGCAAGCTGGCAAAAACGGCGGCTTCCATTCTGGGAGATCAGTTCGATATTGAGATAGTTGAGAAGCACCACAATCAGAAGATCGACGCTCCCAGCGGAACGGCTATCATGCTTGCAAACTCCATCAACGAAACACTTGACAACAAGTATCAGTACGTCTACGACCGCCATTCCATGCGTAAAAAGAGAGAGCATAACGAGATAGGTATGCACTCCATCAGAGGCGGCACTATCGTCGGCGAACACGATATAATTTTCGCAGGACGGGACGAGGTCATCACGCTGTCCCATCAGGCATCATCTAAGCAGGTGTTTGCGGTAGGTGCGGTAAATGCGGCTGTTTTCCTCAGCGAACAGAGTGCGGGCCTTTACGATATGGCTGCACTGGTTGATGCCAAGTAAGTAACTTCATACAAAAATCAAGCGGTCTGACCGAACAAATATCGGTCTGACCGCTTTTCATGTAGTATCAATACTTATTTCCCGCTGTTTCTGACGTTTACATCAAGCTTGTTGAAGGGAATGGAAATGCCGTTCTTGTCGAATGCCTCCTTGACCTGCTCCATCAAATCGAAGTAAACGTCCCAATAATTTTCCGTCTTGACCCATGCCCTTGTGGTGATGACGATGGCACTGTCTGCATGGCTTATCACTCTGACGGTAGGCTTGGGGTCGTCCAAAATAAGCCTGTGAGCGGAAAGTACCTCGCCGATGACCTCCTCAGCCTTTCGGAAATCGTCCTCGTAGTCAATGCTGAAATTAATGTCAACACGCCTTGTGGCTTCTTCGCTGAAATTCGTCACGGTAGAGGTAGACACCGAACCGTTGGGGCAATGGATCACCTTGTTATCCACCGTTCTGATGGCAGTTCCCACAATGCCTATCTCCTCAACAGTTCCCTCTATCCCGCCAAAGGACACATAATCGCCTATTTTAAAGGGCTTTGTTATCATAATGAGAAATCCACCTGCGATATTTCCCAAGCTGTCCTTAAGGGCAAGACCGATGGCAACGCCTGCTGTGGTTATGACGGCAATGATGGACGTCATAGGCACTCCCAGCACCGAAAGCACCGTTATCAGCGTAATGCATTTCATAGCAATGCTGACCAGCGAGCGAACGAAACGATAAATGGTCTTGTCCATCTTTCCCGACTCGCCGCCCCTGTCCACCAGCTTCATAACTATCTTCATTACAATAGCACAAACTATGTAAATGATAAGAGCAAAGACAAGCGTGGGAAGAAAGTGCAGTATACTGTCCCATATTTTGGACAGTATATCTACTCCCTCGGAAATATTTTCTTCAATTGCAACAACAGCTTCATTTTCCATATGATTACCTCCTGAGCAAAATAAATATATGAAAGATATTTTAACATATAATGCAGTGTATTTTTAGCATTTTATCCGAAAAATCTGTTAATATTTTTCGCTCTGACCTTTGGATAACATTCATAAAAAGTTTGAATAATAATTATAAAATTCTATATTGCTTTTTTGCCGAAAATAAGGTATAATAATTTGGATAATGATTGTAATATGTCGAATTTCGGCTTATTACACGAAAAGGAGATGTTTTATCCGTGCAAATGGAATGGAGCTATGTCTTCACTGTCGTTCTGACGGGACTGGTCGTGGTATTTCTCGGACTTGTTCTTCTTATAGCGGCAATCACGATTATGGGCAAAATATTTGAAAATCTGAAAGCGTCAAAGGCAGATGCAAAGCCTGTCCCCGCTGCAAAACCCGCAAAGCCCGCTCCCGCACCTGCTGCCGCCCCCGCTGCATCGGCTGACGATGATGAGGTGATAGCAGTCATAGCAGCCGCAGTTGCTGCAATGGCAGAAGCTGACGGTACAGTATATGCAATTAAGAGCGTAAAACGAGCCGCTCCCCGAAGAAACGCATGGGGTGCAGCCGCACGTTCCGAGATGACAAGCAGCTTCTGAGTTTGCGGCGGTTTTTCAAAATTTAAAGAAAGGTCAGATAATACTTATGTTGGACGGTTTTCTGAGTACCATCGGAGAATTATGGTCACAGTCGGGCTTTGCCAATATGACATGGCAGTCGGGACTGATGATACTTATCTCCTTTGTGTTTATGTATCTTGCGATCAAGAAAGGCTTTGAGCCTCTGCTGCTCCTGCCTATCGCATTCGGTATGCTGCTGACAAACCTGCCGGGTGCCGGAATGTATCACCCCGAGCTGTTTGACATCAGCGGAGGAAAGGAGCTTGACTTCGGGCGGATACTGCACGAAGGCGGGCTTTTGGACCTGCTCTATCTGGGCGTTAAGCTGCAAATATATCCCCCGCTTATCTTCCTTGGCATCGGCTGTATGACCGACTTCGGCCCGCTGATCGCCAATCCCAAAAGCTTCCTGCTGGGTGCCGCTGCACAGGCAGGTATCTTCCTGACCTTTATCGGAGCAGCTGCTTTGGGCTTCACTCCTCAGGAGGCAGGTTCTATCGCTATCATCGGCGGTGCGGACGGTCCAACGGCTATCTACGTTTCAAGCAGACTGCTGGCTGCGGGAGCATCTCCCGACGGAGTTGCATTTGAGATCGATGTCGGAAATATCGCTCTGGCGGCGTACACATACATGGCACTCGTTCCCATTATCCAACCGCCTATTATGAAGCTTCTCACCACCGATAAGGAACGCAAGATCGTTATGACTCAGCTTCGTGAGGTTTCCAAGACAGAAAAGATCATCTTCCCTATCGTTGTTACTATCGTAATTTCCCTGCTTATCCCCTCTGCCGCTCCGCTGGTAGGTATGCTTATGCTGGGCAATCTGTTCAAGGAAAGCGGTGCTGTTGACCGTCTTTGCAAGACTGCTCAGAACGAGCTGATGAATATTATCACAATTTTCCTCGGAATTTCCGTAGGTGCTACCACCACCGCCGCAAACATTATCAATGCAAAGTTCCTGATGGTACTTGCACTGGGCGTTGTGGCATTCTGCGTTGGTACGGCTGCAGGCGTTCTGTTCGGAAAGCTTATGTGCTGGGCAACAAAGGGAAAGGTAAATCCTCTTATCGGTTCGGCGGGCGTTTCCGCAGTTCCTATGGCTGCCAGAGTTTCTCAGAAGGTCGGAGCACAGTACAATCCGTCCAACTTCCTGCTTATGCACGCACTTGGCCCCAACGTTGCAGGCGTTATCGGTTCTGCCGTTGCAGCAGGTGTTCTGCTGAGCATCGTTCCCGTTTGATTGGAATAATTTCTCACATAAAAAGGACGTTTGCAGCTGTTGACTGCAAGCGTCCTTATAATTTATCTTTTCCCGAAATATGGTCAATGAACGACTCCATAATTCCGATAAACCGCCGTTTGCTTGATATGCGGTCTATTCTGGGAATATGCATCAGCAATGCTGCTGCCGGTTTCCCCTGCCGTTCCAGCTCGGATAATGCGGCGGAATACATCAGATTTCCGTATGTCACCCCCGCATTGGACGAAAGATATGCACCGAAGCCTCTTGATTTGAAGAACTCCACCGCATAGGAGCAGTCGAAATCTGTTGGAAGCAGCCGTCCGTCTAGATTTGCGGCAATTTCCACAGTCACCTTGTCCGTCAGACCGTATTTGTCGCATAGAAGCAGATAGAAATCTGCTCTGTCCTCCCTGACGGCAGCTGATATTTCATCGGAAACAGTCAGCCTGTCGGGCGTGACGACCAACTTCTCAATGTCGTTTGTGATGGTATTCAGCGTTTTATGGGAAGAACTTTTTACGCCCTTAACGCCTGCAATAAGTATCCTCATATGTACACCTGTCCTTTACCGAGAGCAAAAGAAGCACTGATTATTTCGTCATTTTGATTTGTTCCGCTTTGAAAATGATGTATTATGGCGTGTCTTTCCCCGCCTTCGGCGGGGAAAGACACATTGATGAACATTTTTCAAATTATCCAAAAAAGCGTCGAAGCAGCTGCTCCGACGCTGATTTTTTATGCAAAATGCGTAAACACTTTTCTGCTGTGACCATTCGATGCAAATCCAAGAACAGCCGCCGACGACAACGCCGCCATAAGTGCCTCGAACATTCCGTTGTAATCCTTAGGTTCAGCGGGTATCGCCGCTGCCTTTGCGGGAGCTTCCTCCTTAACAACAGGCTCTGGGGACGGTTCAGGGGACGGTTCGGGAGCTATTCCGAGGAATGCGTTCACCCTGTCAAGCCACGGGTCGGAATTCTGCTTTTTGACAGCACCTCTGCCCGAGATCGCACTTTCGATAGTCCTCGAAGCGTCTAAGGAAAAGAGAGCAGTGCCTATTTTCAGGTCGCCCTTCAGCGAATGAGCCACAACCTGACCCTCCTGATGGTGATTTGCAACTGCCTTTATATTGGAATTTGGTGCAAGAATGGTCGCCTTAACGCCGTTAGTGGTCACATTTTCCGCATCAAGGATATTTATGAGGATATTCCCCGCTGCCTCCTTGTTGGTGCGGTCTATCTGCTTGCCTGCATATCTGATAAAGGACGGGGACAGATCAAGATCCTCCGTGCCGTAGATATTCAGTATAACAGCCGAATTTTTGGGAACGGTAAACACAAGCCCCGCATACTGAACGTACTCGTTGAACTCCGACACCGAAACGGTGAACACATTGAGCGACGGGTCCTCGCCGACAAACTCAAGGCTCCAGCCGTTGTTTATGTAGGGCGAAGAAGCGGGATAACCGTCCTCGTCCATAGGTCCCAGCTCTGCAAGAAGTGTCGCCGATGCCCGTAAATACAGGAATTCGTCCTCAAAATCTATATAGTCGCTTACATTGCTGTAAATGTCCTTATTTTCGCCCGAATTGGAATTAAAGGTTCCGCCGCCGACAACGTAAAGCCTGTCGGGACTGCTTGTGTCAAGACCGATAGCCTTTCCCGCAATAATGCCCGAAAGAGTACCTGTTTTTTCCGCAAACTTCCCCGCAAGATAGTCCGTGCCTATCGCCCTGTTGATGAAGTTTCCGCCGACAGCTATTCTGCCCTCGCAGTAAGAGCCGTCAGGCTCAAAGTTGTCCTCCACAAAAACGGCAAAATTCGCCGCCATACCGAATATCTGAGAATACCTCGACCCCACAAGACGGAATATTTCCTCCTGAAGCTTCTTCTTGTATTCTTCATATTCGGCGGATTCATCGCCGTTTTCGATTTCCTTATTCTGAGAAAGCTGCGAAGAATATGCGTTTCCCGCAATGTTCATAATATCCGTAAGCTCTGCATTGCCCGTGTGAGCCGCCTGAACGCCTGTTGACAGCATAGCGACCGAAAATGCAAAAGCACTCACCGAAAGCATAAGCCTTCGCTTCATATCCCTATTTTTATCCACGGCAAACACCTCGCTCCAATACTTTTTTGTGCAAACCGACCGATTATGACATAACCGAAAACGTTTTTAACAATGCTGTAAGGTTTGTATAAACGAAACCGCTTATATTCATTCTGCTTTGTATATAATTATATTCCAATATTTATGTTTTGTCTAGTAGTTTTAAATGAATTTATTTAGACATTGAAATTTTCGTGCGATACCACACACTTGTTGAAACTTGTTATGCAAATTGCACAATACAATTTTTGCAATTTTTCCCTACTCAAAAACCTCACGGCAGCCGCCCCCGTCACGGCGGAAAACCTGCAAATCGTTCCCGTTGACGCAAACGCCGAGAAATACGTCCCCAACGTCGTTTATGCCGTGTTCGGACAGCTTGTTTCTCAGCCACACCTCATTATTTCCCGTGTGACGAAGAGCCTCGCTGATGATCTTTCCGTCAATGATAACATTCGGGGAAATGCTGCTTTCTTTCGTCTTAATGTGCATATCCTTCGGCGTAACCGGACGGCTGTCCGAAGCAGGAAGAAAGCTGATATGACCGTTGGTTTCCTGTATAGCCGTTTCTATCTCGGACAGGTCGAAATATCCCGAATTTCGGCACTGCATCAGGAACTCGTTCAGGTCTATCCCCGCCTTGCGAAGATTGTCCCCGTAAAGCTTTCCTTTATCATAAAGGATAATAGTTTTCCCGTAAACGAATTTGCGGAATTTAACCGATTTTATCCCAATATATGTGATGATAATGGAAACAGCCGCATAAACAGCCATAGCCGTCAGCGGCTTCCACATTTCTCCGTCTATCTCTGTCGCCATTTCTGCGGCAATTGAACCGATGGTTATGCCGATAATGTAGTCAAACATATTTATCTGAGAAAGCTGCTTGTTTCCCATAAGCTTTGTGAGAATAAAAATGACCGCCGCCGACAGCACCGCTGTCCCCGCAAGCTGCAAAAAGTCCATAGTATACCTCCGTTTTCGCCCGTTGGCGTTTTGGAGATAGTATTTGATCTAATGCGGGAAATATACCTGCCGGTCAGTCCGTATTTTTAATATTATATGCGACCCTGATAATATCATCAATACCCGCTTCCTCGATGGAAACATCCTTGACCGCCTTTTTCTCCGACAGGTCACGGATAAGTGCGGCGGCGGTCAGTTCGGTTTTGAAAAATTTGTATTTCGCCACATTATTTTCGGCAGAAATAAGCTCAGCCCGCTCGTGTTTCGGAATATCACTGTCGTAATATTCCACCTTCAAGGTGCGGTATGGGGCAATTCTCTCAACTATTTCGGAAAGATTTCCGTCCTCCATCATAACGCCGCCGTTGATTATGATTATCCTCTCGCACAGCTCCCGTATATCCCCAAGGTCGTGGGTGGTGAGTATTACGGTGGTTTTCCGAAGCCTGTTTATCTCCTTGATAAATTTGCGAAGTGAATACTTCGTGCCCACATCAAGCCCGATGGTAGGTTCATCAAGGAACAGCACCTTCGGCGAATGCAGCATCGACGCCGCCAGATCGCCCTTCATACGCTGACCCAGCGACATTTGTCTGACGGGCTTTGAAAGAATCTCCCCGATACCGAGTATGCCGTCCAGCACGTCAAGAGTTTCGGTGTATTGCTTCTTGTTAATACGGTAAATATGCCGAAGCAGCTCAAAGCTTTCCTCCAGCCGCAGGTCCCAGTTAAGCTGAGTCCTCTGACCGAACACAACGCCAATGTCCCGAACGGTTTCACGGCGGTTCTTGGTGATATTCTGTCCGTTTATAAGGACTTCTCCGCTTGTGGGAGTGAGAATTCCCGTCATCATCTTGATGGTGGTGCTTTTTCCCGAACCGTTTGGACCGATAAAGCCGACGATCTCTCCCTCGCCAACGTGAAAATTCAGCCCGTTTACAGCATTCACGGTCATTTTTTCCGCCTTAACAAGCCCCTTTATTGCACCGCTAAGCCCCTGACCCTTTTTTACAACGTGATATTCTTTATATAGATCGTTTACCTTTATCATTTTACACCTCACTGTAAATTCAAAAAACGCTGATTTAATTTTTTAGGATAAACGTATTTAGTGCGTACCCAATAACTGCCCACCGGGCAGTTATTGGCTGAAAATCCTGTAAGACAGGATTTTC
>CAZINI010000056.1:0-18945 GCA_964540575.1 uncultured Ruminococcus sp.
TCAACGTTAAGAAGGCTCATCCCGATTGGAACGTTAAGCCCGAGATCATGATCCCTCTCGTAGGCGAGGTCAAGGAGCTTAAGTTCGTTAAGGATATTGTTGTTAAGACTGCTGATGCTGAGATCGCTGCTGCAGGTTCCGACCTCACATACGAAGTTGGTACAATGATCGAGATTCCTCGTGCTGCTCTCACAGCTGACGAGATCGCTAAGGAAGCTGACTTCTTCTGCTTCGGTACTAACGACCTGACTCAGATGACATTCGGCTTCTCCAGAGATGACGCAGGCAAGTTCCTGAACGCTTACTATGATACAAAGATCTTTGAGAACGATCCCTTTGCTAAGCTGGACCAGACCGGTGTCGGCAAGCTGATGGAAATGTCCATCAAGCTCGGCAAGCCTGTTAACCCCAAGCTTCACATTGGTATCTGCGGCGAGCACGGCGGCGATCCTACATCCGTAGAGTTCTGCCACAAGATCGGTCTTGACTATGTATCCTGCTCACCCTTCCGTGTGCCTATCGCTAGACTGGCTGCTGCTCAGGCTGCTATTGCTGATAAGAAGTAATATTTCATAAATAATACTCATTAGCACACTTTCGCCCCGAATTCTTTGGAATTCGGGGCGTTTTTTTAGCTTGATAATGCGTAATACTTCCACCGCAAAGCGTTGGGACGGCGAAGCAGCAGGAAATCTATATAATGATTAATGGGTGTTCCCTCACCGAATGCGGGGGAACACCCATTAACTTATTTAGTCAAGAAGAACCAGCAGACCGTTGTTCATAAGCTCCATTTCCTTAGTCCTTACGGGGTGTCCGCCCGAAAGCAGGGACTGCACATACAGCACTGCTGCCGCCGCTTTCAGCTTTTCCTCGCTGTCGGTGGAGATAAGCTTTTTTACAAGGGGATTGTTTGTGTTGAAATACAAAGTGGAATGTCCCAGACCGTCAAATTCGGCGGAGAATGCGTCCAGCATTTCCGAAAAAATATCCAGCCCCGCCGCCTTTGAACGCTTTATATCCCGAAGGATACGGGCGTTTTCATCGGTGACGAACAGTGCGGGAAGCTGCTCGGGAGAAAAGCTTTTCAATGAGCAAACTATTTCTCCATCGGAAACGGCATCGTTTGCCGCTTGTTCAAAACGCTTGACAGTGTCCCTGTCAAC
Source organism: uncultured Ruminococcus sp. (assembly GCA_964540575.1). Taxonomy (GTDB): domain Bacteria; phylum Bacillota; class Clostridia; order Oscillospirales; family Ruminococcaceae; genus UMGS1889. The sequence continues at coordinate 1,167 of CAZINI010000056.1, forward strand.
ACCCTCGGGGTCGGAGAGAATGCCCTCAATGTCGCCGTCCTCCACTTCCTTAATGTCCGCAAAGGTGTTTTTCTCCGCAAGCTTTTGTATCAGTGCAGTTTCGTAAACATATCCCGCATTGACAAGAAGCTCGCCCTGTGCCCTGTAAATGGACGAAAGCTGACGGAACTTGTCCACCTCGGAGGTGTAGCTTATCCGTCCCGCAAAATTGCGTATCTCGCTGCCCGTAAGCTCGCCCAGAGAGGTTTCAAAGGTGAGATGGGGCATAAACACGTTAAACAGCTCATCGTCCTCGGCGGCAATGGATTTTACCGCCAGGCTGTGGATAGTCACTATCCGTTTCAGCAGCGGGGGATTTGTCCTGGAAATGTGCATAAGATAGCGGCTGATGCAGCTGCCAAGCTCTTTTCTTGCTGCTTTCAGGTTATCGTCCTCGTAAAAATCCTCACGGGAAGCGGTGGGACGGAGCCTTGAGGTGTTGAAAAAACAGCGGACGAAAAACGCCCATTTTGGCAGAATTGACTTGCCGTCCTCGGTAAGCAGCATATTTTTCAGATAAATGCGGTGCTTCTGCTCGGAATTTGCCGCCACGGAATAGGGCAGTATGAACGCCGCACCGCTGAACAGTCCCGACTTAGACTCCAGCGGGATATAGTCGATGAAATTCTCCCCGAACAGTGCCGTGCCCAGCTGCATAACGCTTTCCCGTGAGCTGCCGCCAACGGTGGGGAGAGTGTTTATCCGTGTGAGCTTTTCGCCCTTTTTTATGCAGACGGGAAATGGCAGGGGCAGACCGTAGTACAGAATAAGCTCGCTGACACGTTCCTCAGTGAACCGTTCCTCCGAGCCTTCCTTTGCCCTGATGACTATCTCCGTGCCTATCTCACATTCTCTGAGAGCGGGGCGGATAGTGTATGTTCCGTCGGGGCGGCCGTGCCATTCGATGCATATATCGGGCTGACGGAATGAGCGGGTGCGGACAAGTATCTCGTCCGTGACCATAAAGCAGGAAAGCAGACCGATGCCGAACCGTCCTATGTAATCGGCGTCTATCATACCCTCCTCAATATCCCGTTTCGATGACTGACCGATGACTGCAAGGAAGCGGTGTATCTCATCTTCGGTAAGTCCCGTGCCGTTGTCGGTAAAGCGAATGGTTTTTCCCTCGTCTATCTCAACGGTGATAAGACCGCCGTTTTCGGGGAAATTCGGGTCGGCTTTCTGCCTTGCGGAAATTGCGTCAACGCCGTTTTGCATAAGCTCACGGACGAAAACGTCGGGGCTGCTGTAAAGGTGGTTTGACAGAATATCTATCATTCCGCCTAAGTTTACTTTGAATTTAAAATTGTCCTGCATATTTAAGTTCCTTTGCATGTATTACGCCGCAACGGCGGGCATATCAATATCTGCTTCTATTTGGGCAAGAACATATTTAAGCTCCGTGTCCCAAAGCAGGCGGTTTTCGTAATCAAGAGTTTCCTTGCCCTCCATACGAAGCTTTCGGTTTATGACATAATCATCTCTCGAAAGTGTAACGTAAATATCGGGAGCGGAGCAGTAGACGGAGTTATCCTTTCCGTCGGAATTAAAGGCGACAAAGGGGGAATAGTTGAAAACCAGCCCCGTTTCGGGCATTATCTGACACATAAATGTGGGTGCGATGCCCTCGCCCTTGGTGTTCTCGCCGACGACCGTTGCAAGGTTATTTTTTCGGAAATAGTGGATAAATTCATCGGTGAGCGATGCCGACGATCTGCCCGAAAGAATGTAAATATCCCTGTCCTCAATGGGCGTTTCGCCGTTGTAGTTTCCGTCATATTCCGAATATTCGCTGAATTTGTACCAGCTGAGAATGCTGTCCGTTTCAAAGGGCAGCTCGCTTGGGGACAGCTTTTCGTGGGAATAGTAAAGGCTTTCAAGCAGGTCGCCGAACGGGTTGCAGTTGTACTTATTCAGCTCCAGATAGGATTCGTTGTCGATTATCATCTTATCCTTGAAAAGGGGAGCGTAGATATTTTTTTCCCAAAAGCCCGTGACACCGCCGCCGTTTTCCCGAACGTCAAATATGATATGACGGCATTCGGCGTATTTTTCCATTTCCTCCGCCAGCTTTTCTCCGTCAAAATAGTCGAAGCTTGTAAATTCGGCATAGAGGGTGTCGGTTTCCTCGGTGTAAACAAGAGTATATGAGCTTTCGTCGACCTCCTGCATAGCTTCCTCAAAGTCGAAGTCCTGCAAGGCTGCATACATTGCCATCTCATAGTACGCCGTATCTCTTTCAAGGCTGTAGTAAAGCTTTATTTCCTTGGTGCTGCCGTCATCGCAAAGGATAAGAGCGTCCAGCTCCTCGCCGTCTGTAAGGTTAAAGGAAATGTCGTTTCGGTAGGGGATATTGTTTTTGAAATCGTAGCTCAGCTTTGAGGAAAACAGCCTTTCCGCCGCAAATTCGGTAACGGGTCTGCCGTTTATTTCGAGAATTTCCTGTCCGCCTTTTTCACGAAGCTCGGGCTTTTGGTATTCGATATTCATATAATGTCCGTCACAGTAAAGGTAAACGATAGTGTTGTCCCTGTCGCACACCTCGACCATTTTTTCGCCGAGATATTTATTCCATGCGTCCGCATTTCCGCCGATATTGGGGGTGAAGCGGACATGCTCCGAATTAAAGCACATCTGTGCGGCGATATAGCTTGACTGCATATAGCTCATATAGGTGTGGCAGTTGGGAATATCCGCAAGCACAGCGTTGCACAGGACGTAAAACTCAAAGCCGTTTTCGCACTTCTCCGCCATTTCACGGTAACGGGCACATTTCTCGTCGAAGTCGAAGCCATAGAGCTTTTCGCTTTCGGAAATATTCGGGATACCCGTTTTGAGAACGTCCATCATATAGTCGAAATCGGACAAAAGCTGTTCTTTTGAACGCTCGGTGTATTCTATTTCTTTATAGGTAAATGTGTCGATAATATCGGCGATGAGATCATCTCTGCCGGGAATGCAGTAGAAAGCCAATGCAAGTATTACGAGAATTACAGCCACATTTCCGAGGACTTTTAAAGATTTTTTCATAGTATATCCTTTCAAATGATGTTAAATGTTAAGTGTTAAGTGTTGAGTTAATGTGATCCATTAATAGGTATTTCACTAAAAACTCAACACTCAACATTTTTCATTTTAGCTTGTACAGATAATCAAAGCTGCCCTTTTCGGCTTTCAGACAGGTTTCCATAACCTCGGAGATAAGCTTCATTCTGTTGAGCATTACCTGCGGGTCATCTGAATACATTGACCTGTCCAGAAAATATGTCAGCACCGCCACAATGACCTCTGCACTTTCCTTGGGCGTTTCGGAATGTATGGTGCCTTCGGTGATGCCCTCATACATAAGCTGCTCCACCACGGGGGCTATCTCCTGAATGGCGGCAATATTTATTTTATGGTGAATATCGGGGTCCTCGTGGAGATTCAGCTTATGCAGCATATTCTTTTCATTGTTGCTGTAATCCTGCTTGATTATGCTGTAAAAGAGCAGCTTCATCTTTTCAAGTGCCGACGTTTCGGGACGGTTATGTATATTCTCAAAAAAATCTCTGATCGCACGGCGGTAGCTTCTCTCCACAACAGCGTAGATTATCTCGTCCTTGCTCTTGAAATAGTAATAAACACTGCCCTTGCCTATCCCTGCTTTCTTTGCAATGGCATCAACGGTTATATCGTTATAAGCAGTTTCGGAGATAAGCTCCTCGGTGGCTTTAAAAATAAGTTCTTTCTTGTCGGTTTTCATAGTTTCCTGATGCTTCCTTTGGCTATTTTTACAGTAAATGGGCGTTCGATTTAGTCCATAATGTCATTGTAACACAAAAATTTCCCGTTGACAAGATTTTTTGAAAAATTTACTTGACCGACGGTCGAAAATGTGTTATGATAAAAATAATGAAATCCGACTGTCGGTCGAAAAATGAAAGGAGCAGTTGTTTTATGAATGGATCCGGAATCGCTGCGGTTTTGGGCGGCGTTGCTCTGCTGGGAGCAGCGGGTGCGACAGCAGGTGCACTTACGCTTTTTAACAAAGTTATCCCCCGTCAGGACGAGGTCCGTGTAAATCTGGACGAAATGGCTGATATGGCACGCTGGGAGGAATACCGCAAGATAATCCGTCCCCGAAAGGAATGGATACTTGAACGCCCTTCGGAGCATATCACCATAAAATCAAGGGACGACCTCACTCTCCACGGTGACTATTTCCCCGCCGATAAGCCGTCGGACACTATCGTTATCGGCTTCCACGGCTACACAAGCATGGGAATGAACGACTGCCCGTCCATCTGCAAGTTTTTCCTGGAAAAGGGTGCGGACTGCCTTATCGTTGACAACAGAGCCCACGGCAAGAGCGAGGGCAAGTACATAGGCTTCGGCATTCTTGACCGTTTCGACTGCCTTGCATGGACAAAATACGCCGTTTCCCGTTTCGGCGAGAACAAGAAGATAATCCTTTTCGGCGTTTCCATGGGCGGTGCAACGGTGCTTATGACTTCGGGATTTCCCGACCTGCCCGCAAATGTCAAAGCGATAATTGCGGACTGTGCGTTCACGTCCCCCTATGACGTTTTTGCACATATATTAAAGAGAGATTATCATCTGCCGCCCTTCCCCGTAATGAACATTAACGATGCAATGTGCCGCAAAAAGGCAGGCTACGGTTTCAGGGACTATTCCACCCTTGATGCAATGAAGGTCACCAAGACGCCGACCCTGTTTATCCACGGCAAGGACGATGATTTCGTCCCCACATGGATGAGCGAGAAAAACTACGTTGCCTGTGTTGCCCCCAAGGATATGATGGTCGTTGAAAATGCGGGACACGCCGCCAGCCTTTACGAAAACCCCGAGCGTTACGAGGCAAAGGTGGAGGAATTCATAAATAAGTATTCGCCAATTAATTCCGCCGAATAATTCGGCGTCAAAAATATGATGGGAGTGTAAAGCTAAGTGAAAGAGATAAACATTAACGGTTCGGTTATGAAATGCTATCCCCTGACAGCCGCACAGAGGCTTCATCATTACACGGTGAAATATTGTCCCCGTCAGCAGGTGCTGAATATCGGAACGGGTCTTTACGTTAAGGAGGACACCGATTTCAGAATACTGAAAAAGGCTATCTACAAGGCATATGAGCGTTTTGAGTCCATGCGTCTGAGATTTATCGAGGACGAGGACGGAACGGTTTATCAGTATGTTGTCCCCTTTGAGGAAAGAGAAATTGGCTTCTGCGATTTCTCAAATTGGAGAGAGGAAGCCGCTCATAACGAAATGAGAAAGTGGACTGCCGAGCCTTTCCCCCGTTACAATTCCCCTATGAACAAGGTCGTAATGATAAAGCTGCCCGGCGGATATAACGGCATTTATCTCAAGGTCGACCATATGACAATGGATTCCAGCTCCATTATTTCCTTCGACAGAGATGTTCTTGAACTGTACTGTGCGGAAAAGTACGGCACACCCTACCCGAAGCCCATGCAGTCCTATATCAAGTGCATTGAAAAGGATCTGGCATATGAGGCTGATTCTCCCGCAAAGCTGAAGGACAACGAGTTCTTTGCCAACGAAATAGCAGGCAGCGAGCCTATGTACACCGACTTCACGGGAATGGGCAGACTGCTCACCCAGCGTCGTGAAACAGGCAACCCCGACCTGCGTTCCGCTATCATCACTTCCGACAGCCTGGACGCTTCCATTTCCGTTTATCACCTTGAAAAAGACCCCTCCGACAGACTTATGCAGTTCTGCCTTGACAATAACGTGCCTATGGCAAGCCTGCTCAGCATGGGCCTTAGAACGGTGCTTTCCAAGTTCAATAACGATGAAAAGGACGTTTCCATCAAGAGCAACGTTGCAAGAAGAGGAACTATCCTTGAAAAGCGTTCGGGCGGTACAAGAATTCACTTCTTCCCCCTGAGAACTATTATCGAGCCCGAAACTACATTCCTTGACGCTATCAGAATTATCCAGACAGAGCAGAACAAGCTCTTCCATCACGCAAACAAGGACCCCATCGCCCTGACAATGGAGCGTTCCAAGCATTGGAAGCTTCGTCCCGGAGCAAGCTACGAGAGCATCAGCCTGACCTATCAGCCGCTGACTCTCCAGCAGAAGGAAGCGGATATTCCCGATGTTCAGTACAAGAGCTTCTGGTACACAAACGGCGTTGCGGCTCAGCCCCTTTATCTGACTGTTATGCACCGTGTTGAGGACAACGGTCTGGACTTCAATTTCGAGTACAAAAAGGCTGTTGTTACCGAGTCTGAGATGGAATATCTGTATTACTATCTCTGCCGTGTGCTTTTCAGAGGTATCGAGAACCATAACCGCACTGTCGGCGAAATTCTTGAAATGATTTGATATTCCCATAAATTTTGACCGAAAATACTATTTTGGAGGATAAAAAGATGCTTGAAAAATTAAAGGAACTTATCTGCAACTATGTTGACGTTGACCCCGATACCATCACAGGCGAGTCGAGATTTATCGAGGACTTAGGCTTTAACTCCTTCGATTTTATGAGCCTGCTGGGCGAGCTGGAAAACGAGCTTGGCATCACCGTTGACGAGCAGGAAGTCGTAAATATCCACACAGTCGGCGAAGCTATCAGCTATATCGAAGCCCGCAAGGCATAATTTGGAGGAGAATATATGGACAAGAACAATATCAAAACACTTGCAGACCTGGTCAGACTTGCTGCCGAGGAATACGGCGAAAAGGCGTACATAAAGGAAAAGGCTGAGGGCGGAATTGCCGAAACCTCATTCGCAAAATTCTACGAAAATATCAAGAAGGTAAACGCCTTCATCAAGGACGTTTCCAAGGGAAACAAGCTCCACGCTGCCGTTATCGGTCCTACAAGTGCCGCATATCTGGAGTGCTATTTCGGAACAGTTCTGGACGGAAATGTTATCGTTCCGCTGGACGCTCAGCTGGCATGCCCCGACATTTGCGAGCTGATAAACCGCTCCGATTCGGAAATTTTCTTCTATGATTCCCGCTACACGCCGATGATAGAGTTTATCAAGAAAAGCTGTCCCGCTGTACACACTTATGTGTCATTGCAGGCTTGCGAGGGTGCGGACAATGTTCTCCCCGATATTCTTGACAAATATCAGCCGCTGGAGGGCAAGGACGCTGTTCCCGAGGCACTTGCTTCCATCGTTTACACCTCGGGCACAACGGGCAAGCCAAAGGGCGTAATGCTCACCCACGGCAATTTCGTGGATAACGCCACCTGTCAGGACAACGAAAGCTCTCCCGAGGACGAGCTGCTGACGGTTCTGCCCGTTCACCACGTTTACTGCTTTACCTGCGATATTCTCCTTTCCCTGAGATACGGTGCAACGGTCTGCGTCAATGATTCGCTGCTGAGAATTGCGGCAAATCTCAAGCTTTTCCGTCCGACGATTATGCTGCTTGTTCCCATGATCGCAGAAACCATTTACAAGCAGATAATGGCTGCTTCAAAGGCAAAGCCCGACGTTCCTCCCGCTATGATAGCACAGGCTGTATTCGGCGGAAGATTAAAGGGAATTTACAGCGGCGGAGCATATCTCAGTCCCGAGCTTATCAAGGGATATAACGCTCTCGGTCTGCCCATTGCACAGGGCTACGGCATGACCGAATGTTCACCCAGAATATCCACCGCAACATTGCAGGACGAGTACAGCGAAGCAGTTGGAACTATCGTAAACGGCTGTGAGGTACGCATCGTTGACGGCGAAATTACCGCAAAGAGTCCTTCGGTAATGAAGGGCTACTACAAGGACGAAGCCGCAACCGCCGAGGCTCTGGACGCCGATGGCTGGCTGCATACAGGCGACCTCGGCTATGTTGACGAGAAGAACCGCATTTTCATCACAGGCAGAAAGAAGAACCTCATTATCCTAAGCAACGGTGAAAATGTATCTCCCGAGGAGCTGGAAAACAAGTTTGCTATGGTGGATAAGGTAAAGGAAGTGCTGGTATATGCCGAGGACGGCGTTATCACCGCTGAGATATTCCCGAACCTTGACCTGTACGGCGAAGCTGACGACAAGACCATAGGTGCAGACCTCAATCAGCTTATCATGGAGATAAACAAGACCCTCACTTCGTCCAAAACTATCCGTCGTATTCGTCTGAGAAGAGTGGAATTTGACAAGACAACCTCCAAGAAGATAAGAAGAAATCAGGCAATTCAGGGCGAAATGGTATAAATTTTTTTCAAAACTATTGCAATTTCCGAGAATATATGGTAAAATACCCTTGTCGGTCAACCGATGAGAAAGGGGAATGTACTATGACATTCGATGAAGTATTTGCAAAGTCAAAGGAAATCATTATGCAGAGCGATGTCAGCAATATTGACGGTCATCTTGCTGTTGAGGTGGATATTATCGGCGACGGTTCGGGAATTTTCTACATAGAGCTTCTTGAAAGGAAGCTTTACGTTGAACCCTACGAGTATTACGACAGGGACTGCAAGTTCATTGTCACCGCCGAGGATTTCTTCAAGCTGGCTGACGGCTCGCTGGATTCGGTTTTTGCTTTCACCACAGGAAAGCTCAAGGTCGAGGGCAGCATTGACAAGGCTCTGGAATTTAACAAGATCGTTAAGGCTGTCAAGGCAAAAGAAGCGAAGAAGTAAGGGATTTTCATAGGCAAAAAGGGCTTTCGGGAGATTTTTTCTTCCGAAAGCCTTTGTTTTTGCGGGAAATGCTATGACCATAGTATTTTCCGCCGCTTGACAGCGGCGGCGGGGGCAAAAAATAAATCGGGGGTTAACCCCGATTTATTTTTTGCGGCACCGCACACCGTATCTGTTTTACACGGCTTTTGTTATTGTCGTGAATTTGTTGCTTTACTGATTTGTTTGTGTGCGGTGCTTTTTTTGAACTGTTGCTTTTGTGTTTTTTACTGTTGGCTGAGTGTGGATTGTTAGCTGCGGATTTCGCCCGTTGCGACGGGCGACAAGGTGGCTCTGCCCCCTTGACCCCTGCAGCCTTTGTAAAGGCTGGCGAAACTTTTATTATTTGGAGATGAGGGCAAGTGTATCTCTTGCAATAAGCAGCTCCTCGTTGGTGGGAACTACCCAAACCTCAACCTTGGAATCGTCTGCGGAGATCTTGCAAAGCTTTCCTCTCAGACCGTCATTCTTGGAAGCGTCCAGCTTGATGCCGAGATAATCCATATTTGCACAAACGTCGGCTCTTACTTCGGGAGCGTTCTCGCCGATACCGCCTGTGAAGATAACGGCGTCAAGACCGTTCATAACAGCGGTAAAGCTGCCGATATACTTCTTTATCTCGTAACGGAGCATTTCGCCCGCAAGGATAGCTCTCTTGTCGCCCTTTGCAGCTGCTGCGGCAATATCTCTGTTATCGCTGGAAATACCGGAAATTCCGAGGAAACCGGACTTCTTGTTCAGATAATCGCTCATCTGATCGGCTGTAAGACCCAGCTTCTTCTGAACGAATTCAACAGCGGAGGGGTCAACGGCACCGCTTCGTGTTCCCATGATAACGCCGTCAAGAGGAGTGAAGCCCATTGTTGTGTCGATGGACTTTCCGCCCTCGATAGCGGTGATGGACGAACCGTTTCCGAGATGACAGGAAACTATCTTCAGATCCTTAATGTCCTTACCCATAGCCTCTGCAAGAGCAGCGGAAACAAAGCGGTGAGATGTGCCGTGGAAACCGTATTTTCTGACGTGAAGTCTTTCATAGCACTCATAAGGCAGACCGAACATATAAGCCTTTTCGGGCATTGTCTGATGGAATGCGGTATCGAACACAACTACCTGAGGACAGCTTGCGGGGATAACCTTCTTGCAGGCTCTCAGTGCAAGAGCGTGGGGGTGGTTATGTACGGGAGCAAGCTCGGACAGACCGTCGATCTTGTCGATAACTTCGTCTGTAACGAGAGTTGTTTCGCTGAACACCTCAGCACCCTGTACTATTCTGTGTCCGACAGCGGAGATCTCGTCCATGGACTTGATAACAGCAGCGTCACCCGTGGTCAGGACTTCAACCAGCTTTTCAAATGCTTCGGTATGTGTGGGGAAATTGCAGTCGGCGTCAAATGTGCGTCCGTCGCCTGTTTTGTGGGAAACGTGTCCGTCAATACCGATACGGTCACAGTTACCCTTTGCAAGAACGCTTTCGTTATCCATATCGATAAGCTGATATTTCAGCGAGGAGCTTCCTGCGTTTACAACGAGAATCAACATAGTAAAATTCACCTTTCATATTAAAATTATACCAATGGATATTTTACCACATTATTCGCCGAAAATCAAGCATTTACTATAAATTTTTATCAATGTGGAATGTGAAAAGTGGGATTTAGTGTTGAAAGTTGAGTGATGAGTGTTGAATTTACAGTAAACGTTATATATTTCTACCTAACTCAAATTCCGCTCAAAATAATAATTTTTGTCGCTTATTATAATTCAACTCTCAACTTTCAACACTCAACACTAAATTTTTGTATGTCGGGCTGGTACAAAACCTATCGGTGCGGTGACACAGCCTTTTTACTTCGGATTTTTTGCCATTTCGCTGTAAAATTCGCTGAGCTTGCCCGCTATTTCCGCTTTAAGCAGCATACAGTCCGCTTCAAGGGAACGGTTTGCGTAAACACCCTCCGAAGCAAGTGCATAAGCCTTGTCTGCTAAAGAAATAGCCGAGGTGTAGTTCTTTTCGGCGGTGGATTCTTTTGCTATTTCGTAATATGCCTTTGCCAGCAGAGCGGAAAATTCATCGTTTAACTGCTGCGTTGCAAGTGCTTCCTCCGCAAGGCAGGCGGCGTCACGCCAGTAGCCCTCACGGACAAGCTGCTTTACGCTTAACAGCTGTCTGATGGTTTCGTCAGCCGAGGTTTCTTCGGTGGGCATAAGGCTTGTAAGGTTCAGTCCAAGGGTCTTTGCGAGATATTCCAGCGTTTTCACCGAGGGCGTTGCCGTGCCGCTTTCTATCTGACTGAGCATATTTCTTGTGATAAAATCGCCCACGACCTCGCTCTGGGTCATTTTCTTAGCCAGCCTTGCTTCCTTTATCTTTTTACCCAGCTCGATAGGATCCATAGTACTCCTCCTTTAATGATAATGTGAAGTGTGAAAAGTGGAGAGTGAAGTTATTAGTGATGAATGTTGAGTGTTGAATGTTGAATTTAACAAAAAATTCCACTTTTCACTTTTCACTTTCCACATTAAATTAAGCACTAGTAAATATGATTTACATATATTTTAACAGATTTAATTCGGAAATGCAAGGGGTTTTTTAAAATATTTTTCCGTATCGCTCTTGTAATATATACAAAAAATCTAACGTCAATTTATGCAGTAGTTACAAACCGTAAAAATCGCATCAAAACATATTGACATTTTATGAGGAATATCTTATAATTTAAGTAAATACAATTTACGGAGGGGATCGGTATGAGTGAATGGTGGGACGGTCTTGATTCTATATTGAAAGTGCTGTACTGCATAGCCGTTCCGTCCTCGCTTATCCTTATAATTCAGACGATCATTTCGCTCTGCGGAATAGGCGACGGCGGCTCGGGAATTGAAGTCAGCGACACCTCGGGGCTTGATCTCGGGGATATTCCCGATGATATGCCCGATATGTCGGCTGACACCCACACAGATATTTCCGATATGAGCGACGGCGGAAATCCTGCCGACATAGGTGCTCTGCGGCTGTTCACATTGCAGACGGTCATCGCATTCCTGACGGTGTTCAGCTGGGTTTCCATAATCTCCTACGGCGGCGGAACGCCTGCGTTTGCGGCAATGCTTATCGGTGCGGCGTTCGGTGCGGCGGCAATGTTCGGCGTTGCGAAGATAATGAGTCTGTCGAAAAAGCTGTCGGAAAGCGGAACTATCGAGCTGAAAAATGCCCTCGGCGAGCACGGGACGGTCTATCTGACTATCCCCGAATCGGGCGGCGGCGAAGGAAAGGTAACGCTGACCGTGCAGGGCAGATTTATGGAGCTTCCCGCTGTTCAGGACGGCAGAGAGCCGCTGAAAACGGGCACTTCCGTGCGTATCATCGACCTTAGGGGAGATACCTTAGTCATCGAAAAGGATGACTGAGGATAAAATAACACAATTTTAGGGAGGAATTTTTATGGGCGGATTTGAGGTATTAACAGCAGTCATAATTATTGCGGCGGTGCTGCTGGCGGCAATTATAGCATTGCTTTCGAGATTCAGAAAATGTCCCTCGGACAAGGTTCTGGTTATTTACGGTAAGGTCGGCACGGACGCAAACGGCGTTACAAAAAGTGCGAAGTGTATTCACGGCGGTGCGGCGTTTATCGTCCCCGTTATACAGTCATATCAGTATCTGGACCTGACACCTATTTCCATTAACGTTGACCTGAAAAATGCACTTTCCAAGCAGAATATCCGTGTTGATGTTCCGTCGAGATTTACCGTCGGAATATCCACCGAGCCGGGCGTTATGCAGAATGCTGCTGAAAGACTTCTCGGTCTTAAGATGATGGAGATACAGGAGCTTGCAAAGGATATTATCTTCGGTCAGCTTCGTCTTGTTATTGCGACTATGGACATTGAGGAGATAAATACCGACCGTGACAAGTTCCTTATTGCCGTATCGAATAACGTTGAAATTGAGCTGAAAAAGATCGGTCTGCGGCTTATCAACGTTAACGTTACCGATATTAACGACGAATCGGGCTACATAGAGGCACTCGGTAAGGAAGCAGCCGCAAAGGCTATCAACGACGCAAGAAAGAGCGTTGCCGAGCAGGACAGAGATGGTGCTATCGGTGAAGCAAACGCAAGACGTGACCAGAGAATTCAGGTAGCAGCCGCAAATGCGTCCGCTATCGAGGGTGAAAACAACGCTAAGATAGAGATCGCTCAGTCGGAAGCTATCAGACGTCAGAAGGAGCAGGAAGCCAACGCCAAGGCTGAAAACGACGCTAAGATCGCCGTTGCTCAGACGGGCAGAGATGGTGAGATAGGTCAGGCAAAGGCATGGCAGGAGCAGAGAGTTCAGGTTGCAGCCGCAAACGCAGCCGCTATCGAGGGTGAAAACAACGCTAAGATAGCCGTTGCACAGTCGGACGCCGCAAGACGTGAAAAGGAAGCGGAAGCTCTCAGAATTGCGACAGCAGCAGAAGCCGTTCAGGCAGCAAAGGCAAAGGCAGAAGCCTATCAGTCGCAGCAGGAAGCCGAGCTTCGCCGTGCAGAGCTGGAAATGGCAAGCCAGAAGGCTGACATTATCGTAAAGGCACAGATCGAAAAGGAAAAAGCAGAGATAGCCGCAGAAGCCGAAGCCGAGGTCATCAGACGCAAGGCAAAGGGTGAGGCTGACGCCGCATTCGCAAAGATGGCAGCCGAAGCACGAGGTGCACAGGAAATTCTTGAGAAGCAGGCAGAGGGTATGAGAAAGCTTATCGAAGCGGCAGGCGGTGACGCCGATTCCGCAGTTAAGCTGATAGTTGCCGACAAGCTTGAAGAGCTTATGCGTATTCAGGTGGACGCTATCAAGAATATCAAGATCGACAAGGTCACTGTCTGGGACAGCGGCACAAACGCCGACGGCAGAAACGCTACCTCCGATTTTATCGCCGGTCTGATGAAGTCCGTACCGCCTATGAATGAACTGTTCAAGCAGGCTGGAATGGAGCTCCCCGAGTTCCTCGGCAAGGAGATAGAAAAGGCTGACGAGGTGAATGTTCCCGAGGAGGAAAAGGCAACAGAGGAAACTGCTAATGCTTGATAATGTTTCATCTGATGAAAATCAGCAGCTTCTGTTTGAAGCAATCAGGAGAATGAACGCCTCCGAGGATAAAACCTATTCCGAAAAAGAAGTTATGGAAATGCTTGGAGTTTCGGAAGAGGATATTTTAAATGCGGAGGATATAGAAATCAAATAAAACAGCTCCCGCCGAAATGTTGAAAATTCTCGGCGGGAGCTTTATTGTTCAAAAGCACTTACAGGCTATATATGCCAATTTGATTGTACGATTATTCTTTTAAGAATCCAGCCCGTTTATAATATCATTTAAAAATTCAATTATCTGTTTTTGACGCATACGAATGTGAGTTTTACGTGTCATATATGCTTGAATATCACATACGTCCATTTCTTTAAGCTTTATTATCTCTTTTTTTAGTTCAATCTGTAATCTGTTTGGTTCAAGTTTAAATTCTGCCATTAACTCAGAACAGGGTTTTTCCATTGGGATATAGCTTTTCAAAAAGTATGTAAAAACAGGAAAATTATCTTCATTCATTATAGTATTCCTTTCTTTAGGCTATTGGATAAGATGATAAAAATGTCCATTTAATTGATAGGCGGGAGCATTTTTATATCATTTTCTCCATCACCACAAACCCGTCCCCCACAGGTCTTTCATAGCTTTCATAATCGGAAATGTCACGGAATGTTTTCACGAGAACTATCCCCTCATCGGTGCAAAGCTTGTACTCTTTCGGGACATATCCGCAGCTCATATAAAACCGTTCAACATACCCGCCCGCCGAACCGACGGACACACTGTCACAGCCGTATTCAGCCGCTGCCGCTTCAAATATTTTCAGCATTTCTCTGCCAATGCCCATTCGGTGGAACTGTTCTTTTACCGCAATACCGTCAAGGCAGAACGAGTCGTCCTCGGGGACGGCTATCCGTCTTTCCCACCCGAAAGCAACGCCGATGACCTCGCCGTTTATCTTAGCCGTCAAAAACGCCTTGCCGTATTTCTTCGACCTCTCCCGAACAACGTCCAAATCGCTGCCCGGAAGATATTCCGCTGTTAATTTCTCGAATGCCGTCCTGTCGGATTCCGTCAGGACGGATATTTTATATGTATCTGCCATATTTTCCTCCATGTTCAAGTGTCTATCCTATGCAGGTCGTGAATATTTTTGTTTCGGTAAACCAAATCGTCACGGCTGGAAAAGCCCAGCTTCTCCCAGAAGCCGTTGCCGACCTCATTTCGTTGGAACGCCACCAGAGCGACCTTGTTGATGCCCTCCTTGTCAAGTGCGGACATTGCGTGCTCCACAAGAGTTTTCCCGATATGCCGACCTCTGTACTGCGGCAGAACGGCGGTGTGATGGATATATCCCCGCCTGCCGTCGTGACCCGCCATAATTACGCCGACAATTTTTTCGCCGTCCGCCGCAACAAAGCTTGTGGTCGGGTTTCGCCTGAGATATTTTTCTATGCCCTCACGGCTGTCATCGGCAGTGTTCAGACCCATTCCGGGCGTATTTATCCAAAGCTCGTAAACTCCGTCATAATCGGAAATTTTCATTATGCGATATGCTATCAACTGTCTTTCCTCCCGTTTTTTGATATTTTTATTTTACACAAAAAACGCTGTCAAGTCAAGCTTAATGTTGAGTGTTGAGTGTTGAGTGTTGAATTTTGATAAATCATAGAAATACTGCTCAATGGATATTTCTTATAATTCAACACTCAACACTCATAACTCAACACTTGTTCAAAGGTCTTGCAGGTCCGCAGCGGTAATATCATTTTCGATATTATCCCGTGCAAGGTCGTTATCGATAACGGGATAGACCTTTGAGATAGGTCTTTCCGTGTGGAAAACCTTTTGTGCAGGCGGCTTCGTGCCTGCAATGATAGGATTTGCCTTTGCCTTGCCGTGCTTTGCCTTGCCCTGTATCTCGGGGACGGCGGCAGCTTCGTTCCACGGCTGAACATAGGTGTGTTCGGGACGCTTCATTCCTTGCTTGGACATTTTTATCACCTCAAGGTTTAGTATGTCCGTTCGCCCGAAGATTATCCGCCCGAAAATATCTCGGGAATTTCTGCATGATACTCGTTGTTCATAAACACGATATTGATAGTATCTCCCTGCCTGTCCGCCGTGAAAACGGTGATAGGTTCTTTGTTCATAAGGTTGTAGCTGTTTTTCCATGCGGTGATTATCCCCCAAAAAAGGACGGTCAGCAGAACGATATATTCTATGGCAAGAAATACCGCCCGACGGCGTTTCTGTTTTTTTGGCATTTCAACATGAAAAAAAGCTCTTATCCCGGTCATTTTCATTCCTCTTTTCGAACTGACTTATTGTGCTAATGACGCTACTGCCTTTCCGATAAGCTCTCCGCTGTAAAGTGCCTCGTCAAGGCTGTTTCCGTGACTGCCCACCTCAATGAGCAGCGAGCCTGTGGTTAAATCCTGATTATATCGCCTGTAATCAAACAGCACGGGTCGTGTCAGGGACGGTGCGGTCATCTCCAAAGCCTGCTGAAGGTCGGCGGCAAATCCCAGATTTTTCATAAAATTCGGCATATCCATAGTTCCGTCATCGGCACCGCAGATGATCATCACCTGTGCGGCGTTTTTGCCGTCTATTTCCGCAACGGGAGCGATACGCACGCCGTCGGCGGTTTCCATAGCGTCACGGTGAACGTCCAGCACTATTTGTATGTCGGGATATTCCTCCAAAGCCGCCTTGACCGTTTCCGCACTCCGCTCATAGGACCCGTTATAGGAGGGATAGTCGTGCAGAGTCGTGTCGTGATAAACGCCGATGCCCGCCGCTTCAAGCTCGGCGGCTATTTTGTCCCCCACCGCTGCCATATTTGCGGATAGGTCGGTGGTTCGGCAGGAACGCTCGCCGTCGTAGCTGTCGGTGGGGAACGGCTCATAGCATTCGGTGGTGTGGGTGTGCATTATCATCACCCGAATTTTGCCGTCTGCTTTCAGCTGAAAATCCGCACCGTCCGACACGGCGGACTGCACCTCATCGTTGGACAGCTCGGTGATATTCCGTATCTGCCCGCCGTTTGGGAGGGATATGTATTCATCGCCAACAAATTTGCCGTACTGTTTCCGCTCAATGGGACCGCTGCCCTTTTGGGAAATGTCGGGTGTGGAGGGGGCAGGCTCTTCGGTATGCACCTCCGCTTCCTCATTTGCCGAGGACGGTCGGGAGATTTTTCCGTATGATATTGGCATAAAGTCGGGAATATCCGCTGCGGCGGGAAAAGCTTCCGGGACGGTTTGTGCTTCGGTCGTGGCTTCCTTGTCCGCTCCCGCAATAAGCCGAGCTGCCGTGACCGCACATTCTTCGGCGGACGGCAGGGGCAGCACCGCAAACGCCGCTGCCGAGGCTATTCCCACGGCGGCAAGAGTGACTGTTCCCTGTATTTTTCGTTTTTGAAATCTTCTCATAATATGTACTTCCCTTCTTGTTTAGTGATGAATGTTTAGTGTTGAGTGATGAGTTTTATATGTGATTTAAATGGTTCGCTTTAGTATATAATACGAAAAAATCGCTTTGATATATTATAGTACAAGCCTTTGGGAAATATTCATACGATGGGCAATTCTTGTTTAGTGATGAATGTTTAGTGTTGAGTGATGAGTTTTATACGTGATTTAAATGGTTCACTTTAGTATATAATACGAAAAAATCGCGTTGAAATATTATAGTACAAGCCTTTGGGAAATATTCATACTGTTAGCAATTCATAATTCATAATGCGTAATCTTTAATGCATAATTCATAATGCATAATGCTTAATTTTGTTATCGCAAATGTAGTTTAACACACCGACAAAGGTCAGTAAGGTAACAGGCGGAAAACAAAACAACAAACTACCACAAGAACAACAAATTATATCCCCACACAAAAATGTAAAGCGGGGAAAAGAGGGTGGGGTGAAAGGGAAGAGGATTGCAAAGGAGAAACCGTTAGGGGCGGGGGAAAGTCCCCGCTTTGCGTTAGGGTTTGTTCT